>NZ_CP115670.1:0-304302 GCF_027886475.1 Corynebacterium sp. SCR221107
TTCACCTACCTGCTCATGCCGGTCCGGCTTCCCGGATAAAGCCAGGGGGCGAACGTGTACATCCGTGAGCTCGGGCTCCGGGACTTTCGTTCGTGGCCCGAATTGGAATTACAGCTCGAACCTGGTGTGACCGTGTTTGTGGGGCGCAACGGCTACGGGAAGACCAACATTGTCGAGGCCATCGGCTACGTGGCTCATCTCGGCTCGCACCGGGTATCCAACGACGCGCCGATGGTGCGCCAGGGCAAGCCCAACGCGCGGATCTCGGCAACCGCGGTCAATCACGGTCGTGAGCTCACGGCCCACCTGCTGCTTAAGGCTCAGGGGGCCAACCTAGCGCAGATCAATCGCACGAAGCTGGGTTCTGCGCGGGAGCTACTCGGTGTGGTCAAGACCGTGCTTTTTTCGCCCGAGGATCTCGCCTTGGTGCGCGGAGAGCCCGAGCAGCGCAGGCGCTTTCTCGATCATATCCTGGCCACCCGTTTTCCCCGGATCGCCGGCGTGAAGGCCGATTATGACAAGGTGCTACGTCAAAGAAACTCCCTGCTGAAGACTGCTGGCGGGGCCATGCGCAAGGGGTACGACGGCGGTGAGGATGCCCAGGGGGCGTTGGCTACCTTGGATGTGTGGGACGCGCAATTAGCCACACTGGGGTCGCAGTTGATAGCCGCCCGGATGGACCTGGTGGCGCAGCTTAGTCCGTTGGTCCACGAGTCCAATGCGCGCATCGCACCGGAGTCACGTCCAGCTTCGATCGCCTACCGAACCACAGTGTTGCCGGGGGAGACCGGGGATCAGGAACAGGCCCAGGTCAGCCCGGATTCCGCGCCGGAGGTGGCGATCTTGGAGGCTTTTATGCTTGCTGAACTGGGAAGAATGCGCAAAAGGGAGATCGAACGCGGGATGAGCCTCGTCGGGCCGCACCGCGATGATCTGGACGTGCTGTTGGGAAGCTACCCGGCTAAGGGATTTGCCAGCCACGGCGAGACCTGGTCGATGGCCTTGGCTCTTCGGCTTGCGGAATATCAGCTTCTCAAACAAGACGGCACCGATCCGATCCTGATCCTCGACGATGTCTTTGCCGAGCTTGATGCGCGTCGCCGTGAGAAGTTGGTGGCCATCGCCAGCGAGGCCGAGCAAGTGCTAATCACCGCCGCAGTCGACGAAGATCTTCCCGCTAACCTCGATGACGCGGTGGTCCATCGCCACGTTGTCACGGTCAAAGACACCGGGGAAGGGCGCATCTCGCTCATGGATGAGGACGCAGCGGGCGAAGAATCTGCGCGCTTGGGTCAGGAGCAGGAAGAATGAGCGAACGCCAAGGCACTCCTGCCGGGGATTCCCCGCAGGCCCCAGTCGATCCTATTGCTGCAGCTTTCCGGCAGATTCGCCAAGAGGCGATCAAAAGAAACGGCACGGCGCCAGACCTCAGCCACCAGCTTCCGCGCCGGCGGCAAACGTCGGAAAGCAAAAATGCCATCCGGCGCAAGGGCATGCCTACTGGACGTGACGGGCGGCGACTGCCGCGCCGCGACACGATGGAAGGCATCGGTTCGGTACTCAACACCGAAATCCACAAACGTGGCTGGCGCAAGGAAATCGCTGGCGGCTGGATCATGACGCACTGGCCGGAGCTGGTCGGGGAGCGCATTGCGCAACACACGAAGGTGGAAATGGTCAAAGATAAGGCCGTATTCATTACCTGCGACACCACGGCGTGGGCGACGAACCTGCGTATGATGCAACGCAATATTTTGCAATCCATCGCCGCCCAACTTGGCCCCGATATCGTCGCTGAGCTGAAGATTTACGGCCCGAAGACGCCTAGCTGGCGGCACGGGCCATTGCATGTCAAAGGTCGCGGCCCGCGCGATACCTACGGTTAACACCGCCAATACCGGGTGCGAACGCTGGGGGCTTAAAAAACAGGTGCAGGTGAGTCACCTCAAGCGATGCCCCACCGCGTGCGAAGACCTTACAAAGGGTTGGCAATTTCAGGGAATTCTGTGCATTTTCCGGAGAAAAATACCTCCGCAGGGTCCGACTTGGTTGACACGATCCCTGAAAACGTGCGGAGATGCCCCTTACACGCTGATAGTAGTTGAGCCAGTAGGGGGCTAGGCAGTGTAGAATGGAACAGTCTGAAACGAATTCATAAGCAAGGAGTGCATGTCACGTGGCAAACGCTGAGCACGCGAACGGGCAACACGAATATGACGCCTCATCGATCACCATTCTTGAGGGACTAGAGGCAGTTCGTAAGCGCCCGGGCATGTACATCGGTTCCACGGGCGAGCGCGGCCTGCACCACCTGGTGTGGGAGGTCGTGGACAACTCCGTGGACGAGGCCATGGCGGGTTACGCCACTCAGGTCGATGTTACCCTGCTCGCTGACGGCGGCGTCGAGGTCGTCGACAACGGCCGTGGTATCCCGGTGGAGATGCACCCGTCCGGCGCCCCCACCGTCCAGGTTGTTATGACCCAGCTGCACGCGGGTGGCAAGTTCGACTCGGATTCCTATGCGGTTTCCGGTGGTCTGCACGGCGTGGGTATTTCCGTGGTCAACGCCTTGTCCACCCACATGGAAACCGAGGTCAAGCGCGATGGTTTCCTGTGGCGCCAGGACTTCACCAACGCGGTCCCGGCCGAGCTGGTGCAGGTCAAGAAGGCGCGCGGCACCGGCACCAAGCAGCGCTTCTGGCCGGATCCGGAGATTTTTGAGACCACCGTCTTTAATTTCGATACCGTGGCCAAGCGCCTCCAGGAGATGGCCTTTCTTAACAAGGGGCTGACCATCACCCTGACGGATGAGCGCGCCTCCGAGGAAGAGATCGAGATCGAGTCTATCGCCGAGGCCGGCGAGCTGGCTGAGGCTGCTTCGCTCGATGAGCTTGACGCGCAGGTCGATGCCGCAGATGATTTCGAGGAAGAAAACGCCGAGGCCAAGCCTGCCAAGGGCAAGAAGAAGGAAAAGAAGAAGACCTTCTACTACCCGAATGGCTTGCAGGACTACGTCGCACACCTGAATAAGTCCAAGACCCCGATTCACCCGTCCATCATCGGCTTCGATGCCAAGGGTGAGGATCATGAGGTCGAGGTGGCGATGCAGTGGAACTCTGGGTATTCCCAGAGCGTGCACACCTTCGCCAACACCATCAACACCTTCGAGGGTGGAACCCACGAGGAGGGCTTCCGCGCCGCGCTGACCTCCTTGATGAACCGCTACGCCCGCGAGCACAAGCTGCTCAAGGACAAGGAAGCCAACCTCACCGGCGATGACTGCCGTGAGGGCTTGGCTGCCGTGATCTCCGTCAAGGTGGGCGATCCACAGTTCGAGGGACAGACCAAGACCAAGCTGGGAAATACTGAGGTCAAGGGCTTCGTCCAGCGCATGGTCAACGAGTACATCACCGACTGGTTCGACGCGAACCCGGCTGAGGCCAAGACCATCGTGAACAAGGCCGTGTCTTCCGCGCATGCCCGCGTTGCTGCGCGCAAGGCCCGTGACCTGGTGCGCCGTAAGTCCGCGACCGATCTCGGCGGCCTGCCCGGCAAGCTTGCCGATTGCCGTTCCAAGGATCCGACGAAGTCCGAGCTCTACATCGTGGAGGGTGACTCCGCAGGTGGTTCCGCCAAGGCCGGACGCGACTCCATGTATCAGGCGATCCTTCCGCTGCGCGGCAAGATCTTGAACGTGGAGAAGGCCCGTTTGGATAAGGTGCTCAAGAACGCCGAGGTGCAGGCGATCATCACCGCGTTGGGCACCGGCATCCACGATGAGTTCGACATCAACAAGCTGCGTTACCACAAGGTTGTGCTCATGGCTGACGCCGACGTCGACGGCCAGCACATCGCAACCCTGCTTTTGACCCTGCTGTTCCGCTTCATGCCGCGCCTGATCGAAGAAGGCCACGTCTACCTTGCGCAGCCGCCGCTGTACAAGCTGAAGTGGCAGGGCAAGGGCGAGCCGGGCTTCGCCTTCTCCGATGCCGAGCGCGATCAGCAGCTCGAGGAGGGCCTAGCTGCCGGCCGCAAGATCAACAAGGATGACGGTATCCAGCGCTACAAGGGTCTGGGCGAGATGAACGCCTCCGAGCTGTGGGAAACCACGCTTGACCCGAGCGTTCGCACCCTGCGCCGCGTGGATATCCACGATGCGCAGCGCGCCGATGAGCTCTTCTCCATCCTCATGGGTGACGATGTGGCAGCCCGCCGCTCCTTCATTACCCGCAAGGCGAAGGACGTTCGCTTCCTCGACGTCTAAATCGCGTGCGCTCTGCGCTGCGATGAGGCCTAAAAAAAGGCGAGGTCACCTGCGAAAAGCAGGGTCGGCCTCGCCTTTGTTCTTTGCTTGCCGACGCCTCACGGACCCGCGCCCAGGGGGTAAATTCTAGGCCGACGGACACACTTTTTGTCCTATAGCCCGTGGCCTGTATTCGTGGTGGATGACGCGGCGAATGGTGGTTGTACGGCCATCATTTCTAGACAATGTTGTCTAAAAGTGGTGAATTGAAGCATTAAAATATGCCATTTTCCACGTTAAATGGCATATTTTCACGGTGGAGGAAATTCTGTTCATAATTTAGACCAAGTGGTCTAATTGTGGGCATGGCTACAACACTCTTAGACAAAACCACCACGGCAACCGCATCGGATTCTCCCACCACTGGGGATACGAAGCCCCATGATCATGCCGCACGGGAGGCTACGAGCCCAGCCCAGGCACGAGACGTGACGCTGCACTGGTTCTTGCCCACCTACGGGGACTCCCGCTTTATTGAAGACGGCGGTCACGGAGCCGGCTTTGCCACGGGTCAGCTGCGCGAGACCAATCTTTCTTACCTCACCCAGCTTGCCCAGGCGGCGGAGGCCAACGGCTTTGAATCGGTGCTAGTACCCACCGGCCAGTGGTGCGGGGACGCCTGGACCACGGCGGCCGCCTTGATCGCACGCACCACTCGACTGAAGTTCCTGATTGCCTTCCGCCCGGGTCTTGTTGCGACGCCGCTGTTGGCGCAGCAGGCGCAAAGCCTGCAGGACCTGTCCGGTGGGCGTATTAACCTCAACGTCGTCGTCGGCGGCGAGGATCACGAGCAGCGCGCCTTCGGCGATTACACCACTAAGGCGCAGCGTTATCGTCGCGCCGACGAGGCCTTAAGCCTTGCCAAGCATCTATGGACCAGCCCCGAGCCGATCTCCGTTGCGGGGGAGTTCGAAAAGGTTGAGGGTGCTGCCTCGGCGTTTCAGCCCGAGATCGTCCCGGGAATCTTCTTCGGTGGCTCATCCGAGGAAGGGATCGAGGTCGCCGCGAAGCACGCGGATGTGTACCTGACCTGGGGTGAGTTGCCCGAGGATGTGAAGGCCAAGGTTGATTATGTGGCGTCCCGCGCCGCAGAGCAGGGCAGGGAGCTTGAGTTCGGGCTGCGCGTTCACGTCGTTGCGCGTCCGACCGAGCAGGCTGCGTGGGATGAGGCACAGCGGCTTCTAGATGCCATCGATCCCGAGGACGTTGCGCGGATCCAGGAAGGCTTGGCTCGCTCCCAGTCGGAGGGGCAGCGCAGGCAGTCACAACTGCACCAGCGCGGAGGCAGTTTTACCCGCGAGACTAAGGCGCGCGACCTTGAGATCGCCCCCAATCTCTGGGCTGGAATTGGGCTGATCCGCGGCGGTGCCGGCACCGCGTTGGTGGGCAGTTATGAGCAAATTGCCGAACGTCTCGCGGAGTATCGCGCCGCTGGCATCAAACACTTCGTTTTGAGCGGATATCCGCATTTGGAGGAGGCCTGGCACGTGGGTGAGGGGATCGTGCCTGCCCTGCAAGACCAGGGCTTTGTCGTTGCCAATCACGACGCACGGGTACGTCGTTAAGCACAAAAAGAAAAGGGGCATGAGGCCATGACTACTCAACTTACAGTCAAGGAAAAAGCGTCTGCTGTCACTACGGCCGTCGACGATGGCATCGTTTCCGATGCCGCTGACGCGAGGGGAAACAACGAAACCACGTCCTTAGTAGGCCACGGCTTCGCCTCGCGGGTGCGCCGCGGGGGAAAGTATTCGACCAGGCTATTGCAGCTGGCCAGTTTTGTTGGCTTGATAGCAGGCTGGTGGGCGGTTACGGCCTTCAGCGGGGTCAATCCGGTGGTGCTACCCTCCCCGCAGGCGGTTGCGGAGCAACTGATTTACACCAACACCTGCGAGGCGCCTTCGGATTATCCGGGCCGCACCGAGTGCGGTGTGCAGGGCTATTACCTGTGGCAGCACCTTGTGGCCACTCTGCAAAGAATCGGCATCGGAGTGGTGGCGGGCACGATCGTCGGCGTGGCGTTGGGCTGGTGGCTGGGAACGTCCAAGGCGGTGCGCGCTATCGTCGAGCCGTACCTGAGCTTCCTGCGCGCGCTGCCACCTCTGGGCTACATCGGTCTTCTCATCGTGTGGTTCGGCATCGGGGATCAGTCCAAGGTAGTGCTGCTTTTCTTGGCGGTATTTCCCACCGTTGCGGTGTCCACGCTTACGGGCGTGGTGGCGATCAAGCAAGACTGGATCAGGGCCGCGAAGACCCTCGGCGCCAAGCAGTGGCAGATCCTGACCAAGGTGACCATCCCCGCGGCATTGCCGCAGATCATCGTCGGTGTACGCCTGGGAACAGGCATGGCGTGGGCCGCCATCGTGGCTGCCGAGATGAACGACGGTATACCCGGCATCGGCGGTTTGGCGTATATCTCCGGCACACAGCTTGATACGGCTTTGACGATTGCCTGCATCATCGTCATCGGGGTGACCGCTTTGGTGATTGATCAGCTGCTCATCCGGCTCGAGCGCCACTTCACCCCCTGGGTGGGCAAGTAATTACCGCAACGCGAACGCACACCCCATCTCAAGAGCCAGATCGTGGCTTGGGTCGGGTTTGGTGTGTGCGGCATGGGCGCGGTGGGGGTGGGCAGCGTGACAGCGGTGGCCCACACATTAACGACAACCACCCTCGACGTTAGACAAATATCGACTTATCAGAAACACAAAAAAGGAAAGAAATCATGGTCAACTTCAAGCGCGTGAGCAAGAATTACTTCGCGTTAGCAGGAATCCTCACCCTGGGACTTCCGCTGAGTGCCTGCGTGGGGCAGGCCGCCAGCCAGTCGCAGGCCAGCTCTGAGACGACGTGTCCGGTTGCTGTCAACGAGGCCGAAGGCAGCGTGCGCATCGCCTACCTAGGCTCCCCGGCGCAGGACCTCTACGTCTACGACCAAGGATTATTAGACGCCTGCCTGCCCAATGTGAAGGCCGAGTGGACCCGTTACCCAACTGGGCAAGACATCATCCAAGGATTCGCCGCGAACTCGGTTGATCTGGGAAACCTAGGTTCCACCCCAACCACCAAGACGCTTTCCGACGCCCTCAACCTTGACGTTTTTGTCCCTCGGGTCAACGCGGTCATCGGCGAGACGGAGGCGCTCGTGGCCAAGAACGCGACCAGCGTCGCAGAACTCAAGGGAAAGAAGATCGCCGTTCCATTCTCCTCCACCTCGCACTACAGCCTGCTTAAAGTCCTCGAAGCGGCAGGACTTGACCCAAAGACGGACGTAACCATCACGAATATCTCGCCGGATAAGCTGCCCGCAGCTTGGGCCTCCGACGACATAGAGGCGGCCTATGTGTGGGATCCAACGCTGCAGGTGCTCAAAGAGAACAGCAACGTGCTGGTGACCTCCGAACAGGTGGCCAACGACGGCGCTCCCACCTTCAACAATGCCCTCGTGAGCCGGGCCTGGTCGAAGGACAATTCCTCCATCCTCGACACATGGTTGGAACTGCAGGACTGGGTAACCCAGAAGGCCATCAACGGCGACGCAGATTATGTGGAGTCCGTCGCGGCCGCTTCCGGAATGAAGCTTGAAGACGCCCAGCGTCAGGTCAAGGGACAGAAGTACGTGCCAGCCAGTGAGCAGCCAGAGCAGTTAAAGACTCTGGGCGAGGCGCTGCACTCGACCGCGGAATTCCTCGTCGAACAGGGAGAAATCCCGGCTGCCCACGACCAAGCCCACTATGTCGGAGCCACCACCGAGTACGGCTTCTACAAGTAAGGAAGGAAAAGGGCACATGATCAGCATCGAAAACGCTTCGAAGACCTTCATCACCGATGCAGGACTTATCGTCCATGCGCTGGATAATATTTCACTGCAGATACCCGACGGGGAGATTGTCTCCGTGGTCGGCCCCTCAGGTTGTGGAAAGTCCACCCTTCTCAAGCTCATCGCCGGATTCGAGGAGCCTACGGAGGGCGGAATCTTTGGCAACGACGGGGTGGAGCTTACTGAACCAGGCGTAGATCGTGGCGTCGTGTTCCAGCAGCCGAACTTGTTCCCGTGGCTTAACGTGCGTGCCAATGTGGAATTCGCTGCCACCGTTCGCGGTGGTACGGAGGCTGCAGAGATCAGGGCCGCGGCTGAGGAACTCATCGAGCTTGTGGGGTTAGGACCTGCGACGCGACGCTACCCGCATGAGCTTTCCGGCGGTATGCAGCAGCGCGCGCAGATTGCGCGTGTGTTGGCAACCAGCCCGGACGTGGTTCTCATGGACGAGCCCTTTGGCGCCCTCGATTCCTTTACCCGCGAGCACCTGCAGTCTGAGCTGCTGCGTGCCTGGCATCGCTATCGTCCGACGATCGTTTTGATCACCCACTCCGTGGAAGAAGCGCTGTTGGTAGCCGACAGGGTAGTCGTCATGGCGCCCAATCCGGGGCGGATCCTGGAGTCGATAGAGGTGCCCGCCGAGATTCGTGGGAGCTTATTGGGTCACAACATCGTCTCCGATCGCGATCGCCTGCGGGCTCGCCTGCGTGAAAATGCCGCTCACCCCACCCTCGTTGACTTGCGTCATGTGGTCAAGGAAGCCATCGCGCAGGCCCATAGCGAGCCCGAGCTGGCGGCCTAAAGGCCATCCCCTGTTGCGTCATCTTTCTTGAAAAACCGGCCACCGTAGCGCATGTTGCATGCCACGGTGGCCGGTTTCGTCGGTGAATGCGTTGTGCGTGCCGACGCCCACAGGCAGCCAGGCTTACAGCGCGCCTTTGTTCGTCGGCACGCAAGCATCTACGAGGACGACCGGGGCGAATGTGTGGCCTCTCGGGAGACAAGGTTGGGGCGTAAGTCCGCTGTTAAGAATGTGTAAAACCGCAGGTTGATTGTTTCTTTCTTCGTGAAAGCAACCGTTGAATAGATCGTTTAGTCTTCCTAATCTAGACCGTGTTGTCCATTTGTGATCCTGGTAGGAAGGCCGGATCGCAGTGGCGAGAACAGAAAACAAAGAACCGAGTACCGAGTACTGAGAACAGAGAGCACAGGAAAGACAAGAAATGACAGACTCCCACGACGCCACCGAGCAGGGGCGCACAATACTGTTTAACGCCTTCGACATGAATTGCGTAGTCCACCAATCGCCGGGGCTATGGCGGCACCCGGACGACCACGCCCGCGAGTACAACACCATCGACTACTGGGTGAACTTGGCCAAGACGCTCGAGCGAGGCCTGTTCGACGGGCTATTCATCGCAGACGTGCTCGGCACCTACGACGTGTACGGCGATAGTAACGAGGCGGCGCTGGCAACCGGTGCCCAGGTGCCCGTCAACGACCCGATCCTGCTTGTTTCCGCGATGGTGCAGGCTACCGAAAACCTATGCTTCGGTATTACTGCCGGCACGGCCTATGAGCATCCCTACCCGTTCGCGCGCAGGCTGGCCACCATTGATCACCTTTCCAATGGCCGTGTGGGATGGAACGTGGTCACAGGCTACCTGCCTTCGGCCGCGCGCAACATGGGCGAGAAGGACCAGCTCCCGCATGACGAGCGCTACGATCGCGCCGACGAATACCTCGAGGTTATCTACAAGCTGCTGGAAGGCTCGTGGGAAGACGACGCGGTGGTCAATGACCGAGCCTCCGGCATCTTCACCGACCCCAACAAGGTTCACTCCATTAACCACCACGGAACCTATTTCGACGTGCCCGGCATCGCAATCACCGAGCCGAGTGTGCAGCGCACCCCGGTGATCTACCAGGCCGGAGCCTCCAGCCGCGGTAAGCGTTTCGCCGGCGAGCATGCCGAGGCTGTGTTTGTGAAGGCCAATAGTCCGGAGAAGCTCAAGGAGGTGGTCGCCGACATCCGTGCGGAGGCCGTGGCGGCCGGCCGTGAGCCGGGCGATATCAAGGTCTTTGCGATGCTCACCATCATCACCGGTGCAACCGAGCAGGAAGCGCAGGCCAAATATGAGGACTATCAGCGCTACACCGACGTGCGCGGTGGTCTCACGCTCATGAGCGGGTGGTCAGGGGCGGACCTTTCCACCTTCGACCTCGACGAGCAGATCCGCGATATCAAGTCCAACGCCATCCAGTCCATTGCCAACACCCTGACCAGCGAATACGGGGAGGCGCCGACGGTTCGCGAGCTGGGCGAGCGCACCGGTATCGGCGGTTTCGGACCCATCCTCGTAGGCTCCGGCAAGAAAGTGGCCCAAGAGCTGGCGGATCTGCAAGACGCCACCGACGTCGACGGCTTCAACTTTGCCTACGCCATTACCCCGGGATCCTTCGAGGACATCGTCGACTATGTTGTGCCCGAGTTGCAGGCGCTGGGACGCTACAAGACGCAGTACACCCCGGGCACGCTGCGCAATAAGCTCTTTGGGCACGGCGATCGCCTTCCCGAGCGTCATCGTGGCGCCCGCTACCGCGTCGGCGGGGATCTTTCCACCATCGATACCCCATGGAACCCACCATTGGAAAAGCCCACGGTCGAGGAGGTTCTCCAAGGACTCGAGCCGGTTTTTCATGAGATCGCCGCCACCGCTGCCGCGCGCGAATCGGATCGCAACTTCGATCGAGGCATCATCGCACAGCTGAAGGAGGCAGGTTTTACCCGGCTTCGCGTACCGGTCGAATACGGAGGCCTAGGCTTTAACCTAGAGGATACTTTCAAGGTATTCGTGGAACTGGCAGCCGCTGACTCCAATCTCGCCCAGGGTCTGCGCCCCCACTTCCTAGCGGTGGAGTCGCTGCTTTCCGCGCAGGAGGAGGATCTTCGGTCTCGCTGGCTGCGCCGCATCGGCTCCGGCGATATTGCGGTGGGTAACGCCCTCACGGAGGTGGGCAACCGCCCGAATGAGATCACCACGACGCTGACGCGCTCGCCGGAGCACCCCGGCTACTTCGTGTTGGAAGGGACGAAGTTCTATTCCACGGGGTCATTGTATGCGGATGCGATCTATGTGCGCGCCCGCATCGCCGAAACAGGCGAGGATGTGTTCCTCTTTGTCGATCGCGATGCCCCAGGTGTCGAGCTTTTCGATGACTGGGAGGGCTTTGGTCAGCAGCTTTCCGCCTCGGGCACCACGGTCTTTAACAAGGTCCTGGTCTCGGAACATGACGTGCTCCACCGCGACTACACCGCACCGTCGGTGGCGCAGTCTTTCGCCCAGGCGCATCACCTGGCGACGCTGGCCGGCATTGGTACCGCGATCGAGCGCGATATCGCGGACTATGTGCGCGGGCGCACACGTATCTTTAGCCACGGCCTGGGCACGCTGCCGCGCGAGGATGCCCAAGTACAGCAGGTCATCGGCGAGGTCTCGGCGAAGGCTTATGCCGCGACAACCGTCTTGGAGGGCTTTATCCGCCACTTCGACCAGGCCCTCGTTCAGCTGGCCGACCTTCCTCACGACGCTGCTGGCCAGGCCGCTGCCGAGGATATTTATGCCCGTGTCGAGCTCGAAGCCTTTCGCGCGCAGCTGGTGATCGCGCCTGCGATCTTGGAGGCGGCCACCCACGCCTTCGAGGTTGGCGGCGCGTCGGCGACGCTGAAGTCCACCGCCTTGGACCGTCACTGGCGCAACGCTCGAGTGCTGGCCAACCACAATCCACTCATCTACCGCGCGCGCCTTATCGGCGAGGACGTTCTGGGCGGCGGGCATCGCGCCATCCAGTACACGATCGGCTCCCAGGATGCTTCGGAGGCTACGCGCACACAACCCGCGCGCACCTAGCCTAGGGCTCTTGCCGGCCGCGTGTGAGGCGTCGGCGTGCCACAGCTGCTTTTCGTCGTTGATTGCTTTCCGACGCCCACAGGGCCGCTTCCTGCCGGGGACCTTCTTAGCTCGCCGAACAAGTGAATTAGTTGGAAATCCCCATGATGGAAGCTCACGTACACATCCATGAAATCCCACGCCTAGTAAAGGACAATTCTTATGACCGTCGACAATAACGCTCACACTTCAAACCAGGTAACCTTGCACTGGTTTCTTCCCACCTACGGCGACTCCCGCGGCATCACCTCCGGTGGGCACGGCGCAGGTTTCCACACCGGCACCCGCGACGTGGACTTGGATTACCTCACCCAGATCGCCTTGGCCGCGGAGCGCAATGGCTTCGAATCCGTGCTGACCCCAACCGGTCTGTGGTGCGAGGATGCCTGGATCACCACCGCCGCGCTGATTTCGCGCACCAGCAAACTCAAGTTCCTCGTGGCCACCCGGCCCGGCCAGATAAGCCCCACCATCATCGCGCAGCAGGCCGCCGCCTTCCAGAAATTCTCCGGCAACCGGCTGGCCATCAACATCGTGGTCGGCGGCGAGGATCATGAGCAGCGCGCCTTTGCGGACTTTAGCACCAAGGAGCAGCGCTATCTCACGGCCGCCGACTCCTTGACCATCCTGGACCACCTTTTCCACGACGAGGAGCCCTATTCCTATGATGGCTCCTACCTCAAGAGTGAAAATGCCCTGCTCAAACAGCGCCCGGAGGTGGCGCCACCGATCTACTTCGGAGGCTCCTCCGAACTCGGGATCCGGGTGGCGGCAGGACATGCCAACGTGTATCTGACCTGGGGTGAGCCGCTGGCGGCCGCGCAGGAGAAGATCGAGCGCGTGCGTGCTCAGGCGGCGGAGATTGGCCGTGAGCTCGAGTACGGTATCCGTCTGCACATCATTGCTCGTCCCACCGAGGATGAGGCGTGGGCGGTTGCCCAGCGCTTGTTGGATGGGATCGACCCGGAGGAAGTGGAAAAGATTCAACAAGGTTTGGCCCGTTCCCAGTCGGAGGGGCAGCGTCGCATGACGCAGCTGCACCAGCAGGGTCGGGGCTTTAGCCGGGGTCAAAGCGCCAGGGTCCTAGAGATCGAGGAGAACCTGTGGGCCGGCGTTGGGTTGGTCCGCGGTGGTGCCGGCACCGCGCTGGTGGGTTCCTATGAACAGGTCGCCGCGGCCATCAAGCGATACCATGATGCGGGCTTCGGTCACTTCGTCCTTTCCGGTTATCCGCACCTGGAGGAGATCTACTACGTGAGCGAGGGTGTGGTTCCAGCCCTGCAGCGCCGGGGTATCGGCGTGAAAAACCACGAGGATGCGCGCCCGGTTGCCGCCCAGACCCCGTTCGTTACCCGCTAGGGCACAAGCTTCCGGCCGTCAGGCGTCGGCAAGCAAGGCGCTACAGCGGCACGGCAGCCAGCAACCAACGCGCAGGTGAAATGAATGCGGAATGTTGCGCGCAGCAGTGCGAACGCGTCTTTTATGTCACCTCGGTGAGGGCCCGCTTCGCGCCTGCGCGCACGCCAGGCGGGCACCATATAGGCAGCATGAAGGCATCATAAAGGCGCCGGGTAGGTACTAAAAAGACACCAAAAAAGATACGGCCACGAGGATGAGGTTAGCCTTGTATCCTCGTGGCCTTTCATTTTTGCTTGCCGACGCCCTAGGCTCCGCCCGTGCGTAGGCCCTCTGGGTTGGCCCTAAGGAGCAGCTCATAGGTGCGCAATAGAGAGTTCACCCCTGAAGGGTGGTACCGCCTAGCAATGTGTTCCTGGTTGGCTTGGTTAAAGCAATCCGGCGATCGGCTGCGCATAGAAAAACGCCCACGCTGATGCGATGAAACATGCGGGCATGGGCGGGCAGTACTGTGCTAGCTAGACAAATTGGAGGGGATCGGCGCGGAAGCGGTTGAGGGCGACCTGAATGGCGGCGCGCGAGATGATGTTGTGTCCGGCCTGCTGGATGCGCAGACGGGTAGCGGTATGGGCGCAGTCGCGCAGACGGGCGACGGTGGATTTCAAGGTTGCTGGATCGAGAGTGAATGCCTCCCCGGCGAAGACGACAACCTCCGGGTCCACCACGTCGACGGCCGCGGCGACGGCGTCGCTTAAGACCACCGCGCGTTCCTCGAAGCGCTTGCGGATCGAAGGGGAATGGGCCGACAAGGCCACCAAATCGGCGAAGTTGGAGGCACGCAGGCCAAGCCTGGTTGCCTCATCGAGGATGGGGGCAACACTCAGTGGCGAAGTTTGCTCGCCTGGTCCGTGAGCATCGAGGGCCCCGCGGCCGGCGAAAAAGGCGGAAGGGGCTTTGCCGGAATGCGGCTGGTGGACCACCCCGTTAAAGATCCAGGCGTGGCTTACTACCTCCCGGGCGTAGAAATACAAGGTGGAGGGCAACACCGGGTTCGCCCCCGGGGCGGGCAGGCCGTTGGCTTCGCTAAGCGGGGTGTCGGTGACCTCGGATCCTGCCATGGCCAACACGCCGGTGGTAACCGGTACGGGGCGGCCGAAGGCCTGTTCCAAGATGGTGGCGATGTCGACGTCGTGCCAGCCGTACTCGGTGGAGTTGAGCACCCCATCGCGGGTGACATGGGAGGAAAACGCCACACCGATATCAATGGGGTCGGCAAGATCGTGGCCTAAGGCAGCAAGCTCCCGGGCGACGGTATCAATTTGTTCCTCCGGGCTGCGGCGGGTGGTGGCTAAGGAGAGGCGCTTGTGTCTTAAAGTGCGGCCGCCGGCGTCGGCGATGACGATCTCCGTGGAAGAAACGCCGATGTGCGCGCCCCAAAACACGAGGTGACGCCCGTTGATCCCTAAAGTGAT
This sequence comes from Corynebacterium sp. SCR221107, assembly GCF_027886475.1. Lineage (NCBI taxonomy): Bacteria > Bacillati > Actinomycetota > Actinomycetes > Mycobacteriales > Corynebacteriaceae > Corynebacterium > Corynebacterium sp. SCR221107. The sequence continues at coordinate 14,905 of NZ_CP115670.1, forward strand.
GCGCGGGCGTCCCGCGCGCGAGTCCACAACCGCCTTGGGGGAGGTTTCTTCGACTAGGCCGGCGTCGATAAGCGCGCCCACGTGGCGGGTAATGCTTGCTTGGGAGTAGCCGAGTTGCTTCTGGAGCAAGGTTCGGTCGGAGGTTGTCGTTCTAATCTGGTGGAACACCCGTGCCACTGGGGTGGAAGGAAAAGAAAAATAGACAGATCGGTTCTTTATTGCTGTTGTCATGGAATCGTAGTATAGACAGCATGGTTCAAAAACACATTAGGGCCCCGAAAAAACTTGAAAATAGCAGGTAAAAAGGGGGTATTTTGAAATACATTCTGAATGTAAATAACTCCATAACATTCACGATGAAAGGATTTCTAGCCAGTTTCTAGACCACATAGTCTAATAGGGGCATGACTACAGCACTTCTTCATCACGACACCCGCGTTCGGGATCTTCCCGCACATAAGAACGCAAACTTCCTAGACGATGCCCAAGAGGTCACCCTCCGCGAGGCACTGCGACGAGTTCCCACCCCCATCACCTTCGTGGCCGCACAGATTGATGGCCAACCGGTCGGAATGGTTGTCGGCTCCTTCGTAGGTATTAGCCTCGAGCCGGCGCTGGTGGGTATCTATACCCAAAAGTCCTCCTCGACCTGGCCTAGACTGCGCGCATTCCTCAACCAGGGTGGGGAGGTAGGCATCTCCGTGTTGGGTATTGATCATCACGGGGAGGTCTACAAGCTGGCTGGCCCCCAAGAAACCCGCTTCGAGCGCGAATGGGGCATCAAGGGAACAAGCGCCATCTACCTCGATCGTGCCGATAGCTTCCTGCGTGCCAAGGCTGTGTCCATCTCCGAGGTGGGCGACCATGAGTTCGTGTTGCTGCAGGTCGAAAGCGCACACGTGAGCGAGCGGGAATCGCAGGCGTTGGTATTCCACGAGTCTCGAATCGGGCTGGTCAACTAGGTTGACAGCAAGGAAAAAACCACGCAAAGGTGTAGCCTCGGCAACGCCGATCAACCCCCGAATGCCAAAACCCCGGTTTCCTACAGTGGCAGTGACTGTGTGAAACCGGGGTTTTCTTTGCGCTTCACAATCCATACCCCTTTTACGGTGGGCATGGTCCTGAGCTAGGGGAGTTCGCTTAGTCCATATGCTTGACGATGAGCGCGCCAAGCTCCGGGAGAACTGGGTCGATGAAGTCACCGGCCTTGCCGCGGATGGCCTTATAGCCCTTGTCCAGGGCCGGGATGTTGGAGCTGGCAGCGGCCTTATCGGCAACGGAGAGGACGGAGGCTACGACCTCATCCTTGTGAGCTGCCAGGTAGGCGCCGAAGTCGGCCTCGCCGGAGGACTGAAAGCCCTGCCACTGCGGGTCGAGGTTTGCGGCCAGCTCGGGAAGCAGGCGGTTGAGGCCCTTGGGAACGATGTTTCCATCAACCTTCTTCGCGGCCGAAACCAAGCCCTTGAGGGCCATGCCGGAGATGCCGGACTGATTGCTGACGGTGTTCTCCACGAGCGCGCTGAGGTCGGCGACCACGGCTTCGCGCTGCGGGCCGAGGAGATCATTAAGTGAGCTCACTATGTATGCCTTTCGAAATAATTCTCGCGTGCGGGTGGAAGATAAGGATTGTGCATTTTTGTGGCCTCGCCTGGGTGTGGCGAATCCATGTCAAGCCTTAGTCCTGTCCTTGCAACGGTGATGGGATGTCCCCGCCACGCGACATGTACCCCCATATCCTAGCGTTTAGCAGGGTGGAGGCCTAAGTGTGGGCGCGGTGCGATTGGGTGCGCAGGAGTTGGGGCGATTTGCCACGCAGATGGGAAGCTTGGTGGAAGGGCAGATGTATGGGGAAATCGGTGGCCAGCCAAAGCCAATCGTTTCTTTGCTTTCCGACGTCTCCTGTCCGAACCCCTCAACGAAGCAGTGACGGTTACGGTGTAGCCAAGGCTTATCTAGCTTTGGTTTTAAAAATGCAAAGGCGCGATTCCAAACGTGGGAGGAACCCAGTATCGGGATGTTCCCACGATTGGAACCGCTCCTTATTTCGCGTTGTCATTCTTCCGCCGCAGTTAAAGACAATCCCGCGAAAATAGCTCAGGGCGTGTCTTCGCTTTTGGGTTCCGGGGGGTTGCTACAAAGAACGAGCTGCCGAAACGCAAGTGATATCACGAGAAACACTAATTAACTGCAATCACAACAGTCACAGATACTACGGGAAGAAAAACGCTCACCGCAACCAAGAAGCGCCCCTAGTGATGACGGACTTTATCGATGACCTGCGCCGAACAGAGGTGGGAAGGGGTGAAAGTGGAGGTAAACCCTCGTCGAAGTCTCACTTATCTGCGGTCGTTGAGGGCGATAATGACACTGGCCACAACTGACGCGAAGGTGGCATTGCGATCGCTTAAGGGGGAAAGTGCAAGTGCAATTCTTTCCACCCCCCGGGCAAGGGTGAAAACATCCTCTGTGGTGGCAATACCGTGAAATCGTGCGGTACTTGCCCCCGCGATGGCGGCTAGCGCCTGATAATCGCGGACTGTGCAAGAAAAGCGGGATGTCACAATATCGGCGATGGCTAGGACCTGTTCGGGACTTAGTCCGCGCAGAGTTAGGCCAGCAGGACGTGCTGTGTCAGTGGTCTGAGATGCGCTCATTGTGTTCTTCGAGTCGCGGGATGAACGGGGATGGAGGGGGAAAGGGGCGGCGTGGAACCTGTGGGGCAGGTGAGTGAAGAACCTCCAGGAATTAGGCCTGTGGCCGGCGGCCTAAGGGGTGGGGGCCGGTTTCGGCGCGGTGGGGCTTGAGTATTTCGGCGGTAGCGGCGACGTCGTCAAGCATGCTGATGGCAAGTTGGCGCACCTCCTCGTCGGCAAGCGTGCGGGCGGCGGTGGAGACGATCGCGCGGGCGGCGGCCTCTTGCTTGCTGGTGCCGCTTACCTGGGCGAGCAAGGTGAGCGCGCGATCTTGTTCCGGGGTCAACCTCAAAGTCATAGCCATGTCCGCGATGCTAGCGCAGCCAGCCCCGTTTTGGTATCAGAATGATACCGCTTTGTGGTGGTGTGGGCCTCCAGCGGGCAAATGAGGGCTAAAAAAGGGTGAATAAAGATGTTTGTGGATGAAAAATAGCGCGATAAATAGGTCCTGGGCGCCCCCAGACGCCGGGCACCCCGGTAGAATGAGGGGGTCTGTGGGCGCGCCCGCTATGAACGGGTAGCGCCTTGTATGCCAAGAGGAAATAGGTGACATATGAGTGACGATCTCTTAGGAGACGGCTTCGACCGGGTGCGCCCGATCGACCTGAACGAAGAGATGCAGACCAGCTATATCGACTACGCCATGTCGGTCATCGTTGGTCGAGCCCTGCCCGAGGTGCGCGACGGACTCAAGCCCGTGCACCGCCGCATCCTGTACGCGATGTATGACTCCGGCTACCGCCCGGACCGTGGCTACGTGAAGTCCGCCCGACCGGTCTCGGACACAATGGGCCAGTTCCACCCCCACGGTGACTCCGCCATCTACGACACCCTGGTTCGCCTGGCGCAGGACTGGAACATGCGCTATCCGCTTGTCGACGGCCAAGGTAACTTCGGCTCCCGCGGCAACGACGGCCCGGCTGCTATGCGTTACACGGAGTGTCGCCTGACCCCGCTGGCGATGGAGATGGTCCGCGACATTCGCGAAAATACCGTGGACTTCTCCCCGAACTACGACGGCAAGACCCAAGAGCCGGATGTCTTGCCCTCGCGCGTGCCGAACCTGCTGATGAACGGCTCCAACGGCATCGCCGTCGGCATGGCCACCAACATCCCGCCGCACAACCTCCGCGAGCTGGCCGAGGCCATCTACTGGCTGCTGGAAAACCCGGAGGCAGGAGACGCAGAGGCCCTCGAGGCCTGCATGGAACGCGTGAAGGGACCGGATTTCCCCACCGCTGGCCTCATCGTGGGCACTCAGGGCATCAAGGACGCCTACTCCACCGGCCGCGGTTCCATCCGCATGCGCGGCGTGACCTCCATCGAAGAAGAGGGTAGCCGCCAGACCATCGTGATCACTGAGCTGCCGTTCCAGGTCAACCCGGATAACCTCATCTCCAACATCGCGGAGCAGGTGCGCGACGGCAAGATGGCGGGCATCTCCAAGATCGAGGACGAGTCCTCCGACCGCGTGGGCATGCGCATCGTGGTCACCCTCAAGCGCGACGCTGTGCCGCGCGTGGTGCTCAACAATCTCTACAAGCACTCCCAGCTGCAGACCAACTTCGGTGCGAACATGCTCTCCATCGTCGACGGTGTGCCACGCACCCTGCGCCTGGATCAGATGCTGCGCCTGTATGTCGATCACCAGATCGAGGTCATCGTGCGCCGCACCCAGTTCCGCCTCGACGAGGCTGAGAAGCGCGCCCACATCCTGCGCGGTTTGGTCAAGGCGCTGGACATGCTCGACGAGGTCATCGCGCTGATCCGTCGCTCGCCGACCGTCGACGAGGCCCGCACCGGCCTTATGGCTCTGCTCGAGGTCGACGAGATCCAGGCGAACGCCATCCTAGAGATGCAGCTGCGCCGCCTGGCAGCCCTGGAGCGACAGAAGATCATCGACCAATTGAAGGAAATCGAGCTCGAGATCGCCGATCTGAAGGACATCCTGGCTACCCCGGAGCGTCAGCGCGCCATCGTCCGCGACGAGCTTGCGGAGATCGTGGAAAAGTACGGCGACGAGCGCCGCACCCAGATCGTCGCCGCCACCGGCGAGGTCACCGAGGAAGACCTCATCGCCCGCGAGAACGTGGTGGTCACCATCACCTCCACCGGCTACGCAAAGCGCACCAAGGTCGACGCCTACAAGTCCCAGAAGCGTGGCGGCAAGGGTGTGCGTGGCGCGGAGCTCAAGCAGGACGATATCGTGCGTCACTTCTTCATCAGCTCCACCCACGACTGGATCCTCTTCTTTACTAATTTCGGCCGTGTTTACCGCCTCAAGGCCTACGAGTTGCCTGAGGCTTCTCGCACCGCGCGCGGCCAGCACGTGGCTAACCTGCTGGAATTCCAGCCGGAGGAGCGCATCGCCCAGGTCATCCAGATCCAGAGCTACGAGGACGCCCCGTACCTGGTTTTGGCAACAGCCCAGGGTCGCGTGAAGAAGTCGCGCCTGTCTGACTACGACTCCGCCCGCTCCGGTGGCCTGATCGCCATCAACTTGAACGAGGGCGACAAGCTCATCGGTGCCGCCCTGTGCTCGGACGAGGACGACTTGCTGCTGGTGTCGGAGGAAGGCCAGTCCATTCGCTTTACCGCCTCCGACGAGCAGCTGCGCCCGATGGGTCGCGCGACCGCCGGCGTGCGCGGCATGCGCTTCCGCGGCGACGACCAGCTACTGTCCATGTGCGTGGTGCGCGAGGATGGTTACCTGCTGGTTGCCACCAGCGGCGGCTATGGCAAGCGCACCGCTATGAAGGAATACTCTGCACAGGGCCGCGGTGGCGTGGGTGTTGTCACCTTCAAGTACAACCCGAAGCGTGGCAAGCTCATTGGCGCCCTTGCCGTCGATGATGAGGACGAGATCTTCGCCATCACCACCGCCGGCGGCGTCATCCGCACCGAGGTCTCCCAGATCCGTCCGTCCTCGCGTGCGACGATGGGCGTGCGCCTGGTCAACCTGGAAGACGGCGTGGAGCTGCTGGCCATCGACCGCAACGTCGAGGGCGAGGGCGAGGAGGTTGCCGAGGCCGTCGCCAAGGGCGAGTCCGAGGGGCCTGCCGACAAGGCCCGCCAGGAGTCGCTCCTCGACAATGAAGCCGAATCGGGCGCGACCCCTGATGTCGACGGTGAGGAGTGAGAATGGCCAGTAACAAGGTAGCGATCCGCTACGTTTCCCCGGTGTCGGCATTTAAGACCGCACTTGCCATCAACCTGGTGGGATTGGCTGCCTGGGTGATCTGCGTTGTGTTGGTGTACTTCGGCCTTGATACTGCGGGCATCTGGGTACAGGTCAACGACATCATCGGTGGCATCGGTGGGGAACAGGCCATCACCTTTGGCCTCGTACTCTCTGTTGCCAGCCTCATCGGCGCCATCGTGGCTCTGGCGCTGGCCGTTCTCGCGCCACTGGCCGCGATCGTCTACAACGCAGTTGTCGACCTTTTCGGTGGCGTTCAGGTCACCTTGAGGGACGAAGACTAACTGAAGATACCTCTTCACAATAAAGGCCCGGTAATCCCTGTATCCAAGGATTACCGGGCCTTTACCCGTGTGTGAAACCTGCTAGCTGACTAGCCAATCGTTCGGGCTAAACAGCTCAAAGTGGATGCGCGCCGGGTCCACGGTGGCGGCCGTGAGCTGCTCGCGAATGTCTTGGAGGAATCCGTTGCCGCCGCAGAGGTAGATCTCCGCACCCTCGGGCAGGTGCTCTGCGATGCTGAGGCGGTCGCCTTCCTTGCGATAAGCAACGACCAGCTGGGCGTCGGCAAGCGAAGAAACCAATGCCGCGACGTGCTCGCGCTGCGCATAGGCCTGCTCGGAATCGTCGGCATGCAACACGGTGACGGCGCGGCGAGAACCCGTGGTGGAAAGGTGCTCAAGCATGCCGACCATGGGGGTCGAGCCAATGCCTTGGGAAACCAAGACGACGGGGGCGTCGGACTCGTCCAGCACGAGGTCACCGGCCGCGAGTGTGGTCTCGATCTGATCGCCAACCTGGACGTTATCGCGCAGGAAGGTGGAGACCTCGCCATCGATCTGCACGGCGATGCGGTAGCGGTTCTCGTCGCCGGTCAGCAGGGAGTACTGGCGCAGCTGACGGGCGCCGTCAGGCAACACCACGCCGACGGAAGTGTACTGGCCAGGCCGTGGGGCAACGAGCGCGCCGGAATCGCTGGTGAGCTCAAACTCGTAGACGTTGTCGGTCAACTGGCGCTTGGCCGTGACGGTGACCGGGCGGAAGACATCGCCAGCGGCAACGTCGTTGGAGGCGTAGAGAGCCTCTTCGTAGTCGATGAGCACGTTGGCCATCAGCCAATACACGGCATCCCAGGCCTCTGCAACATCCGCGGTGACCACGTCGGCGCCGAGGACCTCGACGATGGCTGCGAAGAGGTGATCGTGGACGATCTGGTACTGATCGCGGGTGATTCCCAACGAGACGTGCTTGTGCCCGATGCGGGCGAGCATCTCCACTGGATCTGGTGCATTCGGGTCAACGAGCATGCTGGCGAAGGTGGCGATCGAGGCTGCTAGCGCCTTTTGCTGATCGCCCTGCTTCTGATTGCCTCGGTTGAAAGTGTCCGCGATCAGCTCTGGGTGGGCGGCGAACATCTTCTGATAGAAAAGCGGGGTGATCTCGTTGATCTTGGAGCCGACCAAAGGCAGGGTGGCCTTGATGGTGGCTTCGTGCTCGGGGCTAAGCCGCGCCTGCTTGGTCTGCGGCTCGGAGGCGATGAACATATAGCAATCCTTGAATGGACGAGGAGTGCAGCCGCTGACAACAAAGTGACAGCGAATGCAGTTGATCGATTCACGAAAGGTGGCCAGGAGCCACGTCCGTGATTGTCGGCGCAAGTCGACGACACCCCACGGTACAGGAATCCGAACAGGTCATGCGTAAACGCGTCTATCGGCACAAGGCTGCTGCCATGAGCATGAGTTAGGCCCCAGGAAATATGTGATTACCTGCTGATTTGCCAATGATTGAAATCAATGTGTAAAGTTCTATCTCGTTCCCAGGGCCTATAGCTCAGTCGGTTAGAGCGCATCGCTGATAACGATGAGGTCGCAAGTTCGATTCTTGCTAGGCCCACAAGGAACAATGGGGCATTAGCTCAATTGGTAGAGCATCTGCTTTGCAAGCAGAAGGTCAGGAGTTCGATTCTCCTATGCTCCACAGCCCACACACCCTAGCGGAAGAGATTTCGCTAGGGTGTTTTCTTTGTCCTTAAGGGCTAGATTCCCGATACGCTTATTAGCCCGCATCCGGCATCATCATGCTTGCCGACGACGCCACGGCGGATGGCGGACGCCAAATTGCCCCCGATAGTGTGTATTCATGGGGTGGTCGTCAAATTGCTGAAAGCGCCACGATTGTGCAAAAAACTGCCCTGAAAAGGTATTTTGTATTCAAAACCATTGTTGCGATGGGTTAGGGATAGCAGTGGTGTTAGGAGGAAGGGGGCGTGGGAAAGCAGTCTTGCAAGACGACCGCACGGACGTAAGGAAGCGCTGGTCAAGGGGGCCTGTGTGCGTCGGCAAGCACCAACGACGCACACAGTGAACGCGCCTGCAGTAGAAAAAGATGACAATCCACGCATCGCGGAAACGAGGGAAAGAGGCGAGAAGGCGATGGGGGAGCATCATTGGCTCCGCGGACGGGGCGCGAAGGAGGCCTCATGCCCGTTGTGGACGTGAGACCCACAACCAATATTGGGCATAAAATGGGCCTTGTTGATGAAGTCTACATCACACTCCGGAGATGCTAAGTCCTATAACGAATAGAGGTGCATCGTGGAAATTTTCGTCTCCGATCTTCGCGAACAAGGTCGCGCCTATCTGATCATAAGGGGGTTTTTGGCCCTCGCGGCGGGCATTGCCATCATCATCTGGCCGGGCATTTCGCTCGATGTCATTTCCTTCATTGCGGCCGTGTGGGTGGCCAGTGATGGATTGATCGCCATCTATGCCTACTTCCGGGCGCGTCGAATCTCCAAGCTAGGGCTTGGGCTTTTCCGCCCCAGTGGATTCATGCTGCTAGAAGGTATCTTGCAGCTTATGGTCGCCGTCATCTTCGTGATGATGCCCACCGTCTTTGGCGGAGTCATGCTTGTGTTCTTCGCGCTGTTTGCGATCTGGCTGGCGGTGGTGAACATGACGGTCGCGCTTGGTATGCGCAGCCTAGCGTTGCCACGCTGGTGGGTATTCTTCCTCGTGGCATTCTTGGCGCTGCTGGTGGCTGTCGTGTTCATCGTCTACCCGATGGAGTCCATCACATCCATCCTTTGGTTCGTGGGAATCACGGTGATACTGCAGGGAGCCGCACTGCTGGCCGTGGCTTTTGCCGATGGTGGGGTGAAGTAGGAGTCCCACTTGTGTGAGCTTAAGAAATAATTCCGGCCTTGAAGGAGATCCTGGTCGGAATTTTTCTCATTTCAGCGCAGATTCCTCACGCAAACCACTGCTGTCACTTGGCGGCGGAAAAATGCAATCCTCGCGGCTGGGTAGGCAAAGGATGCACTCGAATGCCGGAAAAGGACCGGCCAAGGACGCTAGCGGTACCGCCCACGGTGGTAGGGTGCCCCCATTCTCACAGTTAGCTAATGTGCGCCTTTCCTTGCGTGGTGAGTGAAAGTGCAGACACACGTCCAAGCGGCAAAGAATTTGCAAATTCTTCCAAGTTTCGTTCGCAATTGGTGTGAATAACTTGTTGCGGGCGACCGGTGTTTTCCCCATCATTGTGGTCATATTCATTAACAAAACAAACAAAACTACATGAAGGAGGAGGCGTGGATCTCTACGAGTACCAAGCTCGTGACCTTTTTGAAGCCCATGGCGTGCCCACCTTACGCGGTATCGTAGCCACCTCGGCCGTCCAAGCTCAGGAGGCGGCTGAGAAGCTGGGCACCCCAATAGTCGCGGTAAAAGCACAGGTCAAGGTCGGTGGACGTGGTAAGGCCGGAGGGGTCAAGCTTGCCCACAGCCCGCAGGAGGCCGCAGCGGCAGCGGAGAACATCCTCGGGCTGAACATCAAGGGGCATACGGTGCGCAAGGTGATGGTGGCAGCAGGCGCCGACATCGCCGAGGAGTACTACTTTTCTATCCTGTTGGATCGCACCAAGCGCCGCTATCTTGCCATGCTCTCCAAAGAGGGCGGTGTGGAGATCGAGCAACTAGCCGCCGAAAACCCATCCGCCCTCATCCGCCGCAGCTTTTCTCCGCTGGATGGTCTCACCGACACCCTCGCCCGTGACATGGCCTACGAAGCGGGCTTTGCCGACAAGGATGTGGCCAAGCTCGTGCCGGTGCTCAAGAAGCTGTACCGGGTCTATACGGAAGAAGATGCCACACTGGTTGAGGTCAACCCGCTAGTCAAGACCTCAAGCGGCGAGATCATAGCCTTAGACGGCAAGGTCACGGTCGATGAGAATGCCAGCTTTCGCCAGCCTCAACATGCGAGCTTGAAAGATCACGGCGCCATCGATCCTCTCGAGGTCAAGGCGCAGAATATGGGGCTGAACTATGTCAAACTGGATGGCAATGTTGGTGTGATCGGCAATGGCGCGGGCTTGGTCATGTCTACCCTCGATGTCGTTGCCTATGCGGGCGAAGACTTACCGGGCTGCCCCAAGCCAGCCAACTTCCTTGACATCGGTGGCGGTGCGAACGCTGAGGTCATGGCCAATGGGCTCGAGGTGATCTTGAGCGATAGCAATGTCCGTTCCGTCTTCGTCAACGTCTTCGGCGGCATCACGGCCTGTGATGAGGTGGCAAAGGGCATCGTGCAGGCCTTCAAGATCTTGGCGTCGGCGGGCATCGAGCCGAAGCCGCTGGTGGTGCGTCTCGACGGCAACAATGCTGAACTCGGGCGCCGGGTCCTCACCGAGGCAAACCTGCGAAAACTAGAGCAGGTCTCCACCATGGATGCCGCCGCGCGCCGGGCTGCCGAGCTCGCCGCTGATAGTCAGCTCTTGGCCGAGACCGACCTTATTGGCGCGAACGCACGTTAGAAAAGGATTACTCATCATGGCTATCTTCCTTGATTCCAGCTCCCGCATCATCGTCCAGGGCATGACCGGTTCGGAGGGGCTCAAGCACACCAAAAGAATGCTCGAAGCCGGCTCCACCATCGTCGGTGGTGTCAACCCCCGCAAGGCTGGAGAGACCGTAAGCGTTGAGGGTTCAGACATCCCCGTTTTTGGATCCGTACGTGAGGCGATGCGGGCCACCGACGCCAACGTCACCGTCATCTTTGTGCCCGCTCCTTTTACCAAGCAAGCCGCGGAGGAGGCCATCCGCGCCCACATTCCATTGGTGGTCATCATCACCGAAGGCGTGCCGGTCAAAGACACCGCTGAGCTTTATGCGCTGGCGCGGGAATCGGATACCCGAATCATCGGCCCAAACTGTCCGGGGCTGTACTCCCCGGAGCAGTCCAACGCAGGCATTATCCCTGCCGACACCGCGCCGAAGGCAGGGCCGATCGGGCTGGTGAGCAAATCCGGCACCCTGACCTACCAGATGATGTACGAGCTTGCGGACATCGGCTTTTCCACCTGCGTTGGTATCGGCGGCGATCCGATCATCGGCACCACCCACATCACCGCGATCGAGGCTTTCGAAAACGATCCCGATACCGAGGTCATCATCATGATCGGTGAGATCGGTGGCGACGCTGAGGAATACGCGGCCGCCTACATCAAGGAACACGTCACCAAGCCGGTTGTTGCCTACATCGCCGGATTTACCGCACCGGAGGGCAAGACCATGGGACATGCCGGGGCGATTGTGTCCGGTAGCTCGGGTACTGCCCAGGGAAAGAAGGACGCGCTGGAAGCCGCCGGAGTAAAGGTGGGCAGAACCCCGTCCCAGGCCGCGCAGCTTGTTCGGGAGGTGCTGGAACTCGGTGGAAAGTCCCAGCAAAAGGGGATAAAGACGCAGGAATTTGCCTCTTTGTCCACCTAACACTCGAACCTATGTCACTGGGACAATTGACCAGCGTTTATGTTCGGTTTTTGACGGTTTTGGCTATTTTTGGCTATTTCCCATCTTCGTCCTCAAACAGAGTGGGGGGAGCGCTGAATTCAAGTGGGTGTCGAATAGTCAGCCTGTTTGACTGCTTTAGAACACTTCCTTGAAAGTACACTTTGTCCGATGCTCGGAACCACCTGTAGAACTCATCAAGCCGCGCATTGTCAACATCGTGGTGAACAACTTCAATGGTTGCACGACGACCTTCGCCCGGATTCTTTCCGCCGCGGTGTGCATCCATCACTGTGATTACAGATCCGTTGTCCTCTCGGATGATGCCCTTGATTATTCCATCGAGTGGCTCGGGCTCAGGCGCCGTCGGTTTGAAACGCTTGGATACTGACGTGAGAAGATCGCGCGCATCATTAGGAACAACGAATTCTGTAGGAAGGTTCTTGGCTTCTGGAGTGATTGAATGCGAAGGTGCCCATTGAAACTTTGCGTATGCATCGGAGCCGTCGGTTGGGATGAGGTCAGTTACGGCGGTCAGGAATTCTTTCGAAATACCAGATTCAACTAAGTCTCTGATGGCATCCCGACTCGTTGGCTCTTTATTCGGGTCAATGACTTTCTCAAACATTTTCTCGAATGCCAAGGCGACGGTTTGGGTTACCTTGCGGTATTCAGTCGGCACTACATGGGCTTGTCCACTCAGATCATGCGATGTCTGTGGATCTCCGACCTCAACGTAGACAGGTAGAACGTAAGACCCTTGTTCGGTGAAACCGGCTTGAATCTTATGGAAAAGCCTTTTCGATGAAGCCGGAAAAGCATCGCCAATTACTTCAGTAGGGCTCTGGCACGTGATTGAGGCTGCCCTGAAGATTCGACCAGTACCAGAAAACAGTCGGCTGACATCGCTTAGAGGGGCGGTAGATACTCCGAGGCTTTTTTCAAGATTGACATTGATCGCGAACCGTGAAATATCGACAGTCCTGAATTCGATTTCATTTCGGATGTCGAGTTCGGACATTCTGAAATGGTCGCTTAGTCGCTTCAAAAGTCCAGAAACAGCAATTGGGTCGGTCTCAAAGTGCTGAGGAATACCTATGAGAGTTTCGAGTTGGGAATCTTCCATCGGGCCCCAGAGCGCGCCCATTGGTCCCGTGGACTTTTCAGTCCAAGACTTCGAGGACAGCCAGGAGGTCAAACTTTCATTCGAGAGAAAATGCTGATCAGTCATTTCCGTCTCCTGTTCCTGGTAGGCCGAAAGATTCAATCACGAGCGAGCGCCAGAGCGCAACCGAATTGGGTCCGATCGATTGATCTTTTGGAAAGTGAATGCGTCTCGCGGTCGTGCTTCCTGTGGCTAAGTGGTTTCGGGAAAAATCATCAACTCGAACCCAATGGGAGTCACATGTAAATAGAGTTCTGCTTTTCTCGAATTCTATCCACTTAGACCGTTCTTTTTCATGGATGACGGTGAGCACCAAGATGACAGGTATGCGAGATTGAGCCCACTTTTCCATCCACTCGTATTCGAGGTCGAACGCGTACATGCCTTTGGTTTGAATCGGCGATGCGGTTGACTTCAACTGAACCCGTAGGTCGGCCTCTGGAAAGGCAAAAGTGCAGTCTTTGGCGAGGTGATCTTGTCCGGGGCTAGTTAGCGACACCTCTACAGCGCTGTGCGCGGCAAGAGCGTATGCCAGCCCCTGACCGATTACCTCTTTACAGGCATCTTCAGACAAGACCGTGCCCATAGCCCTGCCTCCCAAGTTCTATGTCGATGGAATATCAAAAGGACAGTATATGGCAGGAATGGGCAGGATTAGGCAGGATTGTGGCAATATACCCACAAACGTCACACTACTGCCATCGCCCCAATATCCGGCGCATCATCACCAACGTCGTTAGCCTCCGCCAACTGCTTGCGAGCCTCCTCTGCCGGCAATCCATCTCGCATCAAATCCAGCACATCGGCCACTTCATCCAAATCACCATCGAACAGCGACGCATACGTGTCCAAAATCATCACAGCGGAGGCGTGCCCCAATTGCTTCTGCACGACCTTCACATTCGCGCCAGCCGACACCAAAAGCCCCGCCGCTACATGCCGCAACCCATGCGGGGTGATGCGCGCCGGGATGTCTCCGTTTGCCAGGCACTTTTCGACGGCAGCGGCAAACCATGTTTTGTGGCCGGGGGACCATGGGGCCGCCGTTTCGCCCAGGCCAGATTAAGACGTCGGGGTCAATGTCGGTGATGAGGTCGGCGAGCATGTTGCAGACGAAGGTAGGCCCGGCAACTGTGCGCTTTTCGTGTGTCTTTGGCTCGCCGTAGATGCGTTTGGAGTCGTCTCGAATCATTGCCCTCACGACCTTGATTCGACGCCGTTTGAGGTCGATATCGCGTGGCCGCAGGACGCAAAGTTCGCCCCATCGTAGTCCTGTGGTTGCGAGCACCCAGATGATCTCGGGGTATTTTGCGGCGCCCGCGAGCTTTGCCACCTGTTCGAGTGTGAGGAAGACTTGGTCGGATTTCTTCCTCCTCGGTAGTCGCACGCCGCGGGCGGGGTTTGATGGGATGAGCCGGTCTTTGACACCGATTTCGAGGATCTGCGCGAGCACACTGTGACACCGCCTCACCGAGGACGCGGACATTTGTCCATCAAGGCTTGCGACCCATTGCTGGACTTGCGAGTGTCGGATCCGGCCGATCTCAAGATGTGACCAGGTGTCCTCGATGTGGGTGTGGTACGTGATGGTCATGAGATTTCGGGTGGAGATCTTCATGTGGGTTCGAGTGGCGAGCCATACTTCGCCGAGCTCGCCTACGGTGGTCTCGCCTAGGACTGGTTTGATGAAGGTGCCTTTGTTGACCTCTGACTCGACATCTGCGACGAATTCACGCGCCAATGCCTTTGTCCTAAACCCGCGTTTTTGTGAGGCGACACCATACTGGTCGACGTACTGGACTCGGTAGAGGGTGCCGTGTTTTTTCGTGGTGTACTCATGGATCGACGCCATTTTGGGTACACTGCTCCTGTCTGATCTCGTGTAGGGGTTGGACCGCCCTTCACCTGACTTGCTTGCCGGCGGACAGGTGAAGGGTATTTGCTTTTGGTTGTCTATTGCTTATGCAGAGTTGTCACAGTTGCTAGACCTTCGTTCGTCAATTGATGATTTTTGATGTTGTTGGAAAGTAAGTCGATCGGGTTAATGTAGACGTTTTCAAGGAGAACGTCGACGGGTTCGGTGATGTTCCATCCGCGGCCTGCGATTTGCATTCGTAGGCTGCGGTAGCGTTTGTAGTCTATGAGTTCGAGTTCGTGGGCACGTCGGACGATTGCTTGGATGGAGTAGCCCCATTGAGCTTTGAGCTCGGCGTAGTCCTTTAGCGTGAGCTCTGGAGTAATTACAGGCTTGAGGAGAGCGCGTGGCATGAGGAAGCTGGCAGCGAAAATATCCGCCTCCTTTTCCATCTGGGATTTGTCGGAGCGGAGTGTGTTTGCGTGAAGTATCAGGTGGCCGAGTTCGTGTGCGAGACTGAATCGATAGCGGTCTCCACTTCGTTGTTGATTGAGCGCGATGATCCTCAAAGCCGAGTCGGTCGGCGTTGAAACTCCGTCAAAGTTGGTCCCTTCAACGACGTAGTCAGGCAGTGAGGTAACGAGGATTCCGTGGTCGTTCAACACTGTGGTGAGGTTTGGGATCATTGAATCTTGATCAATCCCAAAGTGATCCCGAGCTCGAGAGGCGAATTCTTCCAGCATGCGGAGGCTGAGGTCGCCTTCGAGATCAGCTTTCGGAATCGTGGGAAGGTCTGACGTTACCTCGGGGTACTGTCGGCGGAGATAATGCTCAGTGATGGAAAAAGCTGTAGCTATCTTGTCTGCGTCTGCGCGGCCTTCGCGTGCTGAGCGGAAGAGTAGATCGGGTGCTGCGTAGAAGTGGATGGGTTCATCGAAATATTCGGCGCTGACTCCGGTTTGAAACCGCGCGGTGTTGATGAGCTTTGTGCTGGGGGGTCGGTTTTGTCGCTCGACGCTGCTTAAGGTGGATTGGGCGACGCCTAGTTGCTCGGCGAATTCCCCCTGGGATCGTCCGAGGAGCAATCGTAGGTGTTTCAGGTTCGAGCTGGGGGTTGGCATGAGTTGGCTTTCTAGTTTCCGAAATCGAAGCGGGGCGAATCAGCGTGGGTAGGGATGAACATTGTAGTTGTCAGTGATTCTGGTTTTGTGAGCAGCGGAATTTTCTCGGACAACATGGTGGCTTCTTCGAGAGGGCCTTCGTTGTCGAACATTTGGAGCGAGATCAGTTTGAGCGCATCGGTTCCGGGCTTTGCATATTTCCAGAAGAGGACGATGCGAGATTGTCGCTCGATGAGTGGCCTTTGTGGGGATTCCTCGTTTGTTCCATGGCGGAACCCTTCTGGTCGGCGGAAGACGAGGGTGACGTCGTCGTCCTCGAAGCGGAGACTCAGTGGAAACATGGATTCGTCGATCTTGAGCCCACCGAGTCCGCTTTCGTGGAATTGCTTGTGAAAGGCTACCACCATGGGATCCCTGGTCAGGTTGCGGTACCGGTTGATGTATTCGCCGTAGGGGAGCAAGTCCCGCATGCGTCGTCCATCGGCCATTGCCTCCCGTAGGGCATCATGGTCAGCTTCAAGATTGCGGAGTACCCGCCTCATTGTGAACAGGTTTTCGTCGATCGTATGGGCCATGCGACTATCCTTTCATGTAACAGTGTGAGTGGAATTTTAAAACTACATCGAAAATATTACTCGAACTGTTACATATTGGGGAGGAGGGCGGGATGTGGTGAAAGCTACCGATTCTTTTGCCGCTTCTCTAGCTGGCGTTGTCGTTTTAGCTCTGCTTTTACAAGGTTGATTTCTTGTTTCTCTTTAGCAACTTGTGGTCGTTGGTAAGACGATCCAATTCCCGCCGCTGTAAACATAGTGCCTGACAGGACCGCGACCAAAATGCCGTAAGTGGCATTTATGGTCACTCCCTCCAGGATCTTGGCCAGAAACTGTTGAAGGCTTTCGTAGTCATTCAGTTTGTAAGTAAGAAATCCTGCGAAAATTAGGGAAAGGCCAATTCCAATCAACTTGATTGTCTTTTTGTTTTCGCTCCGTCGCAAAGCTGATAGCAGCTCTTTCCGACGCTCTAACTCCGCTTCCAGCTCTCTAACTGAGAGTGATCGAATGTCTCGGGAAGCATTGATGTTGTTTTGGTTGAAGTCGCCATGAAAACGTGCGTTGCCGAAGTTATTTTCAATATTTTGTCCCATTTTCTCGTTCCTTTGGTTAGTAAATCCGACACCAGGAATACATATCGATTTTCCCGGCTTCATAAAGCCTGCTCCATACCTCGAAGAGATCGGGCGTGACGCCGAGCTCCGCACAGATCTCCGACGGCGCCCACCCAGATTCATGAGCAATCCGCTCGACCTCGTCGTAGTCAATAAGCAGCTTCGCAGCGAACTCATCCGCCTCACGCTCTGCCCTCGGCGACGAGCAATCATGGCCGGCATCTGCATGCCCGAGCTCATGAGCGATCGCGCACCGACGAGTCACCGGATCGAGACCCCACCGCACCACAATCGAGCGCGAATCAGCATGCCAGCACGCATTCAAATCCACTCGAAGATCCGGGCGCTCAATGAGCTTCACGCCCATCCGCTCACACATCGCCTCCAAGCGATCTTCCACAGCAGACACAGCTGCCCCTAGCTAAAGCTTTCCTCAATCGGTGCCGTCCGTTTCTGAGCAGCTACCTTGAACTCGCCGGAATTGATCTTCGCGACGATCTCATCATCCGACAGCTCTTCAGCTTCCTCCGCTGGAACATCAGCAACCACAACACGCTTCGCAGCGCGCCGGGCATCGAGCTCATTTGCAGGCTTTTCGACGGCCATCGTAGTTTTGCTATCTCTCTGAATTTCGCGTTCTGCAGCTTCCAGAATTTCGAACATCGAGATATCTAGGGCAGTGCAAATTGACTCGAATTCATCAATGGTGATCGCACGGAATCCTCGAAGCTGCTTTGAAAGCTGACTCTGTGAAATGCCGGTGATGCTTTCGATTTGAGCTTGGGTCAACCTTTGATGTGCCTTACGGGCGTTTAGCTGGCGTGCAACAGCCTTTCCGAGGGCATCAACAGACACTCGTTTTTTAGTGCTCATGCTGGCAATTATTCCGAAGTGGCTAAAAAGTGCAATTGAACTATCTTGAGAATATGCCAAATGAACTAAGGTTCAGATCGGAGGCAGTGGCGATTGAGGTTCGAGCCGAACTCGCCAGGCAAGAAAAAACCATTAATCAGGTCGCAGATTACGTCGGAATGCCGGTTTCGACCATGCGGCGCAGCGTCAAAGGGCAGCGACCATTCACGATCGACGAGCTTGGAGCAATCTCCGAGTTTCTGGGAATTGGAATTGTCCAGCTCTTGAAACGTTCCGATAGAGCGCCAGGCACCGCCGCCTAGGGTGTCGACAAGCAAACAGGAAGGAGGAACAGGTCATGAGCTTCGTCGAGCAAGCTACCGAAAAAGCTCCGATTGTCTCCAGAGATTTCGACCTCGCTGAGTCGTTGGCTGCCTTTCAGGTGGTCAAGCGGATCAAGGAGGAAATCTTGGGCGGAAGGATTCCCGGGCTTGTTATCGATCAAGCGCTGAGCGAGTGCATCGAGTTTTCGGTTCCCTCAGCTCGTAAGCGCCAGGAAAGCGGTGCTGGACAGGTTGCCGGTCATGCCGGCAAGGGCACCGACGGTGAACGGGTTGATCCAGTTGTTGATGAAGGTGGTGAACCGTGATTCTTTGCCAGTCTTCTCGGTTTCGAACTTGGCGAGCGTCAGGGTTGCGGCAAGCTGCTGGAGGGCCTTCTCAAGTTCAAAATCTCCAACGGTCGCGTAATTGTCCAGGCACCAACGGATATGGAGAAGGAGGTTTTTCAGATGGCGTTGCAATGCAACATCCATAGCCTCTTCCGATGCAGTTTCCTCGATCTTGTCGAGGAACTCACGGATGATCTTCGAGCCTTCTGGCTTAAGCACCGGAACTCGAAGCTGCATCAATTCTCCCAGGGCGTACAGCAACTCGAGATCTTCATTCTTAACCGAATGGGGCTGGGGCTTTTCCCAACCATACGGGTAGAGGAAGACTCCTCGAGTCCAACGGTCGAGTGCTTGCTCCCACATTGTCGTATTAGACCCAGATTCCGCCATTCCCCGAATGAAGTCATCGATCGCCGACAAATGCATCGCAGCGATTCGGAGATTAGCTGTCGAAGCGGCGAGCTGGTCAGCATCGGAGGTGTTCAACCCTCGGGAATCGCGAGCCAGTCGGTCGCTATTCCAAGCGGTGAGCATCGAATGAAGGGTCTGTGCTGGGTTTCCCATATCTCAAATATAAGCACACGAACTGAAGAAGCGATTCCAGCCCGCAGCGGCGTAGGGCGTCGAAAAGCAAGCAGGAAGGTAAATCATCATGGCGAACGAAATGACGGCCGACATTGATCTCAACCGGCTGGCTCTAGAGATCGACGGCTTGGCCGACGAGGTATGCCGCCTGCTCGCAGAGGAGGATCGCGACCTCACGTGGATCGATCAGCTTGTCGCTCAGCGCCAGGCGCTCATCGCAAAGCGAGAAGCCTATATCAGTGAACTGCTCGCATCTTCGGGCGCCACGGCCCAGGGCGTCGAAAAGCAAACAGGAAAGAGACAACCATGGACAAATTGGCCGAAGCCAAACTGTGACTAGCCGAGGGTGCTCACCGAGTCGCGGATGCCGAGCTGACGCTCGCAGTCAAGCGCTATATCGAAACTCTGGACAGCTACGTTGATCTGCTTGCAACCGGTAAGAGCGACGATGGGGCATTGGGCAAAGCACGCATTACATACAAGGTGGCTCGCAAGCGACTAGAGCGCGCTATCGATGTTGCGGTGTCTGCGCTGCGACGTCTACAGGAAGCGCAGGAACAGGTCGCAGCGCCGCAGGAACCACCAGGGAAACTGGACACGGCGCAAGTGGCCTTACTGCTCGTAAATCGAGGCATCGATTTTGGGGTCATTTAATGCCTGTCAAGTATGGAGATCTGAACAGTTTGCGGGGAAAGCCTCGCCGTGACTTTTATCGTCGATGTCACGACTCAATGCCAGGGCTAGGTGATGTCGAAAACGTCGCGCTTGAAAATATCGAGGGATTTCACGAGCAACAGTTCAATGTCACGCATCCTGTCATCGAGGCTCCACGATCCGTAGCTTCTGACGCTGTCTTGAAACCACTCGGGCACATCGAATTGGACTGTCCACCGGATATCTACGCCATCGTTGGAATCAGGTTTGGCTCCGGGCACGGGGTAGATAGTCGCGATTTCCAGCTCCTCGTTGTCCCTGACGAGAGCATGGAACTGATCGCATACACGAGTTCTCGTGGTGTCGACGAAGGCAGAGTCCACCTGGAGTTGAATGTTGATGATTCTCCAGACGAGAGCATGGCCGTGTCGGTGTCGATCGATTCGAGCGAGTTCGTGGATCCACCACAAGCCGCTGCCGGTGTGACCACCAGTCGCGTGGTAGGGCTGCATGCGTTCGATCATCGTGCGCGTCCGCTCTGACAGGCCTTTTGGATGGAACTTGGCGTCGAAAGCAGTTCTGTCTTTGAAGATCGGGAATTGCAGCCTTTCAGCATTTGGCGGCGGGTTCTTCCCGGTGTCGTGAGCCACCAGCTCGTACAACAGGCCGTCGAGGAAAGCTCGTACATTGTAGAGCCACTCTCCGAAGAGGATGGAGAGCTCGGGTGGGAATGGCGCGGTTGCTTTCAGGTGCAAGGAAGCGTGGTCAGCGTGTTTCACAGCCCGCTTCCGCTGGCTACCTTGCCGAGGCGCTGTTTCTTGCAGCAGTCCCAGTGGAATCTGGGCAACTAGCAGAGTCGACGGCGGTAGACGTGGAAATCACCAAACCCTACCCAGGGAGATCAAACCCGCGTTATACCGCAACTCTTCGTGTCACCGCCCCTTATGCGGCAGCTTTCGAATTCGGATTCAAGGCAAAAAACGGCAAGGAAGTCCCAGGACACCACCTGCTAGCGCAGGTCATCGAAGCCCTTTCCATTTAGGAGAATGCAGTGAAGCTCCCCACCGATATCACCCCGCGACCAGACATCGAAGATATCCTCTGCGATCTGCTCGAAAGTAAGGCCGCGGAAATCGAACCCACACCGCTGGTAGTCACTCAACTCCCGACCGACTACGAGCAAACAATCACGAGCACGCCAATCATGCACGAGCACGCCAATCATTACGGTAAGAAAGACCACCGGCGCAGGGACAACCGAGCACCAAGTTGATGCCAGCTTCATCGAACTCGCGGTAATCTTCCGCACCAGAAAAGAAGCATGGCAACTGCTCAATTACCTCGCCGCCTGGCTTCCCTCGCTGGAGGGGCGCACAGACATCATGCCTGTTCGCCTCGTACACATCGAGGAGATCAAATCACCCGTGATGCCGAAATGGATCGATCCGGAACACCGCCGCGTCCAAGCGGATTTCCGCATCCACATCCGACGCCCACGCTAGGGCAGACCAATCACCTCTCAGACCCCGTGAATACCCCGGGGTCTTTCTGCACCCCGCGCGCCGGGGAGAAAAGGACTCATTGTCATGCCTGAAAATCAAACTGTCGACTTTTACACGCTCAAGGACAAGAACGATTCACTGCTGCTGGCAGCACTGAACATCGCGATCTTGATGAAGCCATACGACGGCAATCACCTCGAACTCTCCGACATCATCGACGCTGAAAACAAGCTCAAGCAGCTCCCAGAAGGCTGGTTCACCGTCGGCGGGATCGAGAAGAAGGCCGGCGTCGACATGGCACCGGACATGAAGGTCGAAGAACCAGAAGGCTACGGCTCCCGCGGCCGACGCCGAGACTTCATCACAGACGAGTCATTCGGCATCGACTTCACCGCCCAAGAAGCTCGCCTGCGCACCATGGGAATCTACTACGATCTCGACCTCGAGGCGATGGTCTACGAGAACGGACAGTTCTTCGCAAAGAAGCGCCGCGCCGCAAAGATCCCCGAGTTCTCCACCCTCGCGATCGGCTACGACGGTGACCCAGGCAAGGAAATATACCCATTCTGGTACTTCCCGAAGACCTCCATGGAAAAGAAGGGCAAGCAGTCCCTGTCCGACTCCGACGTCCTGACCTGGCCGATGAGCTTCAACGCCAAGGACGACGAATCCTACGGCTCACTCTTTGGATTCGGCATCGCGGGCGCCGGATTCACCAAAGGAAATGGCTACCGCAATGGGTATCGCCCAGCCAGCTAGCTCCACCGGCACCACCAAGACCGTGACCCTCCCAGCAGGCACCACCGGCGGCACCTGGACCCTGATCATCGACGGCAAGACCACCGCCGGCATCCCATTCGACGCCGACGGCGCAGCAGTCACCAGCGCACTGGCAGCAGCACAGTCCACCGCCACCGCCCAGGGCTCCGCCGGCGGCCCATTCACCATCACGGGCGCCACCAACGTTTCCGCCAACGGAAACAACCTGACCGGCGGCGACACCGCAATCACCATCAACTAGACGCGCACCGTCGCGCCGGGCCGGGGGAGTTCTTGGCAGGTCGCTTCCGGCCCCATCCCTTATTCGCAATCGACCTGCCTCATAGTTTTGAAAGGACCTGCCATGGCTAAGAAAGTCGAGAAGGAAACTGATCAGTTCGAAGAGTTCCTCACTCGGGCGCAGGAGCTGGCGAAGAAGACCGGGAAGAAGCAGAACCCCACTGTCACTGATGATCCCTTCATCCTCGGTGAGGAGTATGGGTTTGAGCCGCAGATTGTGATCACGAAGCCGGTATTCACTGATCGGTTGACGTTGGCGCAGGCAGCGCAACGTCAGGACACGGTTACCTGTTTGCGCGTGTGCTAACAGACTTAAGCCCACAACGCTGTGCGAGAGCCCTCGCCCCAGGAATTGTGCCACGAATTCCGGGGCGGGGCGATGTCTAAAACAAGGGAGACGTTGGTGGTTCCAGGCGCAACAGTTTTGCACGGCACATGCAGGCTCGTGTACCATCAACGCCCACCGGGGCATTAGCTCAATTGGTAGAGCATCTGCTTTGCAAGCAGAAGGTCAGGAGTTCGATTCTCCTATGCTCCACAGGTCAAGCACCTAGGCGGACACAGTAGTCATTGCCTAGGTGCTTTTTCTCAATTCCTATCCCACAGCGGAAGGCTGTGAGACCAGCGCGGCAACCGTCAGGCGTCGGTAAGCACAAGCCTGAAAGTTATGGGGTGGGACGGTTCAACAAACGCGGTGGGTACGGCTAGTGTAGTGGGTGGAAAAAGTCGCTGTACGAGGAAGGCCTGACCTAAGGTGCCAAAAGTAGACGCCCGTCTAGCAGTTCGCCGCAAACCGCAATTCCGCAACGAAGAAGAAGCGTTGCGTACCACCTTGAACAACCTTGACGCAGTCGCGCTCGACAGCGTCACGGTTATCAACGTCTACGATGTTTTCGGCGCAGCCCCGGCCGACATTGATGCGCTGTTGGCCTCTGTCGTCGCCGACGAGCGCGTCGATGATGTCCTCGGCGTCGAAGAACTCGAGGCGCTTCTTGCCACCGCGCCAAGCAGCCTCGCCGTGGAGCCGCTGCCTGGCCAGTATGACCAGCGTGCCGACGCCGCCGAGCAGGCACTGCGCCTGCTGCAGCCAACAACAGAGGCTGCCATCTACTCCGGTGAGATCTACATCTTCAGCCCCGCACCCAGCGCCGAGGCCTATGCCCAGATCCAGGACTACCTCATCAACCCCGTCGAGGCGGGAAAGAAGGACCTCTCGGTGCTGCGCCGCCCGGAGATGGGCGATATCGAGCCGCTGGCAACCTACCCGGACTTCCTTGAGCTTGACGACGAAGGCCTGTCCGCCATGATCCGCGAGGTGGGCATGGCCATGAACCTGGCAGACCTCAAGGTCACCCAGGAGTACTTCCGCGCCGAGGGGCGCACCCCGACCGAGGTGGAGCTGTCCGCGCTGGATACCTACTGGTCCGATCACTGCCGCCACACCACCTTCAATACCGAGCTGACCAGCATCGACAACAACGACCCGACCTTCGGCCCGCTGCTGGATCGCGCGCTTGCCCGCTACGAGGAATTGCGCGAGATCAACGGACGCACGGCCAAGCCGCGCACGCTCATGGACATGGGCACCATCATGGGTCGCGAGCTGCGCCGCACCGGTGTCATGGATGACCAAGAGGTCTCCGAAGAGATCAACGCCTGCTCCGTCTACGTGGACGTGGATACTGCCGAGGGGGACAAGCAGCCGTGGCTGCTGATGTTTAAGAACGAGACGCATAACCACCCGACCGAAATCGAGCCCTTCGGTGGCGCCTCCACCTGCCTGGGCGGCGCAATCCGCGACCCGCTGTCGGGTCGCTCCTGGGTCTATCAGGCCATGCGCATCTCCGGCGCGGGGGACATCAACACCCCGCGCAACGAGACCATCCCGGGCAAGCTGCCGCAGGCGGATATTTCGACCCGCGCGGCGTTGGGTTATTCCTCCTACGGCAATCAGATCGGCCTGGCTACCACGGGCGTTCGCGAGCTAGTACACCCCGGCTACGTTGCCAAGCGCATGGAGCTGGGCGCGGTCGTTGCCGCAGCCCCGGTCGACAACGTCAAGCGCCTGGAGCCGCAGCCCGGCGACGTGGTGATCTACCTAGGCGGGCGCACCGGCCGCGACGGCGTCGGCGGAGCTACCGGCTCCTCCAAGGCTCACGACGAGGAGTCGCTGGCGCGCTCCGGTGCCGAGGTGCAAAAGGGCAACCCGGTCAACGAGCGTAAGATTCAGCGCCTGTTCCGCCGCCCCGAGGTCGCCCAGATGATCGTTCGCTGCAACGACTTCGGCGCAGGTGGTGTGTCCGTGGCCGTCGGCGAGCTGGCCGATTCCATCGACATTCACTTAGAGCGCGTGCCGCTGAAATACGCCGGCCTCAACGCCCGCGAGATCGCGATCTCCGAGTCCCAGGAGCGCATGGCAGCGGTCGTGCGCGCCGAGGACGCCGCAGCCTTCATTGCCGCCGCCGAGACCGAAAACATCGAGGCCGTGCAGCTGGCGGAGATCACCGACACCGGGCGTCTGCGCATGTTCTTCCACGACGAGGTGGTCCTCGACCTCTCGCGCGCCTTCATCGACACCAACGGCGCACACCGCGCCCAGGAGGTGGAGCTGGTCGCCGCCGAGGCTGTCGCCGCTACACACAAGCCCGCCACCGTCCTCGAAGCGTTGGCATCCGCATCCTCGGGTTCCCAGGAGGGCATGATCGAGCAGTTCGACTCCACCGTCGGACGCTCCACCGTGCTCATGCCTTATGGTGGTCGCACCCAAAAGACCGACGAACAGGCCTCCATCCAGACCCTGCCGGTTCCTGGTGGCACCTCCACGGCATCGGTGATGACCTGGGGCTACTCCCCGGCGCTGGCCGATAAGTCCCCGTTCCTCATGGGTGCTTATTCCGTGGTCGAGGCCATGGCAAAGCTCGTGGCCGCAGGTGCCCAGCCCACCGGTGCGTGGCTGTCGGTGCAGGAGTACTTCCAGCGCCTGGATAAGGATCCGAAGCGTTGGGGCGAGGTCACCCAGGCGCTGCTTGGCCTGCTGGAGGCCCAGGACGGCCTTCAGGTTGCCGCCATCGGTGGCAAGGACTCCATGTCGGGTACCTACGGCGAGGACCTGCACGTCCCGCCGACGCTGGTCACCTTCGCCGTGGCCGCGATGGACGCTTCCCAGGCCGTCTCTGCCGCCATCCCCGCGGGCGAGTATGAGCTCTACCTCGTCGGCCACACCCCGCTTGCCGCGGGCGACCCGGATTACGCGCAGCTCAACAGCAATTTCGCGGCCGTGCGTGCGCTGGTAGCCGAAGACAAGATCGCTGCGGCATCCGCCGTGACCGAGGCTGGCCTGGCACCGGCGATCGTCAACATGGCGCTGGGTAACGAAGTTGGCTTCACCGCCGCCGGTGCCTTCGCTTCCGCCCCGCTTGCCGACGTCGCCCTGGGCTCCATCATCGTCGCGGTCGCGCCGGGCACGGCCGTAGAAGGCACGCTGCTGGGCCGCACCAACACCTCTGGCACGCTGGAGTTTGGCGCGGAGTCCTTCACCATTGCTCAGGCGCTGGAGGCATCCGAGTCCGGTTACCGTGAGGTCTACCCGCTCAATGACTCCGCCGCCTACGCTGACGCCCACGACGAGCTGCCGGGGTTCGCCACCAGCCTGCCCGTGGCGGCTTCGGCCGTGGCCACCACGAATAAGGCCGCCGAAGCCGGCGCACCGGTGCATGTCTTGCTGCCGGTGTTCCCGGGCACCAACTCCGAGTACGACATGGCCGAGGCCTTCCAGGCCGCCGGTGCCACCGCTGAGTTCCATGTCATCCGCAACCTCAATGCCGAGCTCCTTGAGGCCGATACACGCGCGTTCATTGAGAAGCTTGCCGACGGTAAGACCAGCATCCTGGCCTTCTCCGGCGGCTTCTCGCTGGGTGATGAGCCAGACGGCTCCGCGAAGTTCATCGCCGCGTTCCTGCGTTCGGCCGAGGTTGCCGAGGCGGTGAAGGCTTTTACCGCCCGCGACGGCCTCGTGCTGGGCATCTGCAATGGCTTCCAGGCGTTGGTGAAGTCCGGTTTCCTGCCGTATGGTGACCCGGCCAAGCAGACGGATCAGTCCCCGACGCTGGCGCATAACCGCCAGCTGCGCCACATCTCCCGCATCGCGGAGACCCGCGTGGCCACCACCCCGGCGGCCTCGCCGTGGCTGTCCACCTTCACCCCAGGCCAGCGCCAGTTCGTGCCGGTCTCGCACGGTGAGGGCC
Organism: Corynebacterium sp. SCR221107; assembly: GCF_027886475.1. NCBI lineage: Bacteria > Bacillati > Actinomycetota > Actinomycetes > Mycobacteriales > Corynebacteriaceae > Corynebacterium > Corynebacterium sp. SCR221107. Next base: position 41,458 of record NZ_CP115670.1, read on the forward strand.
GCTTCGTGGTCAGCGAGCAGGAGGCACAGGAGCTGTTTGCCAACGGCCAGGTGGCCTTCCAGTACGTCGATGCCGAAGGCGTCCCGACGATGGAGGCACCCGCGAACCCCAACGGTTCTTCCTATGGCATCGAGGGCATCATCTCCGCCGATGGTCGCATCCTAGGCAAGATGGGTCACCCGGAGCGTTTCCGCGACGGCCTCATGCGCAACATCCCGGGCATCGAGGTTCAAGACATCTTTGCCAACGCCGTCAATTACGTGGCGGGCAAGCAGAGCTAAAAGCCGCCCGACGCTTAAAGTGTCAACCCGCCAACCCCGGCACGCAGGTGCTTGGGAGGTTGGCGGGTTGACTTGCGCTTAGGAGGCCTGATCCACCGGCAGTTCGAGGTAGGTCTTGAGCGAGCTAAGGATCATGGACCAGCCTTCGGTCACACCGTGGAGCATGACGGAGTCTTCGGAGTCGAAGCCGTCGTGGACGAGTTGAAGGCGCGCCCCCACAAGGCCGTCGGCAAGCGGGCTGATGTGGAATGTGACCTTGCTGCGTTCTGACAACGCCTCCTCGAAGGCCTCGTCGGAATCGAATAACCCGCGGTGCATCTCCTGGATCGGGTGCCAGGTGTACTGCAGCAGCTTGCCGGGAATGGCCTGCAACACCACCTGACCCAAATCGTCGAAGCCGTCCTCAGGCATGGATTTCCACAGCACCTTCTCGCCCGGTACCCAGCTTGACTTCGGCCCGGATCCTTGCAGGTAGATATCCATGTGCTCGCGCTGGGTAAGCGCGTCATAAACACGCTGCGCGCTGACCTGCCCGCCGTAGATGTAGGTGATGTAGTTAAACTGTGGTGCGCTCATGGGCAGGAGTTCCTCTTCTCGTGGGGGTGGTGTTTCTTGCAGGGCGGATGGTGGTTTCTGCCCACTAGCCTAGCCATGTCAGGGTCGAGGGTGTGTGGGACGATGCGCTCCGAATAATGAGAGATATGCGCGAATTGACAAGTTGTCTGCGCAAAATGACAAGTCGACATGTGTGATCTAGGACATAATGAACCCATGCCTTTGAGCGCGGTCTCGTGTCCTCCACGCTCAAAGGCATTAACTTTTCCTCTTTGCTTGTCCGCATCGGGTGCGTCGACCGTGCTCGTTGTTCTCACAGGGACAATTGAGGATCCTCCCATCAACCGCCCACCTTCCTGGAATGTCGGCGCGCTTTTCTTGAAGCACACGTTGAAATTGCGTCCTTCGAGACTCGCGAACAAGGTAAGGGGGTATAGGTATTTATGGTTGATGGGCATTCGGCAGGTAACGCTGCCTCCGTGCGGCGTCGAGTGATGGCAGGACTGGTTTATTGCCAGCCTGAGTGTGGGATTGGCAGCCTGCACGGCTCAAGACACTCAGACCACAAACACGGCAGCCGAGGCCGCCCTGGCCGCAACGATAGACGTGGGCGAGGACAATCTTTCGCTGTTTGATACCTCCACCAGCCACGACATCTCCCTCGAGATTTCGCAGGAGGACATCGATACGATGTTGTAGGCCTATCAGGACGACGATTCAAAGACTTGGGTTCCGGCAACAATTACCATCGACGGCACCAAGATTGAGCAGGTAGGCGTGCGCCTGAAGGGAAATTCCTCCCTGACCGCGCTGGGCGGCGACCTGCCGGGCGGCATGGGCAACATGCCCAATCCGCCAGAAGGTTTTGACCCGTCCAACCTGCCGGAGGGCTTCGATCCCTCCACCATGCCCGAGCCGCCTGCTGATACTGCAGCCGACGACGCGGGCACGGATGGCACTGCCGATGCAGCGCAGGTAATGCCCGAGGGGCGTGCGGGTGGCATGGGCGGAGCGCGCTTGGGGGCGAGCATCGACGAGGACGATCCGACCACCTACCCGCTGTTGATCAGCTTCGATAAGTATGTGGACGGCCAGGTCTACCAGGGAATTTCTGAGCTGTCCCTTCGTTCAGGAATTCCATCTCTGAACGAGGCGACCGCTTTGTCTGCATTGTCAATGACAGACCAGTCGACCCAGCGGTATAGCCACGTAACCTATTCCGTTAACGGTGGCTCCACATTGAGCCGAATCGTGCTGGAAAACCCCGACGAGTACTACGCCGCGCGCTTGGGCGACGGCATCTTGAACAAGGCGGATTCGGAGAGCTCGCTGACCTATCAGGGCGATGATCCGGCGACCTACACCGACCAGTTTAAGCAGGAGAAAGACAAGGACAACGAGAACGAACAGCCGATCATCGACTTCCTCTCCTGGCTTGATAGCGCCGATGAGCAGGAGTTTGAGGACAATTTCGATAACTACGTTGATGTTGAATCCTTGGCTAAGTACGTCGCGACCCAGAACCTGCTCATCAACTCCGATGACATGTCGGGCCCTGGGCGCAATTACTACCTTTGGTACGACAATTCCACAAGTAAGTTCACCGTCCTGGCCTGGGACATGGATTTGTCGCTCAACGGCAATAGTGAACTTAGCCCCGATTCCACCAACTCCATGGGCATGGGGCGCGGCGGCAAGAATGCGGCTGAGGGCAACGCCCCCGGAATGCCAGCAATGCCAGGTAGAAGCGCCGATACCACGCAGACAACCGGATCTACGCCAACTGAATCGGATAGTGCGACATCCAGTGCGGAAAGTGCAGACAATACCGAAACTCAGGCCACAGAGGAATACCGACCGGCCAGCAAGGACACCATGATGAGCTCGGGTGCAGATACCTTCAAGGAACGCTTCCTTTCGAACGAGAAATTTAACGCGATCTATGAGGAGCAGTACTGGGAGCTTTATGATCAGCTCTTTACCAACGATGCGCTGGCTGACGTGGTCAACGAGTTGCGCACCCAGGTCCCGGCCACCGATGGTCTAAGCCAGGAAGAGATTGACTCCAGCGCGGATTCGCTGCTTGAGATCATCGAGCGGCGCAAGGAGTACCTAGCAGGCGTGCGAGGCGGCGAAACGGAGGAGTCACCAATTACGACGAGCCCGGTCACAAGCTAAGGCTTATTATGTCACGTGATTGTTCTTTCGAGGCTGTCACAAGCTTTACGAGTGCTGTGGATGAACAGTTTTCCTATCCAAGGGTAGGAAGAATCGGGTGGTGTGCTAGCTCGATTGCGCCGACCCAAGGAAGTGTGGCCCAGGTCAGCAGCGTTCGCGTATCTCACAGGTCAGCGGGCGGGAACAGGGCTCCCTGCCATGTCAGATTCGGGGATAATGGCAGGCATGGAGATCTCCTTGCCTTATGTTTTACCTGCTCACACCGCGCTGGCCCTCCGGGAGCAGGTTCCCGTGGCAGAAATCGCTGCCTTTTACGAGCGCACCTATGCCGTGCTTGACCGGGTGATGGGACACGCGCGGGTACAGCCTGTTGCGGTGCGGGGCTATTACCTTGCCCCGCCCGGTGCCACCTTTGACGTTGCGGCAGCCTTCGTTATTCCCGAATCCGCACGTCAGATTGTGGCGGACGTAGTGGAAGGAGGCCCCGGCTTCACGAAGGAGGGCGTGATGCTGATGGACTTCCCTGAAACCCGCGCGCTAAAGACTGAGCTTTCGGGCGACTACGCCAAGCTTGGTCCGGCATGGGAAGAATTCTGTGCAAAGATTGTGCGCGATGGTTACGTGCCGGGTTCGTGGACCTGTGAGGATTATATAACCATGCCGGGTGCCGGGGATCCGGATTTACTTCGAACGGATTTGATCTCGGCTATTCGGTGACAGGTTCCGGGGTGGCAAGCAAATTGTTTTAATTGCACACCACTTAATTAGGCAGTGGCAATCGTTGTCTTACCTCGGTCATTCATCGCTGCGTGCAAGGCTGTGGTGTGCGCGTTCTTGAGGCCTCCCAGCTTGGGATATAGGCCCGTATTTCTGAGTCGAACGCGCCGTATATGATCATGCCTCCTGCGCTGAAAAATAACCATTGCGCACAATATAAATAAAGCGTATGCTTACGGGTATACGGCAGAAATGTGTGACTTCGCCCTCCGATTCGAAATATCATTCTTTACAATGAGAATGAAAAATCCGCGGCCTTGTCACCATTGTTAGGTGCGATGGGAATGGAACGTCTGTGCAATGGGGCGTCATGGACGTCGTAAAGCAAGTGGACAACACCATCAAACGCGAAGAAAACTTCACCAAGTCGACAACAAAACAGCGAAGCCACGGCAGCGGGTCAGCAATGATCATGCATGATAGCCGCGGAAGACACGTGAAGGCGGCACTTCTTTGTGCTGCGGAAGGAAGGAAAGAAATGGTCGACAAGCAGCAAGAGATTCAGGCGCTTCAGACGGTGGTATCCGGGATTGCGGCGCAAAGCTATAGCCACCGCATCCACAGCCTCGTCTTTGGGGTAAAGGGGCTTGGGGTGCTGGCGGACAAGTATGCGGCGCACGCACAAGAGGAAATTGATTGGGTGAAAAAGTTCGCCAACCGCATTCTGAATCTGGGTGGTCAACTAAAGATCGAGGCAGCCCCCGCGGCGGAGGTCTATGACGATATCGTTGAGTATCTGAAGAAGGAAAAGCGCACCTCGGAGGAGGGCCTGGCGCGAATTGGCGCCATCATGCCCTCCCTGGAGGGGGATTTCGTGGCTTATGAGGCCATGAAGGACTACATCATCGATGAAGATGGCGATCTCCAGGAGACCAACCAGGACTTGGAGCTCATTGAGCTCATCGGTCTGCAGAATTGGTTGGTCAAGAAGATGGCGGAGGCGAGCCAGGATTAGCCACGGTCTTGATTACGGTTCTCGTAGCTGACCTGCGTTGGGTGTTCGATGGTGCGTGAGACCGTGCAGTCCCGGTCACGGGATAGGTTCATGAGGCGGCTCACCATCGATTGTGCCTGGCGGCCTTCGGGGGTATCGGGGAAGGTGACGTCGAAGGAAAGGCGCACGGCACCCAGACGGCTTGCACCCTCCTCGCTGATGCGGTCGCCCTCGGCGCGGACGTGAAATTTCTCCGGTTCGCTGCGGCGGGCGGTGACGACGTCGACGTCCACAGCGGCGCATCCGGCAGCAGCGGCCAGCAGAACCTCGACCGGGGAGAGTAGCCCCTCGCCCTGGCCGAAGTCGAAGCTGGCGCCAGCGGCGTTGGTGGCGCGGTAGTGGGTCAGCCCGACGCGGGTGACGTCGACCCCGTACTGCTTGGTGATTTCGGCCTGCGGGTTGCTTGAATCCTTGTGTGGGTTAGTCATGGCTTCCATTATGTCCTTACACGGGGTAGCTGGTGGAAGGGGTGGGGTAAGTTCCAAGCGGGCACCCGCGCGTCACGCGGGGCAGCCCCCACATAACCGAAACTATTTACCACCCAGCATTCACCGTGGAGACCATCATGACGAACAAGAAGACACTGTCCATCATTCTGGCCGTTGGAGCCGTAGTGATCATTATCGCGGCGGCCATCGCGCTGCCGCGGTTATATGCCGCCAATGAATCCAGCGATGTTGCCACACCGAGCCTGAGCACCGCAGCGTCGGAAAGCAGCGGTGCGGGGGCGGGCAATGCGGCGACCGACGGCGCACAGGCGGCCAGCTTCGACGGCGATATCGCTGGTACCTGGACCATTGGCGCGGGTTCCTATGCGGGCTATCGGGTGGAGGAGGTCCTCAACGGTGCGAACGTGACCGTTGTGGGCCGCACCGAATCCGTCAGCGGCGACGCGATTATCGATACTGACACCCTCACCGCGGCGACGGTGACCGTGGATCTGGCAAGCGTCACCACCGATTCCGATCGGCGCGACAATTACTTCCGCACCAAGGCCATTGACACCAGCGTCAACCCGGCAGCCACCTTCACCGTGACCGAGCCGCTCACGCTGGAAAACCTAAGCGCCACACCCCAAGATGTCACCCTTAATGGCGAACTCACCATCAATGGGCAAACCAAGCCCGCCAGCACGACCGCACAGGTTGCCGTGGTTGACAATGCCCTGCAGGTGGCCGGTTCCATCCCTGTGACCTGGGCTGATTACGGGGTTGAGGCGCCTAGCCTCGGCTTTGTCAGCGTGGAAGACGCCGGCACAGTGGAGTTTCTTACCGTACTCACCAAGTAATCCAGCAATGAGAGGCCCGAGCACCACCGTGGCTGAGAACATCAGCCCGCATAGGCCCACAGCACCGCACCGAAGGGGTCGGTGATGGTGGCCTTCGGGTGCTCCGGGTCGGCGACCTCGAGGCTGATAAAAAGCTCCCGCTCGCCGGAATAGGCGCGGTAGCTGAGTGCCTGATTGGAAACGGCCGTAACCTCCGTGCGTGCGTCGACAAGCCAGCCCTGGGTACGTCGTAAAGCAATCAATGCCTTGTAGGCGTTGGTGATGTCATTAGCCACCGGGTGGGCGGTAAATGCCGGGCGGATGGCATCATCGCCGCGGAAGCGCTCCTCCTTGATCGCCTCAAAGCCCAGCTCATCGCCGTAGTAGACGCTCGGGATGCCGCCGACGGTAAACAGGATCGTCGCGGCCAGCAGCGCCTTCTTCGGCCCCACCTGGGAGGCGATGCGGGTGACATCGTGATTGCCGACAAACGTCTGCGGGATGAAGGAGTCAAGGAACTCGTTGTGGCGCTTGAGGGTCCAATCCAATTCGAAGAAGTTCTCCTCCTTGAGCGAAGACCAGATCGCTTTCCACAGCTCATACTGCGTGAGGGTATCCATGCCGGCGGCGCCAACAATGCCCGCATAGTCGCCGTGGATGACCTCGCCTAAAAGCAGCGCGTCCGGGTGGCGGTCTTTTACCGCCGCGAGGACAGGCGCCCAGAAATCGGGGGAAACCGAGTATGCAGCGTCCAAGCGCCAGCCGGAAATACCCTTGTCAAGCCAGTAATTCATGACCTCCATGACAAATTCGGCCACTGCCGGGTTGGAATGATCGAAACGTTTGAGGTCGCCGTGTCCCTCAAAGACCGCCTCGGCATCGAGGAGCTCGGGGCGCACGAAGCTGGCCGCCGCATGCGAAAAGACCCCGTCGAACACAACCTTGATGCCGCGGTCGTTGCACGCGGCGATCAGCCGTTCCAGATCGGCGTTGGTGCCCAGGCGCTTATCGCACTGGAAGTAATCGACCGTATCGTAGCCATGCGTGACCGATTCGAACACCGGTCCCAGCAGCAGGCCGTTGAGTCCTAGGCTAATCAGATAATCCAGGCTTTCCCTCAGCCGGTCGATGCGGGCATTGTTGCTTGCCTCATCGTGGGCGTTGCTTTCCGACGCATCCCGGTCCCAGATCGGCGCGCCGCAAAAACCGAGCGGATACACGTGCCAGAAGCTCACCGTGCGCGCCCACTCGGGCAGTGTAGCGTGTGCGCTGGGCGTGGCGTTGGGCAGCGAGGCGGGCGAGGAAAAATGGTGAGGGGCAGCTTGCGGGGAATCGGCGCTCATACCTATCAACAATAGTTGCGCTTTCGGCTGTCTGGAGGGGGAATGTCTTGCCTGCCGACGCCCACCGGCAAAACATCGGGCGCATCGCCAGCGGTGCACGAGCGGAAACGACTGCGCGATTGATTGTGACCACAATGGAGGAAAATGTGTGGGCCCCTGGGGTTGTTACATGGCTGTCGGTTTGCCCACAAACGCGCAACGCCCTTGCTTCCTTAACACCCAGCTTAACAGTGCTTAATCGATAAACAAGCAGGTCAGATGGTTTGACCAAGGTGGGGGTAGTGGGTGACTATGCACTTGTGAGAAAACTTTCCCAGAGTCTAAAGATCGCCGCGGCCGCCGTGATGGTGGCCGTTTTAGGCGCATGTTCCTCCACCGGCGGTGCCCCGCGAAATGATGAAGCCAGCGGCTCCGCTGGTGGCGTGGATACCCCGCGCTACGTGGTGGCCATGGTCACCCACGGCGCGCCGGGCGACACCTACTGGGACCTCGTTCGCAAGGGGGCCGAGGACGCGGCCAAGAAGAACAACCTCGAGCTGCGTTACTCCTCCGACCCGCAGGCACCGAACCAGGCCAACCTAGTTCAGTCCGCCATCGACTCCCAGGTTGACGGCATCGCGGTGACCCTGCCCAACGCCGAGGCCATCGGCCCGGCCGCGCGAAAGGCTGTGGAGGCGGGTATTCCCACCGTCGGCCTGAACGCGGGCATGGATTCCTATCAAAACTATGGCCTGTCCGCCTTCTTCGGGCAGGAGGAAAAGGTAGCGGGCACCCAGGCGGGCCAGCGGCTGGCGGCCGAAGGCGCCAAGCACGCCCTGTGCGTTATCCACGAACAGGGCAACTCCTCCCAGGAGGCGCGCTGCGCGGGACTGTCGGACGGGCTCGCCGCCAGCGGCGGCCAGGTCGAGCTGCTCTACGTCAACGGCCAGGACCTCACCGCCGCGCAGGCGACCATGCAGGCCAAGCTCTCCCAAGATTCCAGCATCGACTGGATCATGGGGCTGCAGGCACCGGTTGCCATGCGCGCGATCGACGCGGTGGGGGACGCGGGCTCGCAGGCGAAGATCGCCACCTTCGACACCAACTCCGAGCTCGTTGAAGCCATCGCCGACGGTCGGATCGCCTGGGCGGTGGACCAGCAACCCTATCTCCAGGGCTACCTGGCCATCGATTCCCTGTGGCTGGCCAAGCGCAACGGCACCGTGTTAGGTGGCGGGCGCCCGGTGTACACCGGCCCGAGCTTTGTGGATGCCTCCAACGTGGCGGGCATCTCTGAGGCTGCGAAGGCTGGCCTGCGATGACACATGCCACCAAGGTCGTCGATGAAAACGACGAACCAACAGCAACCACCGCACCTGCGGGAGAGGCCGTTGCCGGTGAGGACCGCCTGCGCCGCCGCACCGGCTTTGCGCGGCTGATCCGCCGCCCGGAGCTGGCCAGCCTTTTGGGTGCGATCCTCATCTTCGTGCTCTTTTTCAGCGTCGCTCCGGCGTTTAGGTCCCTCGACGCCTTTTCTACCGTGCTCTATGCCAGCTCGACGCTGGGGATCGTGGCCTTGGCCGTCGGCCTGCTCATGATCGGTGACGAGTTCGACCTCTCCTCCGGCGTGGCGGTGACCTCCAGTGCGCTGGCTGCGACGATGCTCAACTACAACCTCCACCTCAACTCGTGGGTGGGCGCTGGCATCGCGCTGGTGATTTCTCTAGGCATCGGCGCGCTCAACGGCTATCTGGTCACCCGCACCGGCATCGCCAGCTTCCTTATTACCCTGGCGGCCTTCCTCATGCTTCAAGGCCTCAACCTCGCGGTGACCAAGCTGGTCACCGGCCAGGTGGCAACCCCCTCGATTGCGGACATGGAGGGATTCGACTCCGCTCACGCGGTGTTCGCGGGCACGATTCACCTGGGCGCGCTGAATCTGCGCGTGACGGTGATCTGGTGGCTGGTGTTTGTGGCGCTGGCCTCCTTCCTGCTGTACAAGACGCGCTTTGGCAACTGGATCTTCGCCGTCGGCGGCGATCAGGATGCCGCCCGCGCCGTGGGTGTTCCGGTGCGCCGCACCAAGATCACCTTGTTCATGTTCGTCGGCTTCGCCGCCTGGTTCGTGGGCATGCACACCCTGTTCGCCTTCGATTCCATCCAGGCCGGTCAGGGCATCGGCAACGAGTTCCTCTACATCATTGCGGCCGTCATCGGCGGGTGCGCGCTCACCGGCGGCCGCGGCACCGCACTGGGTACCGCCATCGGCGCGCTCATCTTCGGCATGACCAACCAGGGCATCGTCTACGCCGGCTGGAACCCGGACTGGTTCAAGTTCTTCCTCGGCGCGATGCTTTTGTTCGCGGTCTTTACAAACACGTCCTTTGCCAACCTCACCAGTAAGCGTTAAGCCATGGCGATTATTGAACTGCAAGAAATCACGAAGTCCTACGGCACCTTCGACGCGCTGCGCGAGGTCAACCTGTCCGTCGCCGCCGGTGAGGTCACCTGCGTGCTCGGTGACAACGGCGCCGGCAAGTCCACACTCATCAAGGTCCTAGCCGGGTTACACTCCCCCACATCGGGGCAGTTGCTTATCGACGGCGAGCCGACCACCTTCAGCTCCCCGCGCGACGCGCTGGACTGTGGTATCGCCACGGTCTACCAGGACCTGGCGGTGGTGGGATCGATGTCGGTGTGGCGCAACTTCTTCCTCGGCCAGGAGCTCACCGGCGCCTTCGGGACCTTAAAGACCGAGGAAATGAAAGAGATCACCCGCCAGCAGCTACTGACGATGGGCATCGACCTAGCCGATGTTGATGTTGAGGTCGCCAGCCTTTCTGGTGGTCAGCGCCAGGTGGTGGCCATCGCCCGCGCCGTCTACTTCGGCGCCCGCGTCATCGTCCTCGACGAGCCCACCGCAGCCTTGGGTGTCAAGCAGTCGGGCATGGTCTTGAAGTTCATCGCTGCCGCCCGCGACCGCGGCATCGGCGTGGTGCTCATTACCCACAATCCGCATCACGCGTACCTGGTGGGTGATCACTTCACCATCCTCAACCTCGGACGCCAGATCCTTGATAAGCCCAAGGCTCAGGTGACCCTCGAGGAGCTCACCCAGCAGATGGCAGGCGGTGGCGAGCTTGAGGCGCTCAGCCACGAGCTGGCCCGCTAACCCTCGACAAAAAACCCCTTTCGGAGCCTTAGGTGAATAGACCTTGGGTGCCAGAGGGGGATTTGTCTATGCGGGCAATAGGTTGAGGTGAGTTACGTGGTGTTAGTGTCCAAGGCGAGCAGGCTGGGGTCTTCGGCAAACAAGGGCTAGGCGCCAAGCAGACTCAACGGGACAACGGCGACGCCGTCTTTGCGGCGATACGCGCGCTCGCTGGTGGAAATGACCACCATGTCCACAGTGTCCTCTGGGAATTGCTGTCTAAACCAATGTAGGTGGCGGACGTCATCATCTTTGATGTTCGCTGAAAGTTTGACTTCAATAGGGATGAGCTGGCCGTCGGAGCCTTGAACAACGAGGTCGACCTCGCGGTCTCCTTTGATTCCACGCAGATGGCCAACGGTGGCGAAGTTGGCATCTGCGGCAACGCGAACCGAGAGGGTAGCCAGTGACTCAAAGAAAGGACCAGACAGATGCTTGAAGCGGCCATGGGTCAGACCATTATCGGGAATGCTGAGTAGCCGAACTGCCAACGCTGGATCAGCCAGTTGGTGCTTGGGGGACTTTGCGAGGTTGCCGAGCGGAGAGCGTGCGAAGTTCCATGCGGGAACCGGGTCTAACATCCAGATTTCTGCAAGCTTTTCTCGATACTTCATGGTGGTTGATTTCGCAGGCTTTGTGCCATGTCCTGCAGTGGCAGCATCCAAGATCTCTGAGTAACCGGTAGTGGTGGAGCTGGCAGCGGCGTAGGCAGCCAGCCATGCCATAAGTCCTGACTTGTCACGCACTGAATATCCCTGATCCGGCAGGTCCCGATCGACAATCCTTTGAATGTATGAGTTCAGTTGCTGATTGCGGACGAGAGGTGGGAGCTCGGTGATACTAGGGAATCCACTGGCCACGATTGCATTCATGTAATCGGCAAGATTCCAAGATGTCTTCCCCGATACAGCAGATTCGCCCGATAGTAGGTTTCCAAGGCTTATGGAAGCATGGCCATCGTGGCGTTCGAAGATCGCCATTGGTCGCATTCTTAGGCTCAAAATTCGGCCCGCACCGCTATGCGTGTCCACTCCCGCGGTTGGGGTGGCCGAGCCTGTGAGCAAAAATGAGCACTTCCGCGTTCGATTGTCCACAGCTCGTCGCACGTAATCCCAGGATTGAGGCAGTTTTTGCCACTCGTCGATGAGGATCGTTTGTCCATCGAAGGCGCTGAAGGTGGGATCCGCGTCCACGATTGACCGGTCATCTTCACTATCGAGGTTCAGCACTGCGCTGGACCGCCTCATAGCTGTTTCAGTCTTGCCCACAGCCTTAGGTCCCTCAATGGCGATTGCACTTACGTGGGGTAGAAGCTGGTCCAACTGCAGGTCCACTGCTCGGTGAAGATAATTCATTCTTACCTGCTCAGAGTGTATATGCTACTAATTTTCCGTCTCCAACGATACTTTTTTTCCGCCTTCAACGCTACTTTTTCTCCCCCGTAAGCGAGAGCGCGTGGTCGCTAAGGAGCGCGGAAGTCGGTTGCTGGAGCACAGTCTGGGGAGGGTGCTCCCATTTCACCTTCTCCAGATATCTCAATCCGGCCTCAGTCTGTCTCTCGTTGCAATGGCGTAGTTGCCGGTGACGGCGTCGATGAGGATGCGCTCGCCACCTTCGGCGACCACGAGCCAATTCGGTTTGTAGAGCGGGTCGATGACTTCTACCGGTGTGGCGTCGAAGGTTCGGCCCAGTTTCCAGCGCTTTCTTAATCCTGCCGACAGCGCACCGTAGGCGTCGGAAAGCACCTGCTTAAGAGGCCGCGCGGCGACCTCCTGCACGCAGGCGGCGCCATCAAGGGGCGAAAGCAGCCACGGGTAGCAGGTCACCGCGCGCCCGCCCGCCGGATCCACCACAACGTATGCCTCATCGCAGCCAACGGCAAAGCGCACGCCCACCATCGGGTAGGCGAAAAGGCGCGGGGGAGCAGGGCAGGTAAAGCCCAGCCCGCGTGCGCGCAGACGTGCCGCCTCCGCATCCAATTGGGGAGTCAGCATCAAGGATTCGGCATCTGACACAGCAGTTGCGCATCCTCTTCACGGGCAAGACGGGCGGCCGAGGTGTTCTTCGTAGAACCCGGGGCGGCTGCAGCAAGCGTGATCGCGCGGGTGATGGTGTCCGGAACCGGGTGGGACTTCTGCGTTGCGAGCGAGCCCAGCACCATCGCAAGCGTCGAAGCACCCAGCCCCGCGACCATCGGGTCGAGGTTGGTGGCGGCGGTCAGCCCCACCACATCCCACGATACCGAGGCCACCGCACCGGCGATAATCGAGGCCAGCGCGCCCACCGAGTTCGCCTTCTTCCACCACACCGCGCAGATATACGCCGGCGCGAAGGAGCTACCCAGGATCGTGGTTGCATACAGCGCCATCGACAACACGCTCGGCGGCTGCCACAGAGCCAGGGCGATCGCCGCCGCACTCATCGCCAACACCGTCACCCGGGAGACCCACACATGCGTGCGGGGGCTCATGCTCGCAGGAAGGAAACGGCCTGCGATATCGCGGGAAACGATCGTGGACGCCTGCAGCAACAACGCGTCCGCCGTGGACATGATCGCCGCCATCACCGCCGCCATGACGATACCCACCGCGAATGTGGGCAGCACCACCTTCGAGACCTCGAACAAGGCCAGCTCCGGGTTGGCAAGCCCCGGCACGATCACCAGCGCCAACACGCCGATGAGGTAGGGGCTGGGGATGAACAGGAAGTTGAAGATCATCGAGTAGACGCTGGCCTTGCGGACCACCGTCGGCGAGCGCATGGCCATATGCGAGACCACCACGTGCGGCCAACCCATATAACCGATGGAAAACACCAACAAAGCGCCCAGGATGAGGCCCCATTGGCCCTCGTACTGGCGCTGCGCGCCGAACATCGACAACAGGTTTTCATTGAGCGTGCCGACGGCTACGTTGCCGGCCTGAAAGCCACCGACGTGGGCCACGGTGGCAACAAGGATCCACACCATGCCCACCACCATGACGATGGCCTGCACGAAGTCGGTGTAGGCCACCGCCAGGTAGCCGCCTAGGAACGTGTAGGCGACGATAATGCCCGCAGAGATCAGCAGCGCGGCCTGGAAGTTGATTCCGGTGACCGCCGCCAACCCCGAACCGCCGGCGACGAACTGCGCCAGCAGGTACAAGAACAGGCCCACCAAGGCCACGACGGCGCCTACCTGCTGCACCAGCCGCGAGTTATAGCGATTGCCGAGGTACTCGATCGAGGTCACCGACCCGAGCATCTGGGAGAGCCTGCGCATCCGGCGCCCGATGATCGACAGGTTCAATATGCCGCCGCCGAGGTCGCCCAGGGCGTACCACATGCCGAAATAGCCCTGGGTATAGCCGAGCGAGCCCGCGCCCTGGAACATATACCCCGACATAGACGAGGACTGCAGGCGCAGCGCGGTCACCGCAGGACCGAGGCTACGCCCGGCCAGCAGGAAGTCCTCCTCGCTGGCGGAGGCGCGCCGGGTCGCCCACAGCCCGATGAGCAGCATGAGCAGGAAATAACCGATAAGGAAGTAGATAGCTGTATTCATGGTCTGGCCTAGCCTTCCATCGTTTCGGACATGGCACCGTCAGACCAGTTGCGGCTGCGGTAGAGGAAAACGAACGTGTAGGCGATCCAGAAGATACTGACCGCGCCGAGGATGGCGACGGTTTCGAGTGGAAGTCCAAACATCTTAATGACAAAGAGGGGAAGGTGGGCTTATGAGAAAGCCGTGCCGGAGGCCGAAGTACCACGCATCCAAGGGTGGGGATGCGAGCCAGGCCACTAGTAGCTACATATCTTGCACCCTCAATGTGACCTAAGGCAACACAGATCAACCCTTTACCGATCCATCGATCCGCTGGCCGCTAGCAGGGTCGAAAAGCAGAACATGCTCTCGGGCTGCGTTCACGACTAGGGTCTGCCCGGTTTTCACGCTGCTGGAGTGATCAAAGACCACGATGCGCCCGAAGTTGTTGCTCGTGTTGCTCAGCCGTGGGTGTGAACAATACGCATAAGACTCGTGGCCTAGCTCCTCAACATGTTCAATGGCGAGACTGAGTCCCTCGTCGGATGCGAAGAAGTGTTCTGGCCGGATGCCAACGATCACCTTCTCGGCTGCCGCCGATCGTTCGGCTGGGGTCATCGGAATGACCAAGGTGTCGAGCTGACAGCCCTGCTCGGTTACCGGGGCCTCCACGAGATTCATGGCCGGAGAGCCGATGAAACCCGCGACGAAGGCGTTGGCAGGGTTTTGATAGACCTCCTGGGGAGAGGCGACCTGCTGGAGCACCCCTGCCTTGAGTACTGCGACGCGGTCGCCCATGGTCATGGCCTCTACCTGGTCGTGGGTGACGTAGACGGTGGTAATGCCGAGGCGGTTTTGCAGCGCCGAAATCTGGGAACGGGTGGATACTCGGAGCTTGGCGTCGAGGTTTGACAGCGGCTCGTCCATGCAGAAAACCGCGGGGTTTCGCACGATCGCCCGCCCCATTGCCACACGCTGGCGTTGTCCACCGGACAGCTGTGCTGGTTTACGGTCCAAGAGGTCGGTCAACTCGAGCATGGCGGCCGCCTCCTTGACTTTCACTGCGGTATCGGCCTTGCTCATACCCATGTTGCGAAGGGCGAATCCCATGTTTTGGGCGACGGTCATGTTGGGATAGAGGGCGTAGTTTTGAAAAACCATCGCGATGTCTCGACCCATGGGGGTCAGCCCAGTAGCATCTCGTCCGTCGATGAGAATTCTTCCATGGTCGGTAGGCTCCAGGCCGGCCAGCATGCGCAGTGACGTCGACTTCCCGCAGCCAGAAGGACCAACCAGCACAACAAACTCGCCATCGGCGATATCCAAGTGAAGCTTATCCACCGCAGGAGGATGATTCCGTTGATAGATGCGGCTTACTTCTTCAAATTGGACGGTTGCCACTGGATGACCTTTCTGGTGGGGAGGAGGACGAGGGGTTTAGAGGTTTGGCTTGATCTGGACGTCGTAGATAGCCTGGACATCCTTTTGCAGCTCATTCATGGTCTCGGTGACATCGGCACCCTGAATGAGAATTTTTTCGAAGGCACCGCCGATGCGCGTGTCCGCGCCGGGGATGAACACGCGAGCGTAGTCTTGCGAACGGGTGTGCGGAAGCTGGTCGATTGCGGTCTGGTAGTTCGGGTTCTCCTCGAGGAACTTCTTCTGTTCCGTGTCCTCAGAGGGGTTTGAACGTACCGGCATGTAACCGACCTCCCGTGACCAATAGCCGGTGTTCGTGGTGTTGGTGATGAAATCGATGAACTTCACCGCTGCCAGCTTGCGCTCTTCGCTGATGCTTGCCGGGATGGCAAGACCCGCGCCGCCGGTGGGGCATCCGCCGGTGCCGAGTGGGTTCGGCAGGGCAGCGGTTCCGACCTCGAAGGTGGCATCCTGCAAGATGCCACTCAAGTCGCCGGTAGAACAGATTGCAGAGGCAGCAATTCCAGCGGCGAAGTCCTGGGCGATGTTGTTGGAGACTACAGCGTATCCATTGTCGCCTGCGGTCGACTTAAGCCATTCGACAGCCTTGATGGTGGCTGGGTCGTTGAACTTCAGATCCCATTCGTTGGAGTAAGCGCCACCGAGGGTCCACATTGGTCCTTCGAAGGTCCAGGCGAGGTAGTCGGTGGCATTGCCCCAAGCGTGCGCCTTCTTGTTGCCATCGAGGTTGGCCTGAATCTTCTTGCCCCACTCGTCCATCTCGGCCCACGTCTCCGGGCCACGGTCAGGCAGCCCTGCCTTGGACCACTCGTCTTTGTTGTAGTAGAACAGCGGGGTAGAGCGTGCGAAAGGCATGGCGTAGTAGCTATCCCCGAGGTGGTAGTCCTCATACAGGGAGGTGACATAGCTTGAAGTGTCGATCCCGGCCTTCTCCGCGAGCTCATTGACGGGGGCAATTTGCTTGTTCAGCGCGAAGTTGAACCACCATACATCAGAAAGCACCACGATATCCGGCAGATCGGTTCCGGTGAGCGCAGCATTGAACTTCTGGGCAAGCTCTTCGTAGTTCTTTCCACCGTCAACCAAGTTAATCTTCACGTCTGGGTTTTCTGCTTCGAAGCGCTTGATGAGCTCCAGCTCGACGTCCTTGGATTTACCCGGATGATTGGACCACCAGGTCAAAGTGGTGGTGCCGCTGGGGGAATCGGAGGTGGTGCCGGAATCAGCGGTGGTGGAGGAGGTGCCCGCGCATGCTGCGAGGGTGACGGAGGCACCGGACAGGCCCATGAGGGCGAGGAAGTTACGACGGGTGAACTGAGACATGGGAAAACTCCATTCCTTCTGAAATAAGTGGGTACTCGAAAGCGACTAGCCTTTGACAGCGCCGGTAGTCAGGCCCTTGATCATGTACTTCTGTAGAGCGAGGAAGATGATGAGCACAGGCACGATAGTCAAGATGGTGGCGGCCATTACCGGACCCCAGTTGGTCACACCGTCGTTGTTTTGCAACATGGTGAGACCGATCGGCAAAGTGGCGACCTTTTCTGTGTCCGACATGATGAACGGCCACAGATATTGGTTCCACTCGTTGACCATGGTGATGACAGCGAAGGCCGAAAGCGTGGGAAGGGAAATCGGAAGCAGGACCCGGGTCAGTGTCTTGATAGGCCCAGCACCGTCTACCCGCGCAGCCTCGATGATCTCCACGGGAAGTGAGAGGAAGTGATTGCGCATGAGGAATGTCCCGAAAGCGACTCCCGCCAAAGGCACGATGATGCCTTGGAAGGTGTTTCGCCACCCCAGGGCATTGACCAGCGCATAGTTGGAGATAACCGTGATCTCGCTGGGCACCATGAGCGCCGAGATCACGATGATAAATACTAGGTTCCGGCCTGGAAAGCGCAAGATAGCGAGCGCATAGGCTGAAAGCACCCCGAGGATGACCTTGATGATGCACAGGGTGGCCGTGATGATGATCGAGTTCCGCAGATAGGTCCAGAAAGGAACGTCGTTCATGGCCACCGAGTAGTTGTCGAACTCGAAGGCCGACGGCCACCATGTCACCGGTTGAGTGTAGATTTCTTGGCGCATCTTCAGGCTGGTCAAGACAATCCACAACAGTGGGAGCCCGACCATGATGAGGGCGAGGAACATCGCCACGTAGCCAGCGACTTTCTTGAGGATGATCATCGATGCCCCTTATCCATGATGCGAACCTGAATCAACGTGATGACCAGCAGGATGAGAAACAACACGGTGGCTACCGTGGCGCCATATCCGGCACGGAAGTTGTGGAAGGTTTCGAAGTAGACCTGAAAGACGAGAGTCTGGGTTCCATTACCTTGCGGGCCTCCGCGGGTCATCACGTTGATGATGTCGAAGACCTGAACGGAATTGAGGAGGACGGTGATGGAAAGAAAGAAGGTGGTAGGGCGCAGCTGTGGCATGGTCACCTTCGTGAACTTTGTCCACCACTTAGCCCCGTCGATGCAGGCAGCTTCGTCGAGATCCTTACTGAGGCCTTGCAACGCGGCGAGATAGATGACGAAGGTATAACCCAGGTTCTTCCACACGAAGGTGAACGTCACCATCACCATGGCCCAGAACGGGACCTGATAGAAGTTGGGCGATTCGACGCCGATGCGCGCAATCAAGTCTTGGACCAGTCCAAAACTTGGGTCGAAGATGAACTGGAACGCGATGCCCACCGCCGCTCCAGAAATCGCGAAGGGGGCGAAGACCGCAGAGCGGACAAAATTTCTGCCCTTGAGCTTCTGGTCGAGTAGGAGTGCGAGGGCCAACCCCAACACCATGGAGCCAATAACGGCGAAGAACGTGAAGAAGAGGGTATTGCCCAACACGACGAGCGTGTCGGGGCGATGAATCCACTCACGGTAGTTATCTAGACCGATAAAGGTAGAGGTCGGGCTGGAGATATTCCACTCAAAGAAGCTCAGACGGATGTTATCGATCAGCGGTCGGTAGGTAAACACCGCAAGCAGGACGAGGTTGGGCAGCAGGAACAGGGCTGCGAGCAACCACTCCATCCGGCGCACATAGCCGGAGTTGTTTTGATGCTTGGGTTTTGCAGACACAAGCAACGAGCCTGCCAGCGTAAGGTTGACGGATCGTTTCGAACAGGTGAAACCTCAGGTACCAATTTGTAGTGCAAGGTGGCCGGTTGGTTAATGATACTAGGCGGTTGATGCAGGCGGCCTCGTCAAAAACTCATGGCGCCCCCAAGGGGACGCCATGAGTGCAATTGAGAAACTAGCTCTCTTCGTTTTCGGAACGATGCTCATTGAGCTGCTTTTCCAGGGCGTCGAGGAGCTCGTCGTCGCGCTCGGTGGCGCCTTCCTCGGAGGAAGGAACGTGGTTGGGGTCGTAGTTCTCATCGTCCGGCGTCTGGGTGGAATACACCAGGCGTGACTCCTCCTCGGGCTTGGCGTAGTCATCGACCTGCGGCGGGGTAGCCGCAACCGGCTTCTTGCGCTTGGCGATGATCGCATACACCACACCCGCGAGGGCGGCGAGCAGCGCACCGATGAGCCCGGCACGCAGCCCCTTGGACTTCTGAGAAGACGTGGTCTTCTTCAGCTTCCCGCTGGCAAGCTCGCGCTGCTGCTTGGCGGCAACCTCGGTGGGGATCACGGAAATCACCGACTGGGCAACCTTGGAGGCCTTCGCCTGCTCGAGGGTCTCGCCAAGGGAGGCGGCGGCGTCAGCAACCGGGGAATCAGCGACCGCCTGCTTGAGGTCCTTGGCCTTCTTAGCTTGCTTCTTGGCAAGCTTCTTCGAATGTTTGTGAAGCTTTGTGGCAGCGGCGGCGACCTGTTGTTCCTGCTCCTGCTTACGGGCGTCGGCAAGCTTGCGTGCCTGTTCGAGGCGGGCACGGTACTGATCGGCAAGGGTGGCAACGTGTGCGGAGGAGGTTTGGTACAGCTCGGCGAACTCCTGCTTGGACTTAGCCTTGCCCTTGGTGATGCCCTGGGCGAGGTTATCGCGCACCGAGTCGGCGACATCATCATAGGATTGGGCGGCGCTGACTAAGGCCTCGTAGGCCTCGGTGGTCTTGCGCTCGCGGTAATCGGCGAAGGTGCCATAGGCCTTCTTGGCCACGATGAGGGCACCGCGGATCGTTGCGGTATTCATAAAGTCTCCTCGCTTAAAAAGGGCGTACGTGCTCCCACGGCAATGGATAAGGCAAAACGCGCTGCGACTGTGGTGCTAAGGCAGGGTGTACGGCCACCGCGTGGGGTTGCTATACCCAACCAGCGTAGCGAGGTTTCGCCTTGCGCGCCTAAGATAGTCTGCATGAGTTTCAAGACTGCAACCGCAATCATGCACACGAACCGCGGCGATATCACGATCGAGCTCTTCGGCAACCACGCTCCGAAGACCGTCGAAAACTTCGTCACCCTGGCAGATGGCACCGCTGACTACAGCACCAAGAACGCTCAGGGCACCGATGAGGGTCCGTTCTACGACGGCGCCATCTTCCACCGCGTCATCGATGGCTTCATGATCCAGGGCGGCGACCCGACCGGCACCGGTACCGGCGGCCCAGGCTACCGCTTCGCCGACGAGTTCCACCCGGAGCTGCGCTTCGACCGTGCCTACCTGCTGGCCATGGCTAATGCCGGCCCCGGCACCAACGGTTCCCAGTTCTTCATCACCGTTGTTCCTACCCCGCACCTGAACAACCACCACACCATCTTCGGCGAGGTCACCGACCCGGCCTCCCAGAAGGTCGTCGACGCCATCGCCACCACCGCCACCGATCGCTTCGATCGCCCGGTGGAGCCGGTTGTCATCGAGTCCATCGAGATCACCGAATAGGTTGGTCTTCCACGTCGGCCGTGCTGTACCCCGGCCGACTTTTCTTCCTTACGCAGCCCTCTACAAGGGCGCATTTGTTAACCCCGCACATGCCCGCAGCGCTGACCTGCCACATGCGCGGGGTTCGTTGTTTTCATTCATGTATTTAATCCGGTTGTGAGGGTTCAACCTGCGTCTTTATCCCGTACACTAGGGTCCACAGTGATGGTCCTGTGAAAAGGCTTATATGAGGTTGACCATGCCAGTTCCGGTGAAAGAGATTGAACAGCCCGGTTTTTGGCGTGGCCTGCGCGACACCCCCGTCACGGTGGTTCTGCTTGCCGGCTTGCTCATGGTCTATGCATTTACTTCCTACTAGTCGGCCGATGCCATCCACAACGTCAGCGGGTCCTGGTTGGCCTCGCAACTGTGGCTCGAGCCAGCCCGGCCATGCACGGCACTGTGCCTGCCGCGGGTTGTTGGCGCTCCCTTGCTGGCCTTCGGCCCGTTGAACTTGATCTTCGGCGGGAGCGCCTTGTTGGTGGTGGGCCGTCAGCTCGAAGGGCACATGGGATCAGAGCGTTTCCTCGTGGCCTACCTCGTGGCAGCCTGCGGTTCGGCGATGGCGGTTGCGCTTTTCGAACCCCATGCGGTCACCGGCGGCCCAGAGGCGGTGGTGCTGGGATTGTCGGCGATCCTGGTTATCATCGCGCTGCGCGCCCGTATGCGGTTTCGGTTCACGGGCCTGTTGGTGCTGCTTATTCTGGGTTACTTCGCGGCAGTATTTACCGCCAGCACCTCTTTTGTCAGTTTTGTTGGTGGATGCGTCGCGTGCTGCTTGCTGGCGTGGCCGCTTCTTGCTTGGCGACGCACCGCGCGCCAAAGCTTCGTCGGGGTGTTCTTGACGGTGGTGGGGTTTGCCACGTGGCTTAGCCCAAGCCTCGTTGCCCACTGAGGTCGCCCCACAAGTATGCCTTCGCACCAGCTTCTTGTAGCGCTTCGGTGGGCGCCTTGATGTTTCGGAGTCGGCGTAGAATTTCACGGTGTAAGCCGGTTGCGGAAAACCACGTGACCGGCCGCGGTGCTAGTGAAGGCATCGATGGCCCGCTGCGTCCTCGGGACGTGGGGAGGAATGTAGGGGAAAGGATTTAGCACGGGTGGCAAACCGCAGTGGGAGTGGGATAAGGCGCAGTGTTCAGGGGGCGCCCGCGACGTTGGCGATCCTTATTGCAACGCTTGTGGTTTTCGTGGTGACCGCCATCCAGTCGCGTTCGATCGGGGACAACCTTGTCTTTTCCTCGTTAGGGGATAGCTGGATCCTATTCCCGCCGGAGATGCACACCCCGCTGAGCCTGTTGCGGGCAGTGGGGGCGATGTTTGTTCACATCGGCCCCACCCACCTGCTGCTCAATGGCATCATGATCTTCTTCCTTGGACGAGAGATCGAGCGGGCGTTAGGCACCGCCCGGTTCGTCATGGCCTATTTCATCTCCGGCGTGGGTGCGTCGCTCATGGTGATGCTCGTCGACCCGATCTCGCGCACCGCCGGCGCCTCCGGGGCTGTGTATGGGCTGATGGCCGTCATTTTGGGGCTGGCCCTGCGTAACCGCACCGACATTCGCGCTCCCTTAACCCTGATCCTGGTGAACTTGGGGTATTCGATTATCGCCACGAATGTCTCCTTGTGGGGACACGTAGGCGGGCTGGCTGCCGGAACCATTCTTGCCTGGCCGCTGATCGCGTGGAAGCCGGCCGCGCGCAATGGATTCGCACTTGTCATGTTCGCCGCCGAATGGGCGGCGATCTGGTTGGTGGGGCAGCAGCTTTACGCACCCGCGCTTGGGTTGTAGAAGATGTCCGCACCCCTTTCTCGCTGGTGCGTCTCTAGCTACTGGTTTCTCTCCACCCCAGCTGTCTCTCGTGCAGCCTTTTTGTCGCTGTATCTGGCACGTCGCGCCGGGTGCGGCGGTGTGGCTGCATGCTTTCCGACGTTTCCAGGTCGGTCTCCTTCAACCGTCCCCTATGACGGGGCACGCGTGTAGGGCGTTTGTTCTTTTGGCGGCGCAGTGTGGCTGCTGCTTGGGTGCGGCGTTGTGCTTGGCGTTATGTGCGGTCCTGTGCTGGGGGATTTGTTGAGGTGAAGGGGTGGGATACGAACGTTGTGATTTTTCATGAGGCGGGGTGAAAACTCACAGGCGCAGATGGACACATCATCAAGGTATGGTGCTTTACTCTCACCAAAACTCACTCATTTATCCACAATGATCCACCGGAATTCCACAGGACGGACGTACTGTTTGTGGGTCTGTGAACAAAGCGATTTATCCACAGGAGTTATCCACACTGTGAATAATCACAAGGCTGGAAATACATTCTTGTAATTCGATTCGTAGTGCGTGTCAAGGCCAACGAACTGTGGTTTTGCGAATCTATTCGAACGAAACCGCAGGTGGGGAAGAAGTGCACAACTTTATCCACAGGCTGTGGACAAGCCCTGTGGGAAACGCCAATGGGGAGTTCTCAACAGGTTTGTGCACAGCCTGTGGATAACTATGGAGGTTGCCCATACACAGGCAGTGGATGAATGCGAAGTAAACGCAAACTAGCGCTCCCTCACCCCGAAACGCTGATGTTGACGGCGGTTCATGTGGAGTTTGCTTCCATCGGCGGGGGTGGCCAGGGTATCACGCAAACACAGACGCCCACGGCAGCGCAACCGTGGTCAAGGTATGCGCGCCGTGGGCGTCGGAAAGCAAAAATCTGAAAAGGCAGCACGCATGGCTGCTGCGGTGGGGTTAGGACACCCCGTGGATGTCTGCGACCGTGCGGTAGAGGACGCCGGTCATGCCCAGCTCACGGGCGGCATGGACGTTGACCGCGGTGTCGTCGAAGAAAATGGTGTCAGCAGGCTCAGTGCCCAGTGCGGCAAGTGCCTTGTGGAATGCCTCCGGCTCCGGCTTAATCGCGTGGATATCGCAGGAGAAAGTCACGGAGTAAAACTCGTCGAACCAGGGGTGCTCGTTTACAAGACCGTTGGCCAGTACATGCGGAATATTCGACAACACGCCTACGCGGTGGCCTTCCTTGATGAGGTCGCGGGCGGCGGCGACGGCATCCTCGTGCGCAAACAGCAAGGTGTCGGTCTCTGTTTTGATGGCATCGGCGATATCAAAGCTGGTGCCGGAGGCCCGAGCAACATCCTCCCACCACTGCTTATCGCTGACCGTGCCACGATCCAGCGGGTCCCGCAGATCATGATAGGCATCCCAAAACGCCTGGTGGTGCTCGGCGTCGATGCCAAGGCGACGTTCCACGCCCCGGCGATCGGAATCGGTGCGGTGCTTGATGAGGACGCCGTAGAGATCAAAAAGAAAGTTGGCCATGGCTTAAGCCTAAACGAAAACCAAAAAAACAAAAAGAAGCAAAAATAGTCGGGCATTTGTTTGTGAAAGGGCGACGCATCACGGTCGCGCCTAGCGCCGGCGGCGCAGTTCCATGGCTTTGCGGCATCAGCCAACGATGGGCATGAAAAAAGCCACCCCGAAGGTGGCTCGGATCAAGCGAGGACTAACGCCAGCCCATCGTCATGAGAAGACCAAGGATGAAGGCACCGAAGCCAACACCATAATTCCACGGGCCGAGGTCACGCATCAGCGGGATATCGGGGCCGGCGAGGTAGTTGACAATCAGCCACAAAAGGCCGATCAGCATCAGGCCGAACATGAGGATCTTGTACCACAACGGGGTACCACTGGTATTAATCTTGACCGGCGTACGGTTGCTAGCGCCGGAGGAATACGGCACCGAGCTGGCCTGAATCTTTGACTTTGGCATAGCAATCCTTCAAGGAATACGACAGGAACGCACACGGTGGACCGTACACGAACGTGTATTGGGAAAAATCAATAAAGTGACCGTCACTTAAGCTTAAGGGATAATATACCAGCCAGCGGGGACGACCCTGAACCGGACGGCCCCGCCGACGGGCAAGAACTCCCATGTTAGGTGACCTAATTGGCGGGGTTGATAGCCAAGAGGTCGAACTCATAAATGCGAACCGTGACGTTTCCATCCTTGCGGATGGTGCCGCCACTTACAGGATCCTGAGCGGCAATCAGGCCCACATCCTGCAGAGCAGCCGTCTTGACCGGCTCGCCCGTCACCAGCTGCGCATTCGAACCGGTCCACCCCGCAGCACGCAGCGCCGCGAGTGCATCATTGGCATTCATGCGCGCCAAGTTCGGCACGGTAATCAGCGCACCATTGGACACCTGAACCTGAACCTGGGAACCGGCTGGGGCATTCGTGCCCTCGCCGGCCACCGACAATACGGTGCCCTCGGCCTCGAGGCTGTCGACATACTGCACGATCGGCTCGAAGCCCAATGCGGTGAGGTTGCCTGCGGCCTGCTCCCACTTCATGCCAGTGACCACCGGGATACGCTGATCCTCCGGGCCGGTGGACACGGTGATCGTCACCTTCGTGCCCTTCGAGACCTGAGAGCCTGCCGCCGGGGACTGCTCCATCACGGAGCCTTCGGCAACGTCCTCGGAGGCGGCCTCGCGCACCGTCGAATCGAGCAGCAAACCGGCGGCCTCCAGCGCCTTGCCGGCGTCGGCGGTATTAAGCCCCCGGACATCGGGAACCTCCGTGACCTCCTTGCCGGAAGACACAAACAAGGTGATCGTGGTGCCGGACTGGACCGAGGAACCGGCAGCCGGGTTCGTGCGAATTGTCTTGCCCCGAGCAATGTTCGGGTTTGCCTCCTCCGATACGCTCACCTGAAGACCTAGCCCCTGCAGGGTGGTCAGCGCCTCCGCCTGATCGACGTTTTCCAAGGCGGGAACGGTAACCATCTGCTTGTCGCCATTGATGGTGATCACACCGTTGGTGGAGAGATAGTCATAGGCGATGTATCCGCCACCGGCCAAAAGCAGCACCGCGAGGGTAGCGATGCCAGCGCGCAGTCCCTTCCGCGACTTCTTTTCCTCCGGCATGCGTTGGCTCGCAGCGGGGACAACCGCCGGGGCAGCCTGGTAGCTTGCCGGTGGTTCTTGCGATTGCTGGGGTGCTGCTTGGGCCGGAGCCTGCGCCGGTGCGATGGTAGTCGGCGCGGCGTCGGGGACCACGTCGGGGGCGGCCGGGACGATCTCGGTGGGTGCGGCCACGACGGCGGTTGGCAAGGCCGTGCCCGCTGCGTCATTCGCATCATCAATCGGCTTGACGTGGTGACGAGCGGCCTCGGTAACGGCGCCACGCTCAAGGCGACGCAGGTCGTCGGCAAGCTCGGTAGCCGATTGGTAGCGGTCGCCGGGATGCTTGGCAAGCGCAGTCAAAATCACCGCGTCCACGTTGAGAGCCGCCGTGGGCGACAGGTCGCCGATCAGCTCGCTTGGGGCCTGCGGATCCTCCTGAACGTGCTGGTAAGCCACGGAAAAGGGGGTATCGCCCTGGAACGGCGGCTGGCCAGTGACCATCTCATACAGCACGCACCCCAAGGCGTACACATCCGAGCGCGCGTCCGCGTTCTTACCCCGAGCCTGCTCCGGGGACAGGTACTGGGCGGTACCGATAACGGCAGAGGTCTGCGTCATCGCGGAGGTGGCATCGCCGATCGCGCGCGCGATGCCGAAGTCCATGATCTTGACCGCGCCGGTGTTGGTGATCATGATGTTCGCCGGCTTGATATCGCGGTGGATGATGCCCGCGTCGTGGCTGGTCTGCAAGGCCTCGCACACCGGGACGAGGGTGCGGGCAGCCTCCGTCGGCGTAAACCGACCGTCCTCGCGGATGATGTCGCGCAGCGTGCGCCCGCGCACCAGTTCCATGACGATATAGGGGGTGCCAATCCCGTCGCGATCCATCTCGCCGGTGTCATAGGTGGCAACGATAGCCGGGTGGTTGAGCTGCCCGGAATTGATTGCTTCCCGACGGAAACGCTCGCGGAAATTAATGTCGCGCGCCAAGTCCGGGCGCAACATCTTCACAGCGACCTCACGGCCGATGAGGGTGTCCTTGGCCAGGTACACCTCCGACATGCCGCCGGAGCCGATGACCTCGCCTAATTCATAGCGGTTGGCGATGAGATCGCTCACTGGGTTGCTCCTGTATTCGCGTCGTTGTGGTTGTTAAAGCCGAGATCTTCCAAACCCGGGATGCTAGGCAGCACAATGCCGTTATCCGTATTCGTGTCGTTGGTGTTCGTGGAATTATTGGAATTCGTCGAATCCGGCAACACCACGGTGCTTGCAACGTTTGGATTGTCATCAACGGTCGCCGAGGGCAGCAACGGTGACGGCTGCTCCTGCGGGGTGGTGTGAGTAGTAGTTCGCGGGGTCGGGGTGGGAATTTCCTGGTTGCGGGTCGGCGCCACTGGCGCTTGCTGCGCGGTCGTCGTGGGCGGCTGAATCACAGTCTGGGTCACCGTCTCCGGGGGAGTAGTAACCGCAGGCTCGTCCTTGCCGCCGAAAAGCCCGGTGCTGTAGGCATAAAGGCCGCCACCGAGAAGCGCCGCTAAGGCAATGGCGGTGAGGATTCCCGCGGCCACACCCGAACCCTTCTTCTCTTGGGCCGACTGTGCTTGCTGGGTGCGCTGTGCTTGCTGGGCCTGTTGAGCTTGCTGTGCCTGCTGGGCGCGGGCGCGCGCCTGCTGTGCCTGGGACTGCGCCGGGGACGAGCCGGTGGCCGGGATGACCGTTGTCGGCTGGGCCACCTGGCCAAGCGCCTCCGTGGATGCGGTCGGGCTTGGGGTAGGCGCGATGCGGTTAAGCCCCGCCGACTTTGGCTGGGGTGGGCGCTGGCCGAGGCGCGCGGCGGAAACGGCCAGGGCAAGCTCGTTGCCGTCGGCATAGCGGGCGTCGGGATCCTTGCGCAGCGTGATGCCGATAAGCTCCCGCGCCGGGGCGCTGATCGTCGTCGGCAAGGCAGGCGGTGCCTGGTTGATGTGGGCAATTGCCACGGACACCGAGCTGTCGCCGCTAAATGGGCGGGTGCCCGCGAGCATCTCATAGCCGACGACGCCGAGGGAATACACGTCAGAAGAAGCGGTGACTTCCATGCCCTGGGCCTGCTCCGGGGAAACATACTGGGCGGTGCCCACCACCATACCGGTGCGGGTGAGCGGCACCGCGGCCGCAGCCTTGGCGATGCCGAAGTCGGTGATCTTGACCTGACCGTTTTGGGTGATAAGCAGGTTGCCCGGCTTGATGTCGCGGTGGACAAGACCCATGCGGTGGATCACGCTGAGCCCGTGGGCGGCCTGCTCAAGCACATCGAGGGCGAGCTCCTCCGGCAAAGACCCCTTTCGCACGAGCATGTCCGCCAAGGACTCGCCGCGGACGAACTCCATGACGATAAAGCACAAGGTGCGCCCGTTGTGCTCCACCTCCCGGTAGTCGAAGGTGGCCACCACGTTGTCGGAGTTGATCTTCTCGCTGGCAAGAGCCTCGTTGCGGAAGCGCGAGAGGAACTCGTTATTGTCGGAGAATTCGGGGCGCAGCACCTTGATGGCGACCTCGCGCTGGTGGGCGATGTCGTCGGCCAGCCACACCGTGGACATGCCACCGTGGCCGACGATCCACTGCAAGCGGTAGTCGTCGCCGATGAGCTCTTGGAGCTCCTGCTGGGAATCGCTAATAGAAGTCATGTTTATCCCTGAGCTCTCTGCACTGCTGCGATAACCGCGCGCCCGATGGGGGCTGCGACCGAACCGCCGGTTGCGGCCTGCCCACGGTCACCGCCGTTCTTGACGACGACCGCGACCGCCACATCGGCGTTCTCCGAGGGGCCGAAGGCGATGTACCAGGCGTGCGGGTTGGAATTGCGGGAGTCCTCGCCGTGCTCGGCGGTACCGGTCTTGGAAGCGATATCCGCCCCGGTGTAGCCAGCTGTATGCTGCTCGGATGCGCGCATGAGATCTGTGATGGTGGCGGCCATCTCCGGGGTGATTGCCTGATTGAGCTCCTTCGGCTCGGTCTCAGACAAAACCGAAAGATCATCGCCGACCACCTTCGAGACCACATGCGGTTCCATTCGGGTGCCACCGTTGGCGACGGTTGCTGCGATGACGGCATTTTCCAACACGCTCATCGCCACGTCACGCTGGCCGATGGCCGACTGACCCAGCTCCGCGTCGTAGTTGATCTCACCGATGGTGCCCTGAGCCATCGGAATACCCAGATCGTAGGTTTCGCCCACGCCGAAGGCGGCGGAGGCATCCTTGAGCGCGTCGATGCCCGAGCCGATGGCCATCTCTACGAAGGCAGTGTTGCACGAGTACTGGAAAGCCGTGCGCAGCGTGACCGTGCTCGATCCAGCACAGGTGTGGCCGCCGTAGTTCTCCAGGGTGGTGGTGGAATCCGGCAGGGTAATCTGCGGGGCGCCGGTGAGCGTGGAATCCGGGCCGTAGCCGGAGTTCAAACCAGCGACAGTGGTGATCACCTTAAACGTCGAGCCCGGTGGCAGGGTCTCCTGCGTTGCGTGGTTGAGCAGCGGATTGCCTTCATCGGCGTTGAGTTGTGCCCACGCGTCCTCGGCGGTGTCCGGGTCAGAAATCAGCGAAGGATCGTAGCTCGGCGTGGAAGCCATAGCCAGGATCTCGCCGGTGGACGGGCGAATTGCCACGACCGCGCCCTCGTACCCGGAATTGGCCAGTTGGTTGTAGGCCTCTTCCTGGGCCGCCGGAAGGAGCGTGAGCTCCAGGTTGCCCACCGTCTCCTTCTGGCCGACGAGCTCCTGCCACCACTGCTTGGTGGTCTTCTGCGTGCCATTAAGCACCGAGTTATAGCTCGACTCCAGCCCGGAGTTTCCATAAATATCGGAGGAATAACCCTCGATCGGACCGTAGGCGATGGGATTAGCTACATAGTTGCGCTGGTAGTAGCCGTTTTCATCTTGCACCGACTCGGCCAGGATCTGGCCGCCGGCCGAGATCTGGCCACGGGGGCTGAGCTTTTGCTCGATGAAATTGCGGCGGTTGAGCGGGTTGTCGGCGTACTTTTCTTGGCTAAATCCCTGAATGACGGTGAGGTTAACCAACAAAACAACCGTGAGGATCAGCCCGAAGACGGCCGCGAATCGAATGGATCTATTCATCGCCTTATGCCTCCTGCTTCTGGGAAGATCGGGCGGAGTTGGAGATCCTGAGGATGATGCCCAAAAGAATGTAGTTTGCCATGAGTGAGGAACCACCCTGTGACATGAACGGGGTGGTCAGGCCGGTCATCGGCATAAGGGCCGTGATACCTCCGGTGACCACGAAGATCTGGATCGCAATGGTCAGCGACAGGCCGGCCGCAACGAGCTTTCCGTAGGAGTCCTTGGTCATCATGGCGGTGCGCATGCCACGGGTGACGAAGATGGCGAACAGGACAAGCACCGCGGAAAGTCCCACGAAACCCAGTTCCTCGCCGATTGCGGCAAGAATAAAGTCGGACTCGGCCACGGGGATGAGCTCGGGGTGGCCCTTGCCCAGCCCGGAACCCGTCAGCCCACCGGAAGAAAGGCTAAACAGGCCCTGGGATAGCTGGTATCCGGTGGTGTCATAGTGCGCCAGCGGATCGATGAAATTGTTAAAGCGCGCCTGAATCTTGTCCGAGACCTGATAGACGGCGGTGCCGCCGATACCCACCAGCAGCACGCCGATGAAAAGCCACGACACGCGGTTGGTGGCGATGTAGAGCATGCCCAGTACGGTGCTAAACAGCAGCAGGGCCGGGCCGAAATCGTTTTCGCCAGCCATGATCAAGATCGCCACGCCCCAGACGCCGAGGATGGGGGCAAGGTCACGCAGGCGCGGGAATTCCATGCCGAGGAAACGCACGCCAGCGACGTTGAAGAGTGCTCGCTTGTTTACCAGGAGCTGGGCGAAAAACAGCAGCAGCAAGATCTTGGAGAACTCGCCGGGTTGCAGGGACAGCGGGCCGATGGAGATCCAGATGTTGGCATCGGCGTTGATCTTGACCGGCCACACCAACGGCAGCGCCAGCAGCACGAGGCCGGTCAGCCCCAGCACATAGGAGTAGCGGCTTAGGCGTGTGTGGTCTTTGACCACGATGAGAACGCCAACCATGAAAATCACGGAAATAAGTGTCCACAGCACCTGGCGTGAGGCCAGCGACTTATCGAGTGCGAGGTCGAGGCGATAAATCATGATGAGGCCCAGCCCGTTGAGCAAGGCCGCGACCGGCAGCATGATCTGGTCTGCATTCGGCGCCAGGATACAGATGGCGAGGTGGGCGATGCTAAACACGCCGATGAAGCCACCGATCACCCAGAAGACCTCGGAGTCGATGGCCGAGCCCTGGGCGAGGTTGAGGGTTACCACGGCGATGCCGATGATCGCGGTGGCTAGGACGAGCAGCGCGAACTCAGTCCGTCGCGCGGCGATACGCTTGAAGATGCTCACCTAGTTCACCTCCCGGCAGTTCACGCCCGGGGTTTGTTGGTCGCCCGGAGCTGAGGTTGGTTGGTTGGTCGCGGTCGGAGTCGGCGTCGCCTGTGCCGCCGACGTCGCGCTTGCCGACGGGGACTGCGCCGCACTCGTGGCCGCTGTCGTGAGTGTCGCCGTTGCACTGGCCGTTTCGCTTGCCGACGCACTCGGATCCGCAGCGCGGGTTACACAGATCGGCAGGGCCTCCTTGGCGAGCCGCTGGATCTGCTGCTGGACATCGTCGTAGCTGCCTTCGGGCAGGGTAGAAACCTGGGTGCGGGTGGCCTCCTTGAGGTCGCTGAGGCTAAACCTGTGGCACGGCTGCGTGGAATCGACATCAACCAACGTGATGTTGTCTTGGTCATCGATGCACGCCCGCTGGTAGGTCTTGTGCAGGCTTATGCCCACCACCTCGATGTTGGTGCCTTGCTCGATGACAATCTCCTCGCCGTCGGTGGTGACGTAGTAGGTGTCGTTGAGCGAGGACCGGAGCCAAAACACTCCGCCCGCGATCAGCGCGAGAACAACTAGCACCGCGAGGATGGTCCATATCCTGCGCTTCTTGGAGGGATTGGTCGCAGATGAATCTGCCCCTGCAACGGCCGAAGCCCCCTCCGAGGAGGAGGCTTGGGAAGAAGGCGTCGAAGGCGGTTCGATCACCTGCGACTGGCGGGATGCGATCGCAATCGCCGCGCGGCCCGCGGAGGTGTCCGGGCGGGGGTCGTCGGGCTGCTCACCGTTGAGCGCGCCAGCGATCACCGCCTGGGTGGGCAAGGCGATATCCGGATTGTCACCCTCGACCACATCGGCGACGACCACGGTGACGTTGTCCGGTCCGCCGGAGCGAAGAGCAAGCTCGACGAGGCGATAGGCGGCATCCTGCGGAGTGCCGTGACGCAGCGTCTCCTCAATGGTTGTCGCGGTCACTGGGTCGGACAACCCGTCGGAGCACAACAGCAGGCGATCGCCTGGGCGAGCATCGAGTCCCTTGAGCGTGGGCTCAACGGGGCGGCCAGTGTAGGCCTTGAGGATGAGGGATCGCCGCGGGTGTGTGGAGACATCCGCCGGATTCAACTCGCCTTTATCCACCAACGACTGAACGTAGGTGTCATCGACGGTGATCTGCTCCAACGATCCATTGCGTAGCCGATAGCCGCGAGAGTCGCCGACATGACACAGGCCGAACTCGTGCCCGTTGAACATCAGCGCGGTCAGCGTGGTCCCCATGCCGTCGGTTTCCGGCGCTTCGCGCACGCCTCGGGCAATGTTGCGGTTGGCATCCTCGGCAACGGATGCCAACAGCGCCAGCATATCGTTGTCCTCTGGATCGGCATCCAGCCGCATGAGCTGATTAATCATCAGCTGAGAGGCGACCTCGCCCGCGGCGTGGCCGCCCATGCCGTCGGCAAGCGCCAGCAAATATGGGCCGGCGTACGCGGAATCCTCATTGTTACCACGCACGAGACCTCGATCGGAGGCAACGGCGAAATTGAGTCTAAGCATGTTTAAGGAACCAACCTCACCGATGTCTGTCCAACTTTGATATCGCTATTGACCGTCACTTTCTCGGGCTGGTCAATGCGCACGCCACCGACATAGGTGCCGTTGCGGGAGTCTAGATCCTCGAGGAACCACTCGTTGCCGCGACGTAGCAGGTGGGCGTGGCGGGCCGAGGCGTAATCATCGCCGAGCACCAGGGTGCAGTCGGGGGCGCGCCCCAAGGTGATGCTGTCGAGGCCGCGGATATCAAGGCGCGTGCCCTGTGCTGGACCGTCGACGATGACCAAAGCCTGTGGAACTGTGCCTTTGAACTTGGCAGACACACGTGGGCCAGGATCGACTACTACCGGCGCGGCACCCGTGCCAGCTGCCGCGGTCTTGGTGTCGCGTCGAAGTGCGTTGAGGGCGAAGACAATAAAGAGCCACAGCACAACAAGCAGAACGATCCGCAGGACCAGCAAAATTGTGGAATCCATCAGTGCAGTTCTCCTATGCAGGTGTGGTGATACGAACTTCGATATTGGAGTGGCCGACGGTAATCACATCACCGTCCGCCAGTAACCAGTTATCGATGCGCATGCCGTTGATACTGGTGCCATTCGTCGACTGCAGATCCACGACGATGGCCTGCTGGCCATCCCAGGTGATTTCGGCATGCTGTCGTGATACTCCCGTGTCGGGCAGGCGGAAATCCACATCGTTGCTGCGGCCGATGATGTTGGAACCCTCATGAAGCACATAGGTTCGTGAGGAACCGTCCTGCAGCAGCAAGCTCACGATCGGACGCGGTGGCTCGTAGGCTACGACGGGGGGCTCGGGAGCTGGCGTGGGGGCCTGTGGAACAGCCGGCTGCGCCGGAAGGTGTTCGGTGCCTGGCCACTGTGAGCTTTGGGCCATTTCGATCTGCCTTTCTGGAAAACCTGCTCCACCCTCGGCTGGTATTGCATCCGGGTTATCAGGTGTGCCAATGAAAGCGGACATGCCGCTGGCGTTGGCGTCTACCTTGGAACTAGCCCGCAATTGACCGGTATGGAGTGAGGAGTCCACTTCAATAAACACCGTCACCAGCCCTGGAGTGATCCACCTATTGTTGCGATGGAACCTTGTGAGCCGATCGGCGAAGTCGGCGGGTAGGTTCGGGGCTGTGGCCGATAGATTGGCCCCATCCTTGGTGCTGACCCGCACTGTAAAAACGTTTGGCGCCTCGACCGTGCCCTCATAGGTATGTACGAGGTTGTCCTCGGACTCCTGCTTGAGCACTTCTTCGATCTCTGCTGGGACAACCCT
Organism: Corynebacterium sp. SCR221107; assembly: GCF_027886475.1. Classification (NCBI taxonomy): domain Bacteria; kingdom Bacillati; phylum Actinomycetota; class Actinomycetes; order Mycobacteriales; family Corynebacteriaceae; genus Corynebacterium; species Corynebacterium sp. SCR221107. The sequence continues at coordinate 75,040 of NZ_CP115670.1, forward strand.
TCCGCCGAAGACTAAGGCGAAGCTGTTGTCCAGTCCTCGTTGCATGGCGCTATCCAGTTTTGCGATTCTGCCCATGAAAGACATGGTGCTTACACCTCCTACTTTTATCTCCGTCAGGGGAAAATCCCATCCAGCTCCAACCAAAAAACGGCTGGAAGCAAGCCAACTAACTACAACAGTATAGGTTGGCGTTGCGAAAAAACACTCCGAGTCAGGTGCGAAACACGCCGATTAAATTCCAAAATGTGTACCTTGAACTGCGAATTTGACCATTCTGGTAGGTGGCGTGCTATCTTAATCAAGTCGCACAACATAGTGACGTCGCCTGCCCAGGTGGCGGAATTGGCAGACGCGCTGGCTTCAGGTGCCAGTGTTCGCAAGGACGTGGGGGTTCAAGTCCCCCCCTGGGCACAGTTAACCGGAATCTTTACTCCCCCTTCGGGCAGTGAGGTTCCGGTTTTTCGTTGCTGGCTTCTTTATTAGCCACAGAACTCCGAAAACGTGGGATTGGCCTCGTCTGAAGTGGTTTTCCAGTTGGTACCTTCCCGCATATTTTGATGGCGCATCTTGAGCATTCGCTTGCGCTCGTGCGGACCAAAACACCCCATCTCTTTGCTTGCCGATTCGAAATCCATGCTCTTTTGCTTCTCTTGAAAGCAGCGCGTTCTCAACCCGCCGAGCCAGTTGATTTGGGTGCTACGGTCCATCCAGTCCATGTCGAGGTCGCTGGGTAAGATGAGCAGCTCGATCGGGTATCCGTTAGGACGTTCGTGCGAAAAGTGGAATACGTTTTCTCGTTCGTCACAGGGGGCGAAGAATTGCTTGTGGAGAGCCTTCCCGATGTGGAAAGGGACTGTAAGTGTTCGGTCACTGCGAAGATGCAGCACGTAGCGGCCGTCGTCGTCTAGCTGCAGGCTATCCCCAGTCAGCCCGGAGATTTCGCTAAGTCGAAGACCGAGGATCTCTGCAAGCGCCATGACCCCGAGCAACCCATCGGCCTTGGCTGCCATGCAGGGTCTAGCGTTATGCAAACTTTCCACGTGGCGCCGCATTCGACTGCTTGTTTCTACGCTTGTTGGCTTGTTCCAAACCCCGTCGGGCATGGGGAATGGCAGTGTTGGCTGCAGCTGTCTACTCCTGGCCAGATCTTCTGCTTCGGCAAACTGCAGGTTGATAGGCGCTTTTGCAAATCCACATAAGTCTGGGATGGGCAAGCCCATCTCCTCCATCCAGTCGAAGAAATCCTCCGCTTCGGGCATAAGTCGGGAAAGAACATGTAAAAGATGGTGGAAGTGCCGGTTGACAAAGACGTCGCCGACCTCGTTTTCGCAGCATTCGCTGGCGAGATACGAGTAGACATTGGAATACTCGAGCAGAAATTCCTTCTCTAGAAAGCGATGCTCCAGGCCAGCGACGTACCCAAAACGGCTCAGCCGATACAGGATCGTGCCAAATACATAAATTTCTTGGGAATGCACTTTGGGGTAATCGCGATAGGCGGCAGGGTGGTGACGGATTTCCTCATAAACGAACGCGAACAACATTTTGACCGTTGCCTCGCCAACAACCGCCCACTGTGGTTCATAGGAAAGAAGCTTTGCTGCGCGCCTGAGCGCCGATGGAACGCTATGGAGCAAGGCTTCGAGGTTTTTGTCCATGTATCCGTTAGCGGGTACGGGAGTGTCGATGACCATCATCGGGCTCCTCCTTCACTGGTCTATATCCGAACGTGATTGCTTTGTGGTGCAAGGAGCCTCGGCGAAGGTGAATACAATCCCTGCCACTTAAGCGGTGATGAACCCGCATGCTAGACAAGGCACGCGACACTAAACGATCCGGTTTTCGAACATCCATCGAGGACTCGAACATCAACTCATGTGGGGATTTGCTTGCCGACGTTCCCGAGCCCGAATTACAGACAGGATTACCAATGCCGGTCACGACCGTAGGCGACGAGAAGTGCGGCGAAAGGAGGCCTTTGCTCGAATTAAAGCGATCAGGGTGCGGTGGTGGAAGCAGTTAGGCCCAGGAAGCGCCTTGTAGAGATCCTAAAAACCCGTTGTGTGCTGGGGATTTGTGTTGTTGTTGGTGGGTGTGTAACTTTATGTGAGTCGCCGCGACCGACAGCGCCCTCTTACAGTGCCTTTTGATGAAGGTGGTTGTGAGTTTGAGGCGGGAGGAAAACAAGCGGGACGAAATCACTTTCTTCCTTTAGTTCTGCGCATGGTTTTGTTTGTGTGTGGGGCTGGGTGGTCATGTTGTTTGAGAACTCAATAGTGTACCAATGCACTGGTGAATCGCATTTTTTTGTGGTTTGCTTTGTTTGGGGAGCAGGGATTGTTTCTTGTGGTGTGTGTTGTTGGTTGGTGTTGGTGTGGCCGGCGAGTAGTTGCTTGCTTGTGAAATATTAATGCTGGTTGATGATGCATGTTGGGGAATGGTTTTTGTTTCTTTGACGTGTTTGTGTGTCGTGTTTTTCCTCGTCGGATGGCGGCACACATGTTTTTTCATCTATTTTTTTGGACAATCATTTTTGCGACACATTTTGTTGTGTTGTGGGCTGGTTGTTTGTTTTTTGTCTGGTTTCAGGCTTTCCTGACCTTTTTGATTCAAGATGTTTTTTCTTGTTTTTTTGTGGAGAGTTTGATCCTGGCTCAGGACGAACGCTGGCGGCGTGCTTAACACATGCAAGTCGAACGGAAAGGCCCAGCTTGCTAGGTGCTCGAGTGGCGAACGGGTGAGTAACACGTGGGTGATCTGCCCCTAACTTCGGGATAAGCTTGGGAAACTGGGTCTAATACCGGATAGGACAATCGTTTAGTGTCGGTTGTGGAAAGTTTTTTCGGTTAGGGATGAGCCCGCGGCCTATCAGCTTGTTGGTGGGGTAATGGCCTACCAAGGCGTCGACGGGTAGCCGGCCTGAGAGGGTGGACGGCCACATTGGGACTGAGATACGGCCCAGACTCCTACGGGAGGCAGCAGTGGGGAATATTGCACAATGGGCGCAAGCCTGATGCAGCGACGCCGCGTGGGGGATGACGGCCTTCGGGTTGTAAACCTCTTTCGACAGGGACGAAGCTTTGGTGACGGTACCTGTATAAGAAGCACCGGCTAACTACGTGCCAGCAGCCGCGGTAATACGTAGGGTGCGAGCGTTGTCCGGAATTACTGGGCGTAAAGAGCTCGTAGGTGGTTTGTCGCGTCGTCTGTGAAATTCCGGGGCTTAACTTCGGGCGTGCAGGCGATACGGGCATAACTTGAGTGCTGTAGGGGAGACTGGAATTCCTGGTGTAGCGGTGGAATGCGCAGATATCAGGAGGAACACCGATGGCGAAGGCAGGTCTCTGGGCAGTAACTGACGCTGAGGAGCGAAAGCATGGGGAGCGAACAGGATTAGATACCCTGGTAGTCCATGCCGTAAACGGTGGGCGCTAGGTGTAGGGGTCTTCCACGACTTCTGTGCCGTAGCTAACGCATTAAGCGCCCCGCCTGGGGAGTACGGCCGCAAGGCTAAAACTCAAAGGAATTGACGGGGGCCCGCACAAGCGGCGGAGCATGTGGATTAATTCGATGCAACGCGAAGAACCTTACCTGGGCTTGACATATACAGGACTGGGCCAGAGATGGTCTTTCCCTTTGTGGCTTGTATACAGGTGGTGCATGGTTGTCGTCAGCTCGTGTCGTGAGATGTTGGGTTAAGTCCCGCAACGAGCGCAACCCTTGTCTTATGTTGCCAGCGGTTCGGCCGGGGACTCATGAGAGACTGCCGGGGTTAACTCGGAGGAAGGTGGGGATGACGTCAAATCATCATGCCCCTTATGTCCAGGGCTTCACACATGCTACAATGGTCGGTACAACGCGCTGCGAGCCTGTGAGGGTGAGCGAATCGCTGAAAGCCGGCCTCAGTTCGGATTGGGGTCTGCAACTCGACCCCATGAAGTCGGAGTCGCTAGTAATCGCAGATCAGCAACGCTGCGGTGAATACGTTCCCGGGCCTTGTACACACCGCCCGTCACGTCATGAAAGTTGGTAACACCCGAAGCCCATGGCCTAACCCCTTTGTGGGGAGGGAGTGGTCGAAGGTGGGATCGGCGATTGGGACGAAGTCGTAACAAGGTAGCCGTACCGGAAGGTGCGGCTGGATCACCTCCTTTCTAAGGAGCATATATTTTTTTTGTGTTGGTGACTGGTTAGTCACCATTTGTTTTTTCTAATCCGGGTGGAGCATGCCACCCCGACACGAATGTGTGCCACACGGTGGGTGTGGCTGGTGTTGGGGTTTGTGGCATCGACTGGATGATGCGCACCACGTTGTGTGTTGCGATTTGTGTTTCTCAAACTGTGTGTGTTGGTGTGCTGTTGGGTGTCTGGAACATGCATGTGTGTGTTTCTGGTGGCCTTGCTGCTACTGCTGCCTTTTTTTGTGCCTCTTTTTTTGTGGGGTGTGGGTGGTTGGTGGTGGTGGGGTGTGTTGTGTGAGAACTGTATAGTGGACGCGATGTAATTTCATTGTGCCTGCATGACTGTGTGTTGTGTGGGTGGGGTGAGAATTAATTTTTTTTTCTTGTTCTTTGTTTTTAGTATTTTTTGTCTTTGGCAATTTTTTGTGTGTGTGTTGTTTGGTTAAGGGCACACGGTGGATGCCTTGGCAGCTTGAGCTGATGAAGGACGTGTAAGGCTGCGTTAAGCCTCGGGGAGTTGCCAATAAAGCGTTGATCCGAGGATGTCCGAATGGGGAAACCTGGCCGTGGTTATGTGCGGTTACCCACTGGTGAATTCATAGCTGGTGTGGGGGTTACGCGGGGAAGTGAAACATCTCAGTACCCGTAGGAGAAGAAAACAATTGTGATTCTGCTAGTAGTGGCGAGCGAACGTGGATGAGGCTAAACCATGTGCATGTGATACCTGGCAGGGGTTGTGTGTGTGGTGTTGTGGGGTTCAACTTTCCTGGTCTGCCAGCTGGGTGCGCAATGTCAATGCTGTTAGCGGAAGTGGTTTGGGATGACCTGCCGTAGAGGGTGAGAGTCCCGTACGTGAAGGTGGTGTTGGTTGTGTTGTTGGTGTCCCCGAGTAGCAGCGGGCTCGTGGAATCTGCTGTGAATCTGCCGGGACCACCCGGTAAGCCTAAATACTCAAGTTGACCGATAGCGGAATAGTACCGTGAGGGAATGGTGAAAAGTACCCCGGGAGGGGAGTGAAATAGTACCTGAAACCGTGTGCTTACAATCCGTCAGAGCCTCTGTGTGGGGTGATGGCGTGCCTTTTGAAGAATGAGCCTGCGAGTCAGCGGCATGTCGCGAGGTTAACCCGTGTGGGGTAGTCGTAGCGAAAGCGAATCCTAACGAGGGTGTTTTTAGTGGCATGTTCTGGACCCGAAGCGGGGTGATCTACCCATGGCCAGTGTGAAGCAGCAGTAAGATGCTGTGGAGGCGCGAACCCACTTAGGTTGAAAACTGAGGGGATGAGCTGTGGGTAGGGGTGAAAGGCCAATCAAACTCCGTGATAGCTGGTTCTCCCCGAAATGCATTTAGGTGCAGCGTCGTGTGTTTCTTCCTGGAGGTAGAGCTACTGGTTGGTTGAGCGGGACCACAATCTTAGCAATGTCAGCCAAACTCCGAATGCCAGTGAAGTCAGAATACGGCAGTGAGACTGCGGGGGATAAGCTCCGTTGGTCGAGAGGGAAACAGCCCAGATCGCCGGTTAAGGCCCCTAAGCGTGTACTAAGTGGGAAAGGATGTGGGATCGCGAAGACAGCCAGGAGGTTGGCTTAGAAGCAGCCATCCTTGAAAGAGTGCGTAATAGCTCACTGGTCGAGTGGTTCTGCGCCGACAATGTAGTGGGGCTCAAGTACACCGCCGAAACCGCGGCAATCAACATTTGTTGGTTGGGTAGGGGAGCGTCGTGCACGACGATGAAGCACCTGGGTAACTTGATGGTGTGGAGTGTGTGCGAGTGAGAATGCAGGCATGAGTAACGAATGATATGTGGAAAACATATCCGCCGGATGACTAAGGGTTCCTGGGTTAAGCTAATCTTCCCAGGGTGAGTCGGGACCTAAGGCGAGGCCGACAGGCGTAGTCGATGGACAACCAGTTGATATTCTGGTACCCGTGTATACGCGCCCAATGGTGAATCGGGGATACTAACCACCCACAAGCATCACAATATGCAACTTGTTGTATCTGTGGTGGGCGTGCGTGGGACCTGATCTGGTAGTAGCCAAGTGATGGGGTGACACAGGTTGGTAGCCAAGCCACTTATTGGATTGTGGTGTAAGCGTGTGGCCCGTGATATAGGTAAATCCGTATCACATATAAGGGTAAGGCGTGATGCGTACCCATTGTTGGGGATGTTGGTGATCCTATACTGTCGAGAAAAGCCTCTAGCGAGTGTGTACATGGCCCGTACCCATAACCGACACAGGTGGTCAGGTAGAGAATACTAAGGCGTTCGGGTGAACTGTGGTTAAGGAACTCGGCAAAATGCCCCCGTAACTTCGGGAGAAGGGGGACCACTGCTGGTGACAGACTGATTGAGCTGGTGGTGGTCGCAGAGAATAGAGGGAAGCGACTGTTTATTAAAAACACAGGTCCGTGCGAAAACGTGGAAGTTGATGTATACGGACTGACGCCTGCCCGGTGCTGGAAGGTTAAGAGGACCTGTTAGCACACCCTTGCGGTGCGCGAAGCGGAGAATTTAAGCCCCAGTAAACGGCGGTGGTAACTATAACCATCCTAAGGTAGCGAAATTCCTTGTCGGGTAAGTTCCGACCTGCACGAATGGCGTAACGACTTCCCTGCTGTCTCAACCACAGGCCCGGTGAAATTGCAGTACGAGTAAAGATGCTCGTTACGCGCGGCAGGACGAAAAGACCCCGGGACCTTCACTATAGCTTGGTATTGGTGTTTGGTTCGGTTTGTGTAGGATAGGTGGGAGACGTTGATGCATCATCGCTAGGTGGTGTGGAGTCGCAAGTTGAAATACCACTCTGATCGGATTGAGCACCTCAACCTTGGCCCATGATCTGGGTTGGGGACAGTGCCTGGTGGGTAGTTTAACTGGGGCGGTTGCCTCCTAAAATGTAACGGAGGCGCCCAAAGGTTCCCTCAGCCTGGTTGGCAATCAGGTGTTGAGTGTAAGTGCACAAGGGAGCTTGACTGTGAGAGTGACAACTCAAGCAGGTACGAAAGTAGGGACTAGTGATCCGGCACCTACGTGTGGAAGTGGTGTCGCTCAACGGATAAAAGGTACCCCGGGGATAACAGGCTGATCTTCCCCAAGAGTCCATATCGACGGGATGGTTTGGCACCTCGATGTCGGCTCGTCGCATCCTGGGGCTGGAGTAGGTCCCAAGGGTTGGGCTGTTCGCCCATTAAAGCGGCACGCGAGCTGGGTTTAGAACGTCGTGAGACAGTTCGGTCTCTATCCGCCGCGCGCGTTGAAACTTGAAGAAGGCTGTCCCTAGTACGAGAGGACCGGGACGGACGTACCTCTAGTGTGCCAGTTGTTACGCCAGTAGCAGCGCTGGTTGGCTACGTACGGAAGGGATAACCGCTGAAAGCATCTAAGCGGGAAGCCTGTTCTAAGATGAGGTTTCACTCGAGGTACCCCACAGACTATGGGGTTGATAGGCCAGAGTTGGAAGCATCGCAAGATGTGCAGACGACTGGTACTAATTTACCAACAAACAACAAACATCCTGCTAAAAACAAAACAACAACAAAAACACCGCGTCCACTATGCAGTATCTAACACAACACCAACACCAACAAACAACCTATAGTTCCAACAACACGTGTCGGTGGTCATAGCATTGGGGACACGCCCGGTCCCATTCCGAACCCGGAAGCTAAGCCCAATCACGCTGATGGTACTGCACCCGGGAGGGTGTGGGAGAGTAAGTCACCGCCGACACTAAAACTTCAAAAAAGCAAAAAAAGGGCCCCCACCGAACACAACTCGGTGAGGGCCCTTTTTTTCGCATACCCACCCGCACACCCCCCAGCCAAAAATGCAAGCCCAAGAATCAACCACGTAAACGTTGTTGACCCCTCCCAACTTCCACAACCCACGACTTATCCACCCCAGGCACCAACAAACCCACCTAGACCCACAACACCATGGTGACCGGTGACTTGAAACCCTCGGAAAGCAAACACCCCACTACCAAACATCCCCAGCACAAAACTCAACATCGACGTGTGACTCGGGCGGTGATGGTCGTGCCGTCTGCGCGGCAATCGGTGCGTAGCTAGGGTGGGTTTTCTTAGTCGAGTCTTCGGGCGCCGAATTTTCTCAAAACCAAGATGATGATCGCCAGCAAGATGATTACTGCGGCGATGATGCCACCGATGAGTGCGGCTTTGTTTCCGTTTCCGCTGTCTTCCTCCGGGAGAGCAGTGGTGTTTTCTGCGCTTGTGGTGGGCAGGGCGGAGGCAGTTGTCGCACGCGGTGCGGAGGCGTACGTCGGTCCGACGATCTTATCGCCAGCTACCTCGGTGGTGAGCACATAGCGAACCGGTGTGGCGCGGTCATCGAGCTGTCCTAGGACCGGGGCCAAGGATACGATGACGTACTGATCGCCGCCGAGATAGTTGCTTCGGGTGTCAAGGTTTCCACCCATGCGGTTGGAGTAGACGATGGGGCCGGGGGTGGCGATGTTTAAGGTTGCGTTCGGTTCCGCGGCGGTGGCGGCGTAGGAGTTGGAATTTACACGGATCGGCTCGCGGTTGGGGTTGCTCATCCGAAGCGAAAGCTTTGGCATGTAGTCATTGCTGCCCTCGGGGGCCGTGAGGGGGCGGTCAATTGCGACCGTGGCGTTGACTCGCAATGTTTGGCCGTAATCGGCGGGTACCTTGAAGAAATGAGCCTCACCGGGGACGATGTCTGCCACCACGGCGCCTGGACTGAGCGCTCGTGCGCCCGCGAAACTCAAACCCGGCCTCGACCGGTATGGGTTCGGCTGCCTGCGCTAATGGCGGTTGCTCCACGGGGGCGGTTTCCGTGGGAGTGTCCCCATTGTCGGTGACGTCGGGCTCGATGCTAGCCAGCAGTTCCAGGGGCAAGGCCTGATCAGCGAAGGAGCTTCCCTCGCGAGTAACCCCAACGAGCAGGTCGCCGCTGGTATTTTTCTCGTCCCAACAGCCGTTGTTATCCCGGTCTTTGTGCATCCTGCCAGTGGAGTAAGTAGCGGTAGGTGGGCTGAGGTAAATGTCTTGCCCAACCGCCTGCGCCTCGCGGTGATCCGAGACGCTGCCTTCGGCGACTAGGCTGCAGACCTCGCCCTCGGGGGACATGAGCCCACGCGAAGTCGAAGGAGATCAAGTTTGTCGACGGGGCTGGCTGCTTCCTGGGGAACGATCACCGAGGCGGCGACGTGAAGCCGTTCGCCATCGTCGAGGTGGACCCGATACCACCGGTATGTCTCTTCGTTGGCTTGTTCGGCGGAGTCGAGGGCTATGAATTCACTCGTACCGGTGGAGCGGATCGCATCCACATACTGTCCAGGTTCAATGGAGACTGCATCCTGCCACGTCAAGCCGCCGCTCACCGGTGTACCCTGCACGTCATAAGCGGAGATACCCCGGGTGACTTGGGTCTTGAGCTGCTGTGTAAGGGTTGCAGCATCGCCGGCGTCGGCGTAGGTTCCGCCAGTGGCGGCCGCGATGCATTGCAGCTCGGCCCGTGCCTCATCATCGACTTTGAATCCGATGGTGTGCACCGTGACATCGAGGCCGGTGGCACGAAGCTGGCCTGCTACCTCGCAGGCTGGTGGTGGCGCGCAGGTGTCGATGCCGTCGGAGACGGGAACGATGGAGCCACGGCTGTCGGGCAGTTGTTCAGCAGCGACCTTCAAAGAGTTGCCAATGGGCGTGTAGCCGGAGGCGGTCACGGCGTCGATGCCTTGGCTGAGAGCCTCCACCGGGCCGGTCCTTGGGGCAGCGATGACCTTGATGTCCGCACAGCCAGCCTCACGCTCGTCGGCGACTTCCGGGACCGAGCTTCCGTATACGACGAGTCCGAGCGGGCTAGCGGCGCCGACACTAGCGAAGACATCGCGGGCGGCGCTCTTGGCGGCCTCCATGCGGGTGGTTCCAAGGGCATCGGCGTTTGCCATAGAACCGGAGGCATCGAGAACAATCATCGTCGGAGCTTGAGCCGGGGCCTGCGGGGTGGCTTGCGAGACCGGAGCGAGGATCGTGGCTGCGCCGCAGAGCATCATGAGGGCGACGAGAAGCCGAACACGAACAAAATTCAGTCGATCAAACATGAGCGACTCCTTCTCAGGGGCAAATTAACTTTCATTCAAGCACGGAAGCGGAATCGGTTCTACCTTGTTGTTGAAACTGTTGCGTGGGCTTGCTTTTGTGCTTTTCGACGCCTACGGTTCATGCGCCCTGTGCGGTAGAGCACCGCGAGAACGGTGAGGATCGGCCAGCCGAAAAGCTGCCCGCCACGCTCCCGCCCCGCGTGACCTCGTGAAACGCCGGGTAAGTCGGGTAAGTCAGGCACGCCTAGACGATGAGCGCGCATTCCAGTGCCCACATGCGTGCCGATGCAACCGGCACGCATCTGGGCAGTATGCCCGTGGTTGAGAATGCTCACCTTCTGCTACCTGCGAGGGGGTGAGGGAAGGGCGTCGTCTAAGGTGAAAACGCCAGTGGCGAGGTGCGCACTGGTCGCGACGATAACCGCGGCATTTCCGCCTGCGGGGTCCAAAGATGAAGACTCGGTCCGAGGGTTGTGTACAATTGCTTTTTCTGCGCGACACTCTCACAACCACATACGAGGAAGATCCATGCGAAAAGTAGCCCAGATCCTGATAAGCGTTGCGTTTGCGGCCGCCAGCGTAGCGTCGGTAAGCACCGGCCTAGCAAGCGCGCAGACGAGCTCCGACACGAGCTCTGAGGTGGCTTTCGACGCTTCCTCGCAGGCGCTGCTCGCCTGGTCGCAACAGCCGAACGTAGGCACGGATCTCAACAACTTTTACGCGTTGATACACACGGCGACCCCGTGGAAGCAGTTCCCGCTGTGGAACCTGTGGGGCGAGCAAACACAGTACACGCCCGACAAAGAGCAGGATTTTGCGCAGCCGCGTCTGATTAAGCGGGAAAAAGACGAGCGCTTCGACGTCGAGCGTTTGTGGATCGAGTCGCCGGCTATGCGTCGCGTGGTTCAGGTTCAGGTGCAGTACCCCAAAGATCGTACGACACCTGCGCCGATGCTGTATTTGCTCGACGGGGTTTCCGCGCCGGTGCAGTCCGGCTGGCTGCGCAAGGGTGATGTCCAGGGGGCGCTCGCCAACGAGCATGTCACCGCCATCATGCCGGTGGAGGCCGGAGGAACTAACTACACCGACTGGAACGAGACCGATCCCTACCTGGGACGATCCATGTGGGAGACCTTCCTCATCAAGGAGCTGCCCGTGGTTGTGGAGGATTCCGCGACGGGAATCGCCTTCAACGGGGAGCGCTACATTGGTGGGCTGTCGATGGGTGGTTCGGCCGCGGTGCGGCTGGCCAACCTGTACCCCGAGCGCTTCGTGGGAACTTTTTCTGTGTCCGGATGTTATTCGCCGGTCAGTACCTCCGGACGTGAGCTGTTTAACCTCGCTCCGCGTGCGACGGGCGGTAACCCGGACCTCATGTGGGGCCGCGATATCACCCCGCAGCGCATCCGCAACGATGTCGTCGCTAACCCGGCGGGTATAGCGGGCATGCGCACCTATATCTATTCGGCCACGGGAGCCGCCACGCAGGCGGATGTTGATTCAGCGCGCGAAGAGGGGCTTCAGGAGCTATTCGGAAACATCGTATTAGAGAAGATGGTGTATACCTGCACCCGCGAGCTCGAGGACTCGTTGGTTTCCAAGGGGCTGATGAGCGGCAATGTCACCTTTGATTATCACGAGGTGGGCGTGCATAGCTGGCCCTATTACAAGCAGCAGCTGCCCGTGGCGTGGGCACATGTCAGCCAGGGGCGCTACACCTATCGTTAAAGGCTGTGTGAGTGCGCCATGCCGCGTTTCAACCTGCCGGCTTTGCGCATCGTTGTTGCTTTCCGACGTTCACCGCGCCGCAGTCGTCGTGGCCTCTGTCGACGCCTTCGCCGCCAAGGAGTCGATGTCTGGCATTCTTATGGCATGACGATACAATCTTTATCCCCCGTGCGCTTGACGCTGACCAAGCACCACCACGCCTGCGTGTCCATTCGTGGCGTTGACGCGGAGGGTATCGAAACGAACCTCCTGTGTGATCCGGGCTCTTTGGGGCCGGAAGTTAGCCTTGATGGCGTCGATGCCATCCTTATCACCCACGATCACCCCGATCATGTGCGCCCGTCCCAGCTTGCCCAAGCGTTGGAGGCCGGGATCCCGCTGTGGTTGCCGGCCGACGCCGCAAACCGCTTGGTGCTGGAAGGCGAGCTGGTTCATGTGGCCGAGACCGGCCAGCGCCTGAGAATCGGCGTGTTGGATGTCGAAGTATTCGGCGACGTGCATGCCCGCATACATCCGGTACATTCTGGGCCGCTCAACCGCGGCTACCTTGTTGCCGACAAGGTTTTGGTGACCGGCGACGAGCATGTGGACGTCGGCAAGCGGACAGTGGAATGCCTAGTAACGCCGATGGACGCGCCGTGGCTGCGGTCTGTCGACCTCATGGACTATGTGGCAGCGATTCGGCCGGATGTGGTCATTGGCATCCACGATGGGCTGCTCAATGCCGACGGGCTCGCGATCGCCACGAACATCCTGCGCGGCTTGGAAACTCACGGGCTTGTGCGCGAGGCCGTGCGCCTTGAGGTGGGCGAGAGCCGAGAGCTGGGGGCAGGTGCGTGAGCGAAAGCCACGCGGTGTGAGTGATCGCCGTTACTTTTTCTACCCCCGCCGCCGCGGAACCTGCGGCCTTCGACCTTGGGGCAGTGGGGTAAATGGCGTTCACCGAAGTGTTTCTCCTTGAAAACAACCGAGCGCGCTCGGCAGAATGTGAGCCAAGACACCACAAAGTAAGGGCGGTGGGCAAGGTCACTGAATCGCTGCCGCCGCGCACAATCAAGGAGGCACACATGCGACACATCACCCACTTCATCGGCGGCGAACTGACCGGCGAGAGCGCACGTCACGGCGACGTCTACAACCCCGCAACTGGCCAGGTCCAGGCGCATGTCTCCCTGGCTTCCAAGCAAGAAGTCGATGCCTGCATCGACAACGCCCGCCAGGCGCAGGTCGCGTGGGGCGCGATGAACCCGCAGCGCCGCATCCGCATCATCAACAAATGGATGCAGCTCATCCAGGAAAACAGCGACGAGCTGGCACGCACCATCACCCTCGAGCACGGCAAGACCTTCGACGATGCCCACGGCGACATTGCCCGCGGCACCGACGTCCTTGAGTTCGCCCTCGGCGCCCCGCACCAGCTCAAGGGCGAGTACTCCACCAACGTCGGCGGTGGCATCGACACCTACTCCATGCGCCAGCCGCTCGGCGTGGTTGCCGGCATTACCCCCTTCAACTTCCCGGCTATGATCCCGCTGTGGAAGGCGGGCCCGGCGCTGGCTGCGGGCAACGCGTTCGTGCTCAAGCCCTCCGAGCGCGACCCCTCGGTCCCGGTTCGACTCGCGGAACTGTTTGTGGAGGCGGGCGGCCCGGCGGGCGTCTTCAACGTGATTAACGGCGACAAGGAGGCCGTGGACGCGATCCTCGATTCGACGGTGATCAAGGCCGTCGGCTTCGTCGGCTCCACCCCGATCGCGCAGTACATCTATGAGCGCTGCGCCGCCACCGGCAAGCGCGCCCAGTGCTTCGGCGGTGCGAAGAACCACGTCATCGTCATGCCGGACGCCAACATCGATGCGGCAGCAGACGCCATCGTCGGCGCTGCCTACGGCTCGGCCGGCGAGCGCTGCATGGCGCTGTCGGTGGCAGTTCCGGTCGGGGAGGAGACCGCGGATCGCCTGCGCGACGCAGTGGCCGCCCGCATCGCTGACCTCAGCGTGGGGCACGGCTTGGAGAAGGGCGTTGACTACGGCCCGCTGGTTGCCCAGTCCGCGCTCGACCGCGTCAACGGGCTCATCGAGGAGGGCGTACAGGCAGGCGCCGAGATCATCGTCGACGGCCGCGGACTTGACCTGTCCGACCGCGAGTTCGAGGGCGAGGCGCTCGGCGGCTACTTCATCGGCCCGACCTTATTCGATAAGGTCACCCCGGAGATGTCCATCTACACCGAGGAGATCTTCGGCCCGGTCCTGGTGATGGTCCGCGCGAACTCCTTCGAGGAGGCCCTGCGCCTGCCCAACGAGCATGCCTACGGCAACGGTGTCGCCATCTTTACCGAAAACGGCGGCGCCGCCCGCGAGTTCGCCGCCCGCGTGGAGGTGGGCATGGTGGGTATCAACGTGCCGATTCCGGTGCCGATCGCCTACTTCACCTTCGGCGGGTGGAAGGCCTCCGCCTTCGGCGACCTCAACCAGCACGGCCCGGATGCGTTCCGCTTCTACACCAAGACCAAGACCGTGACCTCCCGCTGGCCCGATGGTGCCGAGTCCACCGCGGACTTCACCATGCCGGTGATGAAGTAACTGGTTCAGGGGAATCGGGTTCGCAGAAACTCATTGGAAGGAGAAAACGCATGAAGATCGCATTCATCGGCCTGGGAAACATGGGCGGCCCGATGGCAGCCAACCTGGTCAAGAACGGCTTCGAGGTCGCAGGCTTCGACGTGGCTGAGCCCGCCAAGGAGGCAGCCCGCGCGGCAGGCATTAACGTCTGCGACACCGTGGCCGAGGCCGCACGCGGCGCAGACGTGGTCATGACGATGCTGCCTAACGACGCCTTGGTGCGCGGCGTCATCGCCGAGGCGCGACCCGAGGTCGCGGAGGGGACAACGTTCATCGACTCCTCCACCATCGCGGTCGACGCCGCCCGCGAGATCGGCGCGGAGCTGACCGACGCTGGCTTCCGCTTCATCGACGCTCCGGTCTCCGGCGGCATCTTCGGCGCCCAGGAGGGCACGCTCGCCTTCATGGTCGCTGGCGACGAGGCCACCTTCAGCGAGCACCGCTCGCTCTTCGAGGCCATGGGCCGCTCCATCACCTACTGCGGCGAGCTCGGCAACGGCCAGGCGGTCAAGGCCTGCAACAACATGATCCTGGCCATCCAGCAGGTCGCCCTGTCCGAGGCGATGGTCATGTCTGAGCGCCTGGGCGTGGACCCGCAGGTGTTCTTCGACGTGGTCTCCAACGCCACCGGGTCGAGCTGGTCGCTGACTAAGAACTGCCCGGTACCTGGTCCGGTCCCGACCTCACCGGCGAACAACGACTTCAAGCCGGGGTTTGCCACCGCGCTCATGCTCAAGGACCTGCGCCTAGCGATGCAGGCGGCTGAGTCCACCAAGACCGCGACCGTGCTGGGCCGCATCGTGGCCGACCAGTACGAGAAGCTGGCCGCCGACGGGCACGGCGGGGAGGACTTCTCCGTCATCATCAACGAGGTGCGCGGGGCCTAGGCTCTTTGCCTCGTGTGGCGTAGCACCTTGTTGCGTGTGGTGTATCTCCTCACTCCGTGTGGCGTAGCACCTTGTTGCGTGTGGTGTATCTCCTCACTCCGTGTGGCGTAGCACCTTGTTGCGTGTGGCGTAGCGTTCACCGCTACGCCACACCGTCGACGATCTGCTGAAACAGCCCCGCGTAGTAGTCGAGCAGCTGCTTGCGCGGGTAGTCGCGGAAGTTGGGATCCCCCACGCGACGCATCATCGACAAACCAATAATCAGCGACAGCGCCGCCTGGGCCCTGATCTGCGGATGCGGGTTCGGCTGCGGCGCCTCGCTCTCAATGCGGTCGACGAGGACCTCCTTGAGGTCCTCCTGGATCTTCTTGCCGACGGACTTGAGAGAGTTCTCGTCGCCGCTTCCAATCACGAGGGTGCGCACGGTCGAGTACGGCGCATCCGCGGGCGCGGTGAGCGTTTCGTACACCGCTGTGTACCCCAGCTCGGAAAACTGCCCCGAGAACAGCCGTCGCGCCGATTCCTTGAAGTCGATCGTCTGGCCGAATAAGCACTCCTTGTTGATGAAGTACTTGATCACAAGGGCGCTGGAGACGCCGGCTTCCTCCGCGATGTCCTTGATCGTCACCTGCGAGAACGAGCGCTGGCTAAACAACCGGCGCGAGCACTCGAGGATCAGCTCACGGGTCGATCGTGACGACGAACCTGGATCAGAAGTCATGCTGAAATACTAGCCAAGTTGATAAAGGAGTACCCATGGCACTCGCACTGGCGGGGATCTTCATCTCCCTCGCCTTCCTCATCGTCATGGCCTACCGCGGGCACTCCGTGGTGGTCGTCGCCCCCGTGGCCGCCGCGATCGCGGTGCTGTTCTCCGGCGCCCCGCAGCTTGCCACCTACACCCAGATCTTCATGCCAGCGCTGGGCAAGTTCCTCACGAACTACTTCCCGCTGTTCCTCACCGGCGCCATCTTCGGCCACCTCATGACGGTCAGCGGGCTCGCGCAGAAGCTGGCCCGGGGTATCTCCGCGCTGTTTGGCCCGAAGCAGGCGATGATGTCCACCGTGATCGCGACGGCGCTTTTGACCTACGGCGGCGTGAGCGCCTGGGTGGTGGTGTTCACCATCATGCCGATCGCCATGGAGTTGTTCCGCCAGGCAGACATCCCGCGGCGCCTCATGCCGGGCACCGTCGCTTTCGGAACCATCACCTTCGCGCTGGCGGCGCTGCCGGGCAGCCCGCAGATCCACAACGCGATCCCGACGAAGTACTTCGGCACCAATACCTACGCGGCGCCGGTGTTCGGCCTCATCTCCGCTGCGCTCATGTTCCTCATCGGCATGCTGTGGCTCAACTACCGCGTGCGCTCGCTCAACAAGGCTGGCGTGGGCTTTGCCACCGATTCCGCCGACGTCGACTCCCACCGCGAGGAGATCGCCGAGCACGTGCTGGCCACCGAGGCGGGCCTGGCTGGCGGCAGCGCCGCGGGTGCCACGCCTGAGGACATCTTCCAGGGCGACCACTCGAAGGGCTCGCACTCCGTTGCCGTCGAAGGTCTCCTAGGCCTCATCCCGATCCTCGTGGTCGTGGCCGTCAACTTCTCCTTCGTCTACGGCTTCTCCAAGTGGCTCGACTTCAGCTACCTCGCCGACGAGAAGTACGGCGCCACGAGCATCAAGGCCCTGCTGGGAACGTGGTCGGTGACGCTCGCGCTCATCGTCGCGATCATCGTCATCATCCTCATGCACCCGAAGGACATCAAAAAGCATCTAGGCGAGCTGTCCGAAGGCGCCAAGACCGGCATCCTGCCGGCCTTCACCACGGCCTCCGAGGTCGGCTACGGCGCGGTCATCGCCTCCCTCGCGGTGTTCTCCGTGCTGCGCGACGGCGTGTTCGGCGTCTCCGACAACCCGCTCATCGTGGGTGTCGTCTCCACCGGCGTCATCTCCGGCATCACCGGTTCCTCGTCGGGCGGCCTGTCCATCACGATGCAGGCCTTCGGCGACCAGCTCGCCCAGATGGCGCACGACAGCGGCATGAACGTCGAGCTGCTCCACCGCGTGATCGCCATGGCGTCGGTAAGCTTCGACTCGCTGCCGCACAACGGCGCGGTGCTGACGATGCTGTTGGTCTGCGACATGACCCACCGCCAGTCCTACAAGGACGTCGCGGTGCTGACCATCGTGGTGCCGCTGGTGGCGCTGGCAATCATGCTGGCCGTGCACGGCGTGATCCCGGGGCTGGTCTAGGACCGCACAAGGGGAAGGGGCAGCACCCAGGTGCTGCCCCTTCGCCTGTTTTATAGCTCCGCGATCGCCTCCAGCGGCCTCGTCTTCGCCGCGCTTCGCGCTGGCCACAGCGCCGCGATGAGGCCCACCACGCCAGCCGCGAGCACCGTGAGCCCCACCTGCAGCCAGGGCACGGTCACGTGGCCCAAGCCGGTGTCCGCGAGCGTCTTGATAAACGCCCAACCCATGCCGAGCCCGATGAGCGAGCCCAGCACCGCGCCGTAGAGCGCGATGACGATCGCCTCCAGGTGGATCATGCGGGTGATCTGCGCGCGCTGGAAGCCCACCGCGCGCAGCATGCCGATCTCGGCGCGGCGCTCGGACACCGACAGCGCGAGCGTGTTGATGATGCCCAGGATCGCGATGATCACGGCCAGCGCCAGGAGGGCGTAGAGCACGTTGAGGATCGTGGAGATCTGCTTACCGATCTGGCCCTTTAAATCCTCACGATCGAGAACCTGAACGACGAGGTCGTCCGCGACGGCATCCTCCAGCGCGCTGCGCATCGCCGGGCTCGTGTCACCGTTGGTGTACACCATGAGGCTCAAAAGCTGAAGGTCGTTCTCGCTGACCAGCTCGAGCGCGGACTGCTTGGACAACACGTACGGGCCGATCGTCTGGTTGTCCTCGTAGACGCCCACCACCGGGACATCGACGGAGCGCCCGGCGAAGTTCCACACGGGCACCGTGCTTCCCACCGGGTGATCGACGGCCTTGCTCTTGGAAAGCAGCACTCCCTCGCGCCCGGTGAGGTCGTCGCTGCCGTCGGGCAGGGACACGTTGACGGCCTCGCTCACCCTGCCGTCGATCACGCCGCCCATATCGGTCATGGGCGAGCTCGGATCAGGCGGGGTGAGCACCGACACCGGGGCCAGGAGCAGCGAGACCGTGTGGTCGACGCCCTCGACCTCGCCGATCCGCTCCGGCACGTCCTGCGGCAGCGACATCCCCATGTCCTGCGGGGCGGTGACCATGTAGTCCGCGGTAAACGTCTTGTCCACCAACTCGTTGACCTGGTCGCGCATGCTGGCGCCCATCATGCCGATCGAGGCGACCAGCATGAGCCCCAGCATGAGCGCGAACGAGGTCGCTGCGGTCCGTCGCGGGTTGCGGCGCGAGTTGGTCGCTGCGAGCTTGCCGACGGCGCCAAACGGCCAGCCGACCACCCGGCCGATGGAGCCGACGAACGGGATCGACATCGCAGGTCCCGCGAACCACACGCCGAGTACCACAGCGAGCGCGCCCACGCCCACGGTGATCGCCCGCTCCTTCGAGGTACCGATGTCCGCGTTGAGCGCGGCGACGGCCGCCGCCACCACGCCCGCCCCGATGAGCACGAGGCCGACGATCGTGCGGACGACCAGCGAGTTGCTGCTCGAGGAATCGCCCGAGCGCATCGCCTGGACCGGATGGATCCGGGCGGCGCGGCGCGCCGGGGCCCAGGCGGCGAAGAGGGTGACCACCACGCCGACCACGAGCGGGAGGACGATGGCGGTGGTGTTGACCGCGAGCCCGGCGTCGGGAAGCCCCACGCCCTGGGCGTTCATTACCGCGATGATGCCGCGCGAGAGCCCGATGCCCGCGAAGATGCCGAGCACCGACCCGATGGCGCCTACCACCGCCGCCTCGGCGAGAACCGAGCCGGTGATCTGCCCGCGGGAGGCGCCGATGCCGCGCAGCAGCGCGAACTCGCGCAGGCGCTGCGCGATGATCATGGAGAAGGTGTTGGAGATGATGAACGAGCCCACTAGCAGCGAGATCGCGCCGAAGGCCCACAGGAAGTAGTTGAGGAAGGCGAGCTGGTCCTTGATGGCCTTGGTCTCGTCGTTGGCCTTCTCGGTGCCGGTCTGCAGCGTCCAGCCGGGGTGCTCCTTGGCTAGGGCGTCGCGCACCTCGCCCGCCGTTGCGTGGTCCTTGAGCCCGATGGAGGCGCTGGCCACGGTGCCGTCGGGGGCGAACTTCTCAAGGTACTGCTCCTCCGGGATGACGAGCCCGGCGAAGCCGCCGACGGCCATGTCGGTGTCGTAGATGCCGGAGAGGGCGAAGGTCTCCCGGCCGCGGGCGGTGATCATGGTGACCTGGTCGCCGACCTTGATAGTGCCCTGCTCGGCGGCGGTGCGGTTGAGCGCCGCCTGGCCGCGGGTCAGCGGCCATTGGCCGTCGACAAGCTGGGCGATGTCGCCGATCGACTTGCCGTCGGGTGCCTGCGCCATGGCCTGCGAGGGGGCGCCGCCGGTCTGGATCGGCTTGCCGTCGGGGCCCGCGATGACGGCGGAGCTGTTGCCCGCGCTGAGCTCGACGGCGTCGACGCGCGGGTCGGCGCGCAGGGCGTCGATGTCGCTCATGGGGATGCGCTCGTCCGAGGAGGCGACGACGTCGATCTGGGAGTAGCTGGAGCTGACGATGTCGGTGAAGCTCTTCTCGATGCTCGCCGTCAGCATGGACGAGCCCGCGATGAACGCGGTGCCCAGAACGACCGAGAGCACCGTGAGGAAGAGCCGGAGCTTGTGCGCCGCGAGGTTGCGCCAAATAAGCTTTCTCATGGCGGCCTACGCCCCTTCCATCTGCGACATCATGTGCAGGATGTCGTCGGCGGTCGGATCGATGAGCTCGCCAGCCAGGCGCCCGTCGGCGAGGAAGATGACGCGGTCGGCGTAGCTGGCCGCCGTCGCGTCGTGGGTGACGATGACCACCGTTTGCCCCAGGTCATCGACCGCTGAGCGCAGGATGTTGAGCACCTCGCGCGAGGAATTCGAGTCGAGATTGCCGGTGGGCTCGTCGCCGAAGATCAGCTCCGGCCTGCTAATGAGCGCCCGCGCGATCGCCACGCGCTGCTGCTGGCCGCCCGACAGCTCCGCCGGGCGGTGGTCGAGCCGGTCGGTGAGGCCCAGACGGGTGGTCACTTCCTTTAGCCATTGCTTATCGACGGCCTTGCCCGCGATGTCAAGGGGAAGGGTGATGTTCTCGACCGCGGTGAGCGTGGGCACGAGGTTGAAGTACTGGAACACGAAGCCCAGCCTGTCCCGACGCAGCCTCGTCAGCTCCTTGTCCCTCAAGGAGGCGAGGTCCGTCTCGCCGATGAGCGCCTTGCCCGAGGTCATGCCGTCGAGGCCCGCCATGCAGTGCATGAGCGTGGACTTGCCGGAGCCCGACGGGCCCATGATGGCGGTGAACTTTCCCTTCTCGAACTCCACCGAGACGTGATCGAGGGCCTGGACGAGGGTGTCGCCGCTGCCGTAGCTTTTGACGAGGTCGACGGCGCATGCTGCGGAGGTCATGCTGGTGCTCCTTTTCGAGCTCTTAGAGGTGGGAGGGGATTCCACTTCCATTGTTGGCCTGATCGCGGGGAGGCAAAAGCTTTGCTGGGAAAATTAGGTGAAATTTCAGGGTGGACACTGACCACGAGTGGGTGCCTCGGGGTCCGCCCTGAGGCGGGAACCGTAGGCGTCGAAAAGCAGGAGCTAGGAAACTGCTTGTTGCATCGTTAGACTCTGAATCAATACTTTTCGTTCCCCACAAAGGAGACCTTCGCCGTGAGCACCACCGATGCCGCCCCCACCTTCGTCCCCGACTGGTACCACCCGGATCGGGAGAACCTCACCTGGGAAACCTTCGGCGAGGCAAGCCGCAACCTGTCGCAGCAGATCGTTGATTCCGGTTGGATGCCGGACCTGATCATCGGGGTGGCCCGCGGCGGTCTCATCCCCGCCGGTGCGATCGGTTACGCCATCGGCATGAAGGCCATGGGAAGCATCAACGTGGAGTTCTACACCGCCATCGGCGAGACCCTGCCCGAGCCGGAGTTGCTGCCGCCGTACCTGGACGCCTCCGATCTCGCGGGCAAGAAGGTGCTCGTGGTCGACGACGTCGCCGACTCCGGCAAGACCCTGGACCTGGTCTGTCGCATCCTTGAGCACGAGGACCTCGACCCGGCCAAGCCGAAGATTGGCGTGGATGTGCGCTCGGCGGTGATCTACACCAAGCCGGTGACCATCTTCAAACCGGATTATGTCTGGCGGGAGACCGACAAGTGGATCAACTTCTGCTGGTCCGTGCTCCCGGTGATTACTGCCGACGGCAGCCACATCGAAGGACACTAGGGCCGGATGGAGGGCTGGGGATGTCCCGCCCACGGCCCAACGAACGCCAATTGACCCCGCCGCCTGCGCTCACAAAGCGCGACCAGCGGGGTTTGCTTTTTCGGGTTGGTGCGCGGGCCGGGGCTGGACTAGTCTCAAACGGTTGCCCACACGAGACCGTTAAAAGGAGCCCTCATGCACGCCACTTCGGAACCGCTGCCACCCACCGGGGTGGTCGATTCCTTCCGCTTCGCCTTTTCCTCGCCCACGCGCCTGCGCCGGGAGGTCTTCGGCGGGCTGGCGGTCGCGCTCGCGCTGATCCCTGAGGTCTTGAGCTTTTCCATCGTGGCGGGACTCGACCCCAAGGTGGGCTTGTACGCCTCGGTGATCATGGCGATCTCCATCGCCTTTACCGGCGGGCGCCCGGCGATGATCTCCGCGGCCGCCGGCGCCGTGGCGCTGGTGATCGCGCCCCTTTCTTATTCTCACGGCGTGAACTACGTGGTGGCGGCGGTGCTGCTGGCCGGGGTTCTGCAGCTCGTGTTTGCCGCCTTGGGCGTGGCCAGGCTCATGCGGTTTATTCCGCGCAGCGTGATGACCGGCTTCGTCAATGCGCTGGGGATCATGATGTTTGCCGCCCAATTCGGGGACATTTATCGGGTCCCGTGGCAGGTGTATCCCCTGGTGGGGGCGGGTTTGGCGGTGATGGTGCTGTGGCCGAAGCTCACCCACGTGGTGCCCGCGCCCTTGGTGACCATCGTGGTGGTCACCGCGCTGGCGCTGCTGACCGGGTGGCAGGTGCCCACCGTCGCCGACAAGGGCGAGCTGCCCACCTCGCTGCCTGGGCTGATGCTTCCCGACGTCCCCCTAACACTCGATACGCTCACGCTGATCGCCCCCTATGCCTTCGGCGTGGCGCTGGTTGGCCTCATGGAGTCGCTGCTGACCGCCAAGCTGGTCGACGACATCACCGACACCCACTCGGATAAGACCCGCGAGTCCTATGGCCAGGGCTTGGGCAACATCGCCTCGGCGCTGTTCGGCGGCATGGGCGTGTGCGCGATGATCGGGCAGACCATGATCAACGTCAAGGGTGCGGGCGGGCGCACCCGCCTGTCGACCCTGCTGACCGGCGTGTTCCTGCTCATCCTGGTGGTGCTGTTCGGCGAGGCGGTCGGCGCCATCCCGATGGCCGGGCTGGTGGCGGTCATGCTGGTGATCGCGGGCACCACGGTGAACTGGCATTCCCTGCACCCGCGCACGTTGAAGCTCATGCCGCTGTCGGAGACGGTGGTTATGCTCGTCACCGTGGTGGGTATGGTGGCCACCCATAATCTCGCCGTCGGCGTCATCGCCGGGGTTGTTGCGGCGATGGTGGCGTTTGCGCGCCGGGTCGCGCACGTGGTGGAGGTAACCAAGGAGACGGGCACCTCCCGCGATGGGGAGGACGCGGGCACCGTCACGTACCGCGTGACCGGCCAGCTATTCTTCGCATCCTCCAATGACCTGGCCTATTCCTTCGACTACACCGACCCGTCCACCACGGTGGTCATTGATCTCAGCGCGGCGCAGGTCTGGGATGCCTCCACGGTGGCCACCCTCGATGCCGTGCAGGCGAAGTTCGCCGAGCGGGGCGTGAACGTCACCATTTACGGCCTGGATCCGCTCAGCAGCCAGCGCCTCGCGCGGCTCAGCGGCAGGCTTGGGGACTAGGGAGTAAAGCAGCTGGCGCGCCCACCGATGGGGCACAATGGTGTCCATGACTTATGACGAGCGGATCTTCTTCGGCAACGATTACAACCGCACCGCGCACCCCCAGGTGCTGCAGGCGCTCGTAGAGACCCAGGCGCAGACCCACACCGGGTACGGCCTGGATGCGATCAGCGCGCAGGCGGCGGAGAAGATTCGCGCGGCGGCACACAACCCGCAGGCGGACGTTCATTTCTTAGTTGGCGGCACCCAGGCCAACGTCACCGTGGTCGATGCCGTGCTGCGCCCGTGGGAGGGCGTGATCAGCCCGGTCGGTGGGCACATTAACGTCCACGAGACCGGCGCGGTGGAACACACTGGCCACAAAATCCTGGGGGTAAACAGCGCCGACGGCAAGCTTCGGGCCTCACAGATCACCGCGGTGGTGGAGGAATATGAGGAAAGTGGCACGCTGGAGCACATGGTCACCCCGAAGCTGGTGTACATCTCCCAGCCCACGGAGTTCGGCACCCGCTACCAAAAAGATGAGCTCGAGGCGATCGCGCAGGCGTGCCGACGCCACGGCCTGTTCCTTTTCGTCGATGGCGCGCGCTTGGGCTATGCCCTTTCCAGCGCGGGCAATGACGTGAGTTTGCCGGACCTGGCACGCCTGGCCGATGCCTTCACGATCGGCGGCACGAAGTGCGGTGCGTTGTTCGGGGAGGCCGTTGTGCTGCGTGAGGCCGCGGTGGCACCGCATTTCCGCAGCTCCATCAAGCAAAACCTTGGGATGTTGGCCAAGGGCTGGCTCATCGGCGCGCAGTTTGATGCGCTTTTCAGCGATGGCCTGTACGAGTCGATCACCGCCCGCGCCTGCGCCCAGGCCGCCGATATCCGCGCGGCCGCGTCGCACGCGGGCATCGATTGCTTCATCGACAGCCCCACCAACCAGCAGTTCTTCGTCCTGACCAAGGCGCAACATGAGGCCCTGGCGCGGCGTTTCGTCGTGCAGTTTATTTGCGCCGGCCCCACCCCGGGCACCGATGTGGTCCGGGTCTGCACATCCTGGTCGACCGAAGATAGGGACGTTGCCGTGCTTATCGACGCCCTGGGGTCGCTGTGATCAGGAAGGTGATCCACGGCAGGGGCGTCGATAAGCAGGGACGCTGCGCGCATTACCGCAGCGACCGTGATGTGGTGGGCAACAAGTGTGCCACCTGCGGGACGTACTGGGCCTGCCACCTGTGCCATGAAGAATACAATGACCACCCCTTCGGCCGGATGCCGGTCGATGAGGTGGCGGTGATTTGCGGGGCGTGCGGGCGTGAGATGGACTATCACGCCTACTCCGCGGCAAGCGCCTGCCCGGGCTGTGGGCACGCGTTTAACCCGGGGTGCTCGCTGCACGCGCCGATCTATTTTCAGGTCTAGCGGGAGCTACCGGCGTTGACCTGGCCGAAGACCTGGTTGAAGAAGTTGGCGACGATCGAAGCCAGGTCCGGGATCGTAAAGGAGCCAACGCCAGGGACCGGCACTGCTACGGTCGGGGTTCCTGCCGGAAGCGGGATGGAGATGTTTTGGCCAAGACCCTGGAAACCAAAGGATGCGGCGGCGTTGGCCGTGGTGGCCACGGAGTTGTTAGCCTGGGGAACATAAGCGGTTGCCGTGTCAGCGGTGGCGGTCGTGGTGTTGGTGGTGGCCGTGCCACCGCCCTTGAGACCACAGCGATTAGCGGCTTCTTCCACACGCGCCAGGGCGGAAAGGATCTGCGGGCCGCGGGAGTCGAACATGGCCAGGGTGCGGGCCTGGGCGACCTTGTTGTTGTAGTCGGCCTCGTTGGTCCAGTAGGCCGAAGCCTGGGCACACGAGATCTCACCGGAAGGAATCTTGGCGAGTGCATCATCGATGGTGTCAGCACCAGCCGATGGGGCCACAGCAATCAAGCTGGCGGCGATGGTGGCGGAAGCTGCAAAAGTTTTCAGATAGCGCATGACCCATAGCATTTCATAAATGTGAAAATTGTGAAAGGCGTGACTGGCGCTTTTTGGCGACTCACAGGAAATTATCCGGCAGTTGCCATCAACCTCTTCGCCCCGCGTGCACCGACGGTTGTCGTATGAGAGGTTGTATGAGAAGTCGCAAATGAAAGCGCAATAAGGAGCGGTCGACTGACATCGAATCGGTAGGCGTTGACCGCGCTGCGATGTCTATTTGCCGTCCGTGCAACGGTTGTTTCAGAAGATGAGCAAGGAAAATCCCCTGCGATTCGTGGAGGAAACGCAGGGGATTAGGTGGTGTTTAGGCACCTGCCGGAACGTGCATCTGAGGGGCAGTGTCGGTGGCAGCCGAAGCTGGGGTAGGTGCTGCGCCGAACTCGTCCAAGCAGATCGCGAGGATGCCGTCGGTGGTGGCGCGGGTAATAATTTCACCCTTGGCCGCGGTCGCTGTAGCCGCGTTGGCGAGCGATCCCTCCGGCGGAATGTCGCTTGCCCGGTTGGGTACTCGAATGTGAGTGGGTGGGGTAAACGGTGCAAGCAGCGGGATGCGGTCGGTGCGCACCAAGTTCGGTGCCAAATGCAGCATGAGGGAGGTCTCGGTCACCGCGCCGTGCTCGAGCGCCCAGCCGGGGAAGATATCCTCGCTGAAGACTTCCTTGATGACCGACTCAGGCAGCGGATCCCACCAGTTGGTCTGAACCATGACCGCCTGGTGTCCGGTCGCGGCATCCACCTTGATCATGGCTTCCTGGATCGGGAATTGGTTCTCAAAGTGAGAATTGACGATGAGAATCTTGTGGAAGCCGTCGGCGATGAGCTCGCCGAGGACATCCTCGAAAAGTGCGATGACGGTTGTGGCCGACAGGTCAACGGTGCCGGGAAACAGGGGGCCTCCGCCACTAAACGGGTTGGAGCGATATCCGTAGTCGATCGGCGGGAGGACGACAGCGCCAGCGATCCCTAATTCGGGCGAGCTCGTTGCCAGTTGCTCGAGGCCTGCGGCAACGGTGTTCGCGATGCCCATACCAATGATGGTGTCCGTCCCAAGGGGCAGGTGCGGGCCGTGTTGCTCCAGGGAACCGACGGGCACGATAGCGATCTTATCGGTGGAATCTGCGATTTCTTCCCAGGTCATGGTGAAAGCATCGCAGCGGCTAGCAGACAAGTGGGACAGTGCGGACAAGGTATTCATCGAGTCTAGATTTCCTTCTTGCTGGTGTGGCCCTGCAGGTCATTGGTGGGGGCGGCGAAGGCAACGGCGACTCCGGTCACGATTGCCGCTACTGCCAGGTAGAACGCTGGGGCGAGCACGGATCCCGTTGAACCGATCAGCCAGGTGGCGACCATGGGGGCGGTGCCGCCGAAGATGGCGTTTGCGAGGTTGAAGGTCAAAGCAAAGCCGGTCAGGCGCGTGCTGGTGGGGAACTGCTCCGAGAGGAAGGACGGCAGCACGCCGTCGTTAAGCGCAAGGATGCCGCCCAGGCAGACCTGCACCGTGACGATGACAAGGAAACCTGAAGTATCTAGGAGGATGAAAGCCGGGACGATGCCAACCAGCATGGCTGCTGCCGCGACCAGCATGGTGGTGCGGCGCCCGAGGCGATCGGAGAGGTAGCCGGTCAACAGTGCGAAGGCAACGTAGAAGGCGGAGGCGATGGAGGAGGAGATGAACGCCTGGGTGGAGTTCATTCCCAGCTCTTCGGACAGATAAGTAGGCAGGTAGGTCAGGATGACGTAGAAGCCGATAGCGTTGAGGACGGCCCCGGCGAAGGCGACAACCAGTGCGCGTGGGTAGCGCAGGACCTCGACGATCGGGGTGGTCGAAGACGATGGCGTATCCGAGGCGGTGGCCTGCGTGAACTGCTCGGACTCCATGGTGTGGCGGCGGATCATGAGGCCGTAGATGCCCAGGGGTGCGGCAAGCAGGAAGGGGATCCTCCAGCCCCAACTGGTGAGGGAGGCGTCGTCAAGCAAACCGGTCAAAGCCGCAGCGATAAGCGAGCCGAGCAGCAGGCCGGAAGCGGTAGCCGCCGGGACCACAGCCGCAAACAGTCCGCGCTTGTCCTTGGGCGCAACCTCAGACAGGTGGGTGGAAGCGCCGGCATACTCGCCGGCGGCGGAAAAGCCTTGCACCATGCGGCAGGCAAGCAGCAGCAGTGGTGCGGCCGCTCCGATCGCTGCATGGCTAGGCAGAATGCCGATGCAGAAGGTGGCCGAACTCATCAAGACGATGGAGGTGGACAAGGTTCGGACGCGTCCGAGCCGATCACCGATGTGACCCCACACGATGGCGCCGATCGGGCGCACGAGGAAGGAGAGTGCAAACAGTCCGAAGGTAAAGATCAACGCGGTGCGTCCCTCAAGGTTGGGGAAGAAGACCGTGGCGACAATCGCGGACATATAAACATAGGCGGCATAGTCGAACCACTCGATGAAGGTGCCGATGAAGCTGGCCTTCACGGAGTTGCGTACCTGGTGCTTGTCGGGCACGGGTGCGGCGGGTGCCACCGTGGGCGCGAAGGTGGGGGTTATGGCAGGTGAAGGTGCCTTGTTGATAATCGCCATGATGATTACCTCACGGAATTAATGGTGCTAGGCGCACCGACTGACGGGATGCGGAGGTGGGGTTCTGGCCAAGCGGGTGCTTGGTGAGTTCCTACTGAGCCGCAGAGTAATCGCGCATTTTACGCGCGGTCAATTTCTATCGGTTGATAGAGAGTGCAGGTCAATGAATAAATCTACACAGTTTCGATAGTGCGATAGTTATTTTCCCGAGCGTGTGTTAGGTTTTTTCTGTCGCGCGATAGAAAAATCGCGCGCATGAATCACCACCCCCATCAAGGGGGAATGTAGTATCCACGACTGGGAGTTCAAGCACGATGCTTATCCGAAACGCACAAATCCGAAGCGAATCTGCAGGTCAGCTCGTTGATATTCGCATCGATGATGGCCGAATCACCTGGATTCGCCCCGCGGGCGATGCCGCAGTGGCAGGCGTAGACAGCCAAGCACACAGTGGCCAGGGCGGCCGAAGCAGTCAGTCGGGTGAGTTCGGGGAAGTCGTCGACGTGGCGGGTAAGTTCGTGGCCTCGCAGCTGGTTGAATCACACATCCACCTCGACTATGCGTTTAGCGCGGGAACGCCACGGGACAACGAGTCCGGCACGCTCTTTGAAGCCATTGAGATTTGGCGTGAACGCAAGCAGCTTGGCTTGGGTACTGCGGAGGAAGTGCGCGCAAAGGCCATCGCCGCAGCCCGCAGCGCGGCTAGCCACGGCGTTGGCTTCATCCGCACCCATGTCGATGTCACCGATCCCGAGCTGGTCGCCTTGGGGGTCTTAGTAGATGTGAAGAAGGAAGTGGCCGATTTCTGCCAGATCGAGATCGTCGCCTTCCCGCAAAATGGCATGTATGCCTACCCAGGCGGGGATGAGCTGGTAGAACGCGCGCTGCGGGAAGGCGCAGACGTTGTCGGTGCTATCCCACACCTTGAGCCCACGAGGGAAGATGGCGTCGCCTCCTTAAAGCACGCCTTCGATCTGGCGGAGAAGTTCGGTGCTCGGGTCGATGTCCATTGCGATGAGATCGACGATGAGCAGTCCCGTTTTGTGGAGGTTATGGCCGCCGAAGCCACCAAGCGCAGTATGCAGGGTCTGGCCAATGTCAGCCACGCGGTGGCGATGAGCTATTACACGCCCGGTTTCATGGCTCGCCTCTTGCCCAAGATGCAGGCTGCGCAACTGAGCTTTTCCGTCTGTCCGAACGAAAACCTGCACCTGCAGGGCCGAGGCTTTAGCAATCCGGTGCCACGCGGGGTGGCTCCGGTAAAGCAGTTGGTGGATTTTGGCCTTAACGTCGCCTTTTGCCAGGACTCCATTTCTGACCCGTGGTATCCGATGGGTAATGGTGATCTGGTGCGCATTATCGACACGGGCTTGCACGTTGGCCACATGCTCACGCCCGCCTACGTGGATACGTGCCTCGATTTTGCTACCACGAACCCAGCTCAGACCTTGGGCTTGAGCGACTATGGGATCGCTGAGGGCAAGCGGGCAAACCTCGTCGTGTTTGAGGCGGGCAGCGAGCGAGAGATCCTGCAGGAAAGTGCCCCGGTACTGTTGTCCATTCATGATGGGCGTACGGTGTTCGAACGCCCCAGCATGAACCCCGTGTGGCGCCTGTAGTCCTATTTTCGGTTGTCCTTGCCCTTTGCGTTTGCTTACCGACGCACCCAGTGCGCCTGTGAACAGGCCATATGGCGGTCGCGGTGGGTGGTTTCAATCGACGTTGATGTATTCGTCCCACCAACCGCCCCCTAACGCGCCATCGTCAGCAGCTTCGCTAACGCCGCGGGGATGGCGTCGGCAATGCGGGAGGCGGTGGCGATAGCCATGCCGTGCGGGGTGCGCGCTGCTTCCAGGGATGCGTGAATGTGTAGGGAGTTGGCGTGCAGGATCTCCATGATGGCCGTGTCTATTTCCCTCTTGGACAGCTGCTCGGTTTCGGCGAGGAAAAACTGCTGCGCCAGCACCGCGCCGAGGATCCCGGAAAGCACGTCGCCGGAACCGGGTGTTGCGGCGTAGGAATGCCCGGCGTTGACACCATAAACCGGCACACCGGGGGCGGTGACGTGCGTGATTCGGCCCTTGAGCATGACAAAGCAGTCCAAAGCCTGTGCAAGATCACTCATTAACTGCGCGCGCCCCACCTCCTGCGGCAGCGGCCCCACGCAGGATTCGTATAGTGCGGTAAATTCCCCATAGTGCGGGGTGAGCACCACAAAGGGGTGGGCGCGCACCGCATCCCGGATGCTCTCGTCATGGGCGATGATGCGCAAGGCGTCGGCGTCGATGATGGTGGGCTCGCGGCGGGCGAGAACCAGGTTGAGCTCCGCTGCGGCCTGGTCATCGGTCCCGCGGCCGGGGCCGATCACCCAGCTCTGCGTGCGGCGGGCATCCGCGACGGTGTCGAAGCGCACCACCTCAGGGTGGTGGTGGACGATCTCAGGCTGACCCACCACCTGCACCATGGCCGGGGTCGCATTCACCGCCCCACCCGTCGACAAAATGCCCGCACCTATATATCTGCTACTGCCCGCGCACAAGGTGGTCACCCCGCCGGTGTATTTCGTTGCGTGGATTCCGGGCGTGGGATCTACCAAGGGGCCGGTGCACCCCACCGGTTTAGGGGCGGTGACCAGCCCCCGTTCATCATCGACGAGCGGGGCCGTAGGCCAGGTAAAGCAGGCCTCGTTGGGCTCATAGGCGAGGTAGGCTTCGGCCTGGCCGGCGTCGGCAAGCGCCTGTGAAAAGGCAACCGGTCCGCCTGGAAGCTGCAGATCGCTGATGACAACCTGCCCGCACTCCGGGGCGAAAACATGACCGGTGCGCGCCCAGCCAAAGGTAATCGTCGCATCGGCGACCACGCACCGGGAGGCGGCGACGCCGGTGCGTGCATCGATGCCGGTTGGCATGTCGATTGCAAGAACCAGCCCGCCTGCGCGCCGGGTCGCATCGAGGATGTGTTCGGTGTGTTCGTCGATCGGGCGGGCGGACGCAAGGCCTGCGATCCCATCGATGATGAGGTCATAAGCGCGCCCCTCGCGGGCAGTGCACTCCTGCACAGGAAATACCGCACACCCTGCATCACGGCAGGCGGCAAGCGCGTTGGCATGGCAGTTGTCGCTGACCAGTGCGACGTCCGCGCTTTCGCCCTGCTGCTGCAGGAAAGACGCCGCGTACATGCCATCGCCGCCGTTGCCACCCGGTCCGGCGAGCACCAGCACGCGGGGGCCGGGTTCGTAAGCGGGGGATCGGTTGGAACTGCTGCTTGCGAGCATCGCTTGCGCGGTACCGGCGACGGCCGTTGCGGCCAGGCGCATGAGTTCATCGGGGAAGTGCTCGTGGCGCATGAGTGCGGCTTCGGCCGCGCGAACGGTGGTAACGGAATAGGCAGGTCGCATATCCCAAGCCTAGTCCCGGCACCTACTGTGGCGGCATGTCCAGGATTGGGCTAGATGGAGCGCTCGATGTCCATTCGGCTCGGCGCGAGCGCATAGGCGGTGGTGTCCACGGTGCTGACGATGGAGGTGGCCGAGGAGTTAACCCCGAAGCTTTCGGCGCCCGAGGCCTCAGCCGCAGCGGCCGCCGGGATGATGGTGGTCATCGTGGCTCCGAGGATCATCGTGGCGATCCCGAAGTGACGTGCCCTGTTGCGCCGCAGGGTAGCCCCGGGGACGGTGCGGGCGGCGGTGGCGTTGGCAGAAGCGGTGGCGGTAGCGGTGGTGACGTTGTCTGTGCTCGTCATGGTTCCCACTATCCGCCGTAAGACTTGAAGGATGCTGAGCCCAACCTGCGCAAGCAGCCGGTGATTGGCTGAAAGTTGTTAATACCCAGGCTGGATGGCTACTCCCGCCAACCTGGCTAGAACCTTGGAACCCCACTGCGCACTGCTTTTTCGCGCCCCGCGCCTTATTCGGTGTGTATCGACCCCGGGAACTGGGGCTGTTTCTTAAAGACATCGGGGCCGGAAAAGATAACAGCCCTCAACCTCTAACACACGAACTTCTCAGCCACCCTGCGGTAGCCCTCCACGGTGAGCTTGAGGTCTTCGAGGTGCAGGTATTCGTCGTGGGAGTGCAGCTGCCCGTGGACGTGCCCGAGGGTGCGCGCGGGCGCGTGGACGGCGAAGCCGTAGCCCACGCCGCCGAGCCGGCGGGCAAAGCGTAGGTCGGAGCCGCCCGGTGCGATCATGGGTACGACGGTGGCGTCGGGGAAGAACTCGCGCAGCGTATCGGCCAGCGCCTCATACAATGGGTGTTCGGTGGGGGATTGGGTGGCGTCCTCACTGATGAGGTGTTCGATTGCGACGTCATCGGCCAGGTCGCCGAGTGCTTCGCGCAGCAGCTTATCGACGTATTCCTGGTCCTGCCCCGGAAGAGTGCGAATGTCCATCTCCAGCCAGGCGTGGGAGGGCAACACATTGATGGCCTGGCCCGCGCGCAGCACGGTCTGGGCGATGGTCAGGTGGCTAATCGCGTCGGCGAAGCCGGCCAGCTCACCAAGCTGGCGCAGGGCATCCGGGTCTAATCCTGCGATAAGTGCTTGCTGGGTGTGCTCGTCGAAGCGGAAGGCGCGGATGAACCCACTCCAGATGTCGCTGTCACTGATGTGCGGGCGAATAGCGGCGATGCGCTCGGCGACGCGAGCGATCTTCACAATGGCCGAGTCCTTGTTGTACGGGGCCGAGCCGTGCCCGGCGTCGCCGTGGACGTGCAGGCGGCGTTGGGCTGCCCCCTTCTCGCCGACGTAGATGATCACCGAGTCGGAGCCGTCCCGGCCGGGTAAGTGGGAGCCGCCGGTCTCCGAAAGGCAATTGCGCCAGCTTAAGGCCTCGGGGTAGTTCTCGCTGAGCCACTTAGCGCCGAGGGTTCCGCGGGATTCTTCGTCGGCAAGCGCGGCGAAGTACACCGTGGCGCGGTTGCCGCCGCGACGGGCGATATCCCGGGTTACCGCAGCCATGGTCGCGGTGATAAACAGCATGTCGACCACGCCGCGACCATAGAGGATGCCGTCCTCGATGACGGCATCGAAGGCAGGCTTGCTCCACTTGGCTTCATCGACGGGAACGACGTCGGTGTGTCCCATAAACGTCAGCGGTTCGGCATCCGGGTCGGTGCCTTCTACCTTCACTATGAGGCTGATACGCCCCGGCTCGGGCTCGAAGCGCTGGAGGACAGCACGGGGTGTGTCGGCGAAGAAGCGCGCGAGCGTGTCGGCGTTGCGCACCTCCTGCCCGGAGCCGGGGGTGAAGTCGTTGACGCAGGCGTTGCGGATCAGTTCTTGGAGGAGGTCAAGGGTCTCGTCATAGAGGGGCATGCACTCAACTTTAGGGGTACCAGGGGGTAGGAGGGGGTATTAAATCCGTGTATTTGCTAAACGTCGTTCAATTTAGGCGTTAGGATTCTTGAACGGCGATCAATCATCCGCGGCGGCCATACCCAGATAGGGCCTGGCAACGCGAACTATCGAACAATCGAACAACAACGCACAAGCGGAAAAAGGTTTCGAGGAGACACTTTCAATGAGCGACATTCTGGAGCGCGCCCGGGTCAAGGTCCTAGAGCAGGGCATCGGTCTGAACAAGGATGAGGTCTTAGAGGTCCTCACCTTGGATGATGACCAGATCCCGGCACTGCTGGAGCTGGCCCACGAGGTCCGCCTGAAGTGGTGTGGCGAAGAGGTTGAGGTCGAGGGCATCATCTCTCTCAAGACCGGCGGCTGCCCCGAGGACTGCCACTTCTGTTCCCAGTCCGGTCTTTTCGAGTCGCCGGTTCGCTCCGCCTGGCTCGATATCGCAGGCCTGGTGGAGGCCGCGAAGCAGACCCAGAAGTCCGGCGCCACTGAGTTCTGCATCGTCGCCGCCGTCAAGGGCCCGGACGAGCGCCTCATGTCCCAGCTCGAGGAGGCGGTTGCCGCCATCAAGAGCGAGGTCGACATCGAGGTTGCCGCCTCCGTGGGCATCTTGACTCAGGAGCAGGTCGACCGCCTCAAGGCCGCCGGCGTGCACCGCTACAACCACAACCTGGAGACCGCGCGTTCCTTCTTCCCGAACGTGGTGACCACCCACTCCTGGGAGTCGCGCCGGGAGACCCTGCGCATGGTCGGCGAGGCTGGCATGGAGGTCTGCTCCGGCGGCATCCTCGGCATGGGCGAGACCCTCGAGCAGCGCGCCGAGTTCGCCACCGACTTGGCTGAGCTCAACCCCACCGAGGTGCCGATGAACTTCCTCGACCCGCGCCCGGGAACCCCGTTTGCTGACCGCGAGGTCATGGAGACCTCCGACGCCCTGCGTGCCATCGGCGCCTTCCGCCTGGCCCTGCCGAAGACCATCCTGCGCTTTGCCGGCGGCCGCGAGCTTACCCTCGGTGACCTGGGCACCGAGCAGGGTCTGCTGGGCGGCATCAACGCCGTCATCGTCGGTAACTACCTGACCACCCTGGGTCGTCCGATGGAGCAGGACCTCGACATGCTGGGCAAGCTGCGCCTGCCGATCAAGGCCTTGAACGCGAGCGTCTAAATGAAGACCGACTCTCATGATCTTCTCACCGCCATCATGGCTGGTGAGACCCCGATCTTCCACCCGAATACCGGGCAGGAGATCGCTTCCGGGGAAGAAATTCACCTTTCCCCGTCCGCGCGCGCTGGCTTGGAGGCACCTCGCTACTGCCAGCTGTGTGGCCGCCGCATGGTGGTCCAGGTGCGCCCCGACGGCTGGGAGGCAACGTGCTCCCGCCACGGCACCGTGGATTCCGTGTATCTCGGCCGCAGGTAGTTTTCTACCCAACGTTTTCTGGTTCATAGCACGAGCCCGGCACCGCGTGTGCCGGGTTTTTGCTTTCCGACGCCAAGGTGGGCGCTGCCGATCGAAGATCCCACCAGCATGTGGCCGCATTTTCCTTGCGTGTTCGAACAATGGGCCGCGCACTGTCTGCTGGTCTATCTAGGCTGTGGATGTACAGCCTACGAAGGAGAGAGATATGGTACTCACGATTGAAAGGAAGAATTCCGAGGAGCTTCGCCGTCGCAGACGTGAATTGACCGATGTCTTGATCGCTCGCTTTTCCGAGATCGAAGGAGCACCAATGACACGACAGGATCTGAAAGATGTTGCGGCCAGGTGGTGGCTTTCGCCTGAAGAGCGGGATCTTTATGACGAGCTCCGGCGGGTGGAGATGCTGCTTGACATAGATGAATGAGCGCGGCAACAAGGTGTCTCGCATGCTGGCGGCAAAATGGGTGTGGGTGTCCACCGGGTGCCGTCGCTAAGCGGCACGCACGGTGCGCGTTTGCGCTTTGTCGGTGACGGTTCCACAATGGCGGACATGGAAGACCCTGCTGTTGCCATGGCGCATGCCTCCGCGCTGCGTTCGATCGCGCGGGTGGTGGAGGAGAAGGTTGAGCCCACCGATCCTCAGGTGGCGCTGGAGCGTGTCGTCGCCCAGTTGGGGCGCGGGGGCGTGCTGGTGGTCACCGGCGCGGGGGTGTCTACGGATTCCGGCATCCCGGATTATCGCGGGCCGCGCGGCTCGCTCTCGCGGCATCGCCCCATGACCTACCAGGAGTTTCGCTATGACCCGGCGGCATTGCATCGCTATTGGGCGCGAAGCTTTATCGGCTGGCGGCACATGGATGCGGCCCGCCCGAATCGGGTGCACGAGCTCATTGCGGCGTGGGAGAACGCCGGCGCGGTACACGGGATCGTCACGCAAAACGTCGACGGGCTGCATCAGGCGGCGGGGTCGAAGCATGTGGTGACACTGCATGGGGACATGTCCACGGTGGTGTGCCTGAACTGCGGTTTCAAGGAGGATCGGCGCTTGTTCGACACCCGCTTGGAGGCCGCGAACCGGGGGTATATGGACTCGATTGCCATCGACGCCTCGATGGTCAACCCAGATGGTGACGTCGCCCTAGCGGAGGAAGACGTTGCGCGTTTCCAGCTGCTTGGCTGCGTAAACTGTGGTTCCTCGCTGCTGAAACCGGACGTGGTCTACTTCGGCGAGCCGGTGCCGAATGAGCGCAAGCAGCAGGTGGCGGGCATGCTTGCGGAGTCGGAGTCTGTGCTGGTGGCGGGTTCGTCGCTCGCGGTCATGAGCGGCATGCGCATCGTGTTGGATGCGATTAAGCAGGGCAAGGAGGTTTCGGTCATCAACGGCGGGCCGGGCCGTGCCGATGATCGCGTGGATACGGTGTGGCGCAACCAGCTGCGCCCCGCGCTGGAGGCGGTCGATGCGCGGTTGTAGTCAATGCGCGCATGCTTGCCGACGCCTCCGGTGGCCGCCTGTGGCCGTCGGCAAGCAAAAAAAGGCGATGTAGCTGCGGTGATGGTGAAATCTAAAGAACCTAAAGAATCTAAAGCCGTTTGGCCGAGCGAGGAGCACATGTATCTCCACAACAACTCTTTTCGACAAGGCTTCGGTATTTCATCAGTCTTTTTCGGCGACAGGAGGCTGAACACCATCTCGTCACCGCGCTCCGCCACGACTACCTCACCTTCACCCTGCCGTATCTGGGCGAGTACCTACGACTGGGCTAGCGCCGCTAGGCGTGCATGCGGCCTGAGCCGGGAGCGGGGAATTGTTTCGTAGAAAACGGAAATGGCCTGAATATACGCAGTTGGTTGTAGGTTTTCTGGGATTTTCTGAGGCGTTTTTGGTGGATGCTTCCGAGCGCTTGAAAGGGTGCTCGACGTGGGTGTGCGCGGTTGAGGGTGCTGTCGCCGACAAATCTGTGGGCTCTGAAAGTGCACCCTAGCGTTTAGCCCAAGCGTTGCGGGGCGGGTGTGGCATTCGCCAAGCGCGATCCACGCGGCGGCATTAAGCTCGAGGAGAACCAAGAGCGAAAGTAGGGGCCCGTCAGGAGGACGTGGCCACCGCACCCAAGGTAAGTGGGGGCGGGTTATGAGGAGGAAGCAAACATGGATGTTGTGGCAGCGGTAGACAAGCTGGTGGAGATCTACGAGGAATCCACCCGAATCGCCCGCGAGGTCTTCGAAACCGGAGACTACGCTCGTTATGCCGAGGTGGTCTATCCCAAGCTGATCGTCACGGTCAAAAGCTGGCATCCGATCGACCGCACCCAGGCCTATGGCTACGTCGACGAGGCCGGCGTCTATTCCGCGGTGCTCTCGCGCCCGGGGCTCATGCGGCAGTACCTAAGCGCCCAGCTTGAGCGCCTGAGCTGCAACTATGAGTGCGAGATCGAGGTGGTGGCCTCCGATGTGCGCATCCCGCCGGAGTACATCGACGGCATCGAGGGCCTAAGCGAGGCGCGCCGGGCCGGCGACACCGGCGAGTTCGTGCCGCGGCCAACCTTGGATGACGTCGACGACGCGATCATCGACGGTGACTGGGAGGCCTTCCACGGCGCGGAGAAGCCGCTTTTCCATTTCACCCCGCAGCGCTTCGACATCGCCTGCGCGCGCATCAGTCACTACACCGGCATCGCGCCGGATACGGTACAGCGCTACATCCTGTTTACCAACTACGCCATGCACACGCGCGAGTTCCTCCGCTTCGCGCTGGCCGAGCTCAACCGTGACGGTTCCAGGTATCGGGCGTTGATGCTTTCCGACGGCCACCGCATCGACCGCGAGGCTGCCGCAGGGGCGGATGCGGATGCCATCAATCTGCAGACGGGGCATCAGATGCCGCGACTGGATCTCATCGCCGACGATCATATGGGCATCACCATGATCAATATCGGCGTAGGGCCTTCGAATGCCAAGACCATCACCGACTGCCTTGCTGTGCTGCGTCCGGAAGCCTGGGTGATGATTGGCCACTGCGCAGGCCTCGACGGACGCATGCGTATCGGCGACCTCATCCTGGGCAACGCCTATCAGCGCGACGATCACTTGCTCGACGGACACATCCCGCTGGAGTTGCCGATTCCCGCCGTGCCAGAGGTGCAAAAGGCCTTAGAGAAGGCCGTGCGCAAGATCTATGGCGAGGACCTGCAGCTCATGCGCACCGGAACTGTGCTGTCCACCGACGACCGCAACTGGGAGTGGCACACGCCGAAGAAGCTGTGGGAGCTGCTGCGTGGGTCCACGGCCGCGGCCTGCGACATGGAATCGGCGACGCTGGCGGCCAACGGCTACCGCTACCGCATCCCCTACGGCACCCTGCTGAGCGTCTCCGACCTGCCGCTGCACGCGGTGCCCAAGCTACCGGCTGCGGCCCAGACCTTCTACACCAACTCCAAGGAGGCGCACGTCATGTGCGCCGTGCGCGCGGTGGAGAAGCTGGCCGCCAACCCGGAGAAGCTGCGCACCAGGAAGCTGCGCCGCACCATCGGCGAGGTGCCGTTTCGCTAGGAATACGCACAGGCCACAGTGGGCAACAGTGGGCAGCGGTGGGGATTGCTAGAGGTCGACGCTACCGTCGATAAGGGCCTGGCAGGCCCCGCCGATCCAGTAGTTGTTGGACTGGCTCCCCGTCTCGGAAGTGACTCGAACCTCGCCGCGGCGACCCACCATGGTGCCTTGGCGCACGGTCATCGTTGCGGGCAGCCGTTCCGTCTCACCCAGCCACCGGGCAAAGCCCGCGTTGAGCGAGCCGGTGACCGGGTCCTCGCCGATGCCGGGTATCAACGCGCGTACCTCGGCGTCGAAGGGCTCGCCCTCGGCGAAGGCGTAGAGCCCGATACCGGTCCCGGTGACCGTGGCGAGGAGATCATAGTTGGGCTCGACCCCGCGCAGGGAGTCGACGCTATCGAGGACGAGGCCTAAGAAGCGGGGCCCGTTGACAAGCCAATGGGCATCGCGCACCTGCGTGTGATCCAGCCCCAGCCCGCGCAGCGCCTGCTCAAGCTCGGCCTCGGTGGGCTCGCGCTCCTCGATCAATGCAGGGGCCTTGAAGGCGAAGACGGGTTGCGCACCACTGGAGTCGACGCGCACCTCCACTAGGCCAATCCCGCACTCTTGGACGAGGTGATCGGTGCTGGTTCCCGAGCGGCTTAGGTAGGCGTAGGCGGAGCCCAAGGTGGGGTGACCGGCGAAGGGCAGCTCGTAGTGAGGAGTAAAGATGCGCACCCGGTAGTCCGCATCCGGGTGGGTAGGGTGCGATAAGAAGGCGGTCTCGCTCAGGTTGGTCCAGTTGGCGAAGGCCTGCATCTGTTCGTCGCTGAGGTCGTCAGCATCGTGGACGACGGCCAGGGGGTTGCCGGTACAGGGGCCGGTGTGGAAAACATCGACTTGGGAAAAGGGAAGGCGCATGGGGTCCATGCTAGCGACGCTGCCTGCACCCTGTGTGGCCTTCGTCTAGCTGGTGCCTTAGTCTATGCAGACTTTGCGCGTTGAATACCCATGCGAAGCAGTGGACTAAACTAGCCTGAATGGAAGATGAGAAAAGTCCTGTGAATCTCTTTGATTATTGAGGAGCAATAATGGTTGGCTTTAGGCGCATGGCTCGTGGCGCGTGCAGTATGGCCGTCGCGGCAACGCTGATTCAAGCCCCGCTGGCAGTAGCGCAAGAAGCGCAATCCGTGGATTCCGCGCCACAGATGACGCTCCAGACCAGCAATCCGGTGCAAAGCGACGACAATCGTGTTGCCCAATACCTCGCCTACACCTCCGATGCGGAGGGCAACGAGGTATTCGCTGGCAGCTGCACCGCCGAATACATTGGCAGCAACACCTGGCTGACTGCCGCGCACTGCCTCACGGCGGCAACAGATGTCACGGTCATGCGCTTGCGGCAAAACGCCGCTGAGGTAGCCCCCGTCATTAAGTATTCCTTCGTCGACCCGAATGCGGACATCATGGTGCTACACGTGGGCGAAGGTATTCAAGCCGATGCCTTCAACCTTCCTGCCCGCGAACTTGGGGTGGGCGAAGTGGCAACTATTACCGGATATGGCGGGCAGGTATATGCCACCGAGGCCTTATACGCGGTTCAGCAGCTGTTTGATCGGGGAACCTACTACGACAAAGTCTATTGGACCGAGTCGACCACCAAGTATCAAGGCTGCCCGGGTGACTCCGGTTCGCCCTTCCATAAGGACAACACGCTCTACGGTGTGCATTCCCTGGGCGAGGGCAACGATGTTTGCGGCGATCGCCTCGGCGCCGGCGGGGAAGAAAGCCGCGTCCTCCCGCACGTCGACTACATCAAGGCGCTCATTGCTCATTGGGAGCCGGCGCCCGGAGCTGCTGCTGGCCCACGCCCCACGGTTGTCGAGAGTGCCTTGCCCTATGACGAGCCGAACATAAATGCCGGTTATCCGGGCGTGGTCATCCCCGATCCGACCCCAGATACCGAATCGGGATCGGGGGCAAGTTCCGGTTCAAGCCTGCTGTCAAGCTTCGGATCCTCCATCTAAAGACCGCGACCCGGATGCGGCTAACGCCTTGGCCACACGCATAGGCGACATCGGGGTGACCTCGGCCGCATAGACCTTGGCCCTTCCCATCGACCATGGGCGGGGTCGAGGTCCTTATTTAAGATTTCTTCGTGGGGAGCTTGCTGAGGAAACGCTCGCGATTGACCAGCCCGCGCTGGTGGGTGCCGGTGGAGATGACCGCGTATTCATCGCGGGCGGTGATACTAAATAGCAGCGCGCGACCATTGACCTCCTCGAGGGTGACGTCCACGGTGACGGTGGAGCCGGGCACGGTGGGGGCCTGGTGGGAGAAGTTCACGTGCGTGCCCAAGGTGACCTCGTCGTCGTCGATATGCGGGGCGAGCGCCTCGATGCAGGCCGCTTCGATGACGGCGGTCATGAATCCGGTGGCGAACACGTGCGGCATCGCGGCGAAGTCTGCCCGCTCCGGCAGGATATACGGCACCGTGCGCTTTTCGTCGACGAGGTAGGTCATGGTGTGGGTAATGCCCGGAACGAGGGTGTCCTTCATGGGTGCGGCCTTTCTTGTGGTGCTTGTTGATCGTGTGCGCGCCCAGCGTGCACGGTGTGTCTCCCGTCACAGGATAGTAGAAAACCCGTTGGGGTGGGGCGAATCCTTGTGCCCGAGGCAACGTCGTGTGCCGGGCATAGAAAAAGGACACCGCCGCTGGCGGTGCCCGTTTCCTCAGTC
Organism: Corynebacterium sp. SCR221107; assembly: GCF_027886475.1. NCBI lineage: Bacteria > Bacillati > Actinomycetota > Actinomycetes > Mycobacteriales > Corynebacteriaceae > Corynebacterium > Corynebacterium sp. SCR221107. The sequence goes on from NZ_CP115670.1 coordinate 116,194, forward strand.
CTGATTCACCTTTGACGTGAACCTGTGTCAGCAACCTTGAATAAGGTGCGCGCTAAATGGGGCTTTAAGCGCGTACCGGTTCGGAGGCTTCGCTGTCGTGCGCCGCGGTGGCCGCGGGTGCAAGCTCCTCTGCGGGTGCGGCATCGAGTGCCGCGCCGTTGTCGTTGGCGTCCCAGACATCCTTGTCCCAGATGCCCGCGCGCTTTGCGACGATCAGTGCAGACAGTGACTGGCCGGTGACGTTGACGGCGGTGCGGCCCATATCGATGATTGGCTCGATAGCGAGCAGCAGGCCAACACCGGACAACGGCAAGCCCAGGGTGGACAGGGTGAGCGTGAGCATGACGGTTGCACCGGTGGTGCCGGCGGTGGCGGCAGATCCGATGACGGAGACGAAGATGATGAGGAGGTAGTGCGTGAAGTTGAGATCAATGCCATAGAACTGGGCGACGAAAATTGCTGCAACTGCCGGGTAGACTGCTGCGCAACCATCCATCTTGGTCGTAGCGCCCAGCGGGATGGCGAAGGAGGCGTATTCGCGCGGCACACCCATGGATTCGGTGATGCGCTCGTTGACCGGCATAACTCCCATCGAGGAACGGGTGACAAAGCCCAGAGAGGTTACGGGCCATACGCGCTTGTAGAAGCCGAGCACAGGAATCTTGTGTGCAATCAGAACGGCCGGGTAGATGACGCCCAGTACGATGGCCAAGCCGACGTAAATGGCGAGCACGAACTTGCCGAGGCTTCCCAACGCGTCCCAGCCATAAGTGGATACGGCCTTGCCGATCAGGGCGGCGGTGCCAATCGGGGCCAAGCGGATGATCCACCACAAGACCACCTGGACGATCTTGAGGAGGGAGGAGGCAAACTCGACGAAAGGTTCTGCCGCCTTGCCCGCCTTGAGAGCAGCGATGCCGAGCGCGAAGGAGATCACCAGCAGCTGCAGCACGTTAAAGCTTAAGGAAATGCCACCCGAACTCGAGGTGGAGGCGGCCAGGGCCAGGAAGTTCTGCGGGACGATGGAGTTAATAAAGCCCAGCCATGAGCCGGTGGTGGAAGGCTCCGCCGCCTGGGAAGGATCGATGCTGGTGTTAAGGCCAGGGCGCATGACAAGTGCGACCACGATGCCGGTGACCACCGAGAAGAGCGCGGTAATGGCGAACCATACGATCGTCGACACCGCCAGGCGGGCGGCGTTGGCAACCTGGCGCAGGTTGGCCACGGAGGTGATAACCGCGGTGAGGATCAACGGCGGAATCATGACCTTGAGCAATTGCACGTAGGTCGAACCGACCCAGGTGAGCAGGTTCGTCAGCCAGCTAGTCTGGTCCGCACCGAGGTTGCCGTCGAGGCTGCGGGCAATGAGGCCTAAGACGAGGCCGACGATGAGGCCAGCGGTGACTTGGGCGCCGAAGCCGGTGAGCCAGCCGGGCAGGCGCTTGGCCTGCTGGGCCGTGGGGGTAGTGGTGGACATGGGGCTCCTTGATCTACATTAAGCTAATAGACCAAGCGGTGCATTTTTGGGAAACGATAAAGCAAGGGTTCCGCTTGGTGATATCGCCATTAAACACCTAGCGTATGGCCTAAGACAAGTCCCTTCTGTTTGGCACTAATAGACCACATGGTCTATTTGTAATGTCCATGTGAATAAAAACGCAGGCCGCGCTCAGTTTTACCCCCGCTGGGCGCAAAGCGGGCAGCGTCTTATGCAACATCCGGGCACATGGCGACGGTGAGTAAAAAGGGGGCCGGGCTGCGTGCGGGCGCGTCACCGTCGGCACGCATGCCGCAACGCGGTGGCGCCTCGGCGGTTGCCACCTGTGGCGAAGCAGAACTACTTTCCGCGGCGGCGCAGCGTGCGGGCGCGGCGAACGGTATCGGGAATCCGTAGCGGGATATGAAAGGAGGCGCCAGGCATGGTGCCGGTGCGGTGCGGTAGCGCGGACAGTCGTATAGAGGCTACCTGTGGCAAGGGTGGCACGGACACCTTCGGCATCTTTGGAGGCATCGGTCGCTTCTTCTTTGGCTGCTGCGCGGCGTTAGGGTCGGCATCGGGGCCGGCTAAGGCATCAAGGTCTGAGGATTCGGGCGCGGGCAGCGGCCACTGGGTACCGGGCTCACCGGCAGGTTGAGGGGGGCAGTCGAGGATCTCACCCAGCACCATCTGGCATACCCGGAAATCAAAGGGCATGTTTTCATGGCGCACAACCGTATAGGGGTTTTCGTCTTGGACGTAGAAGTTGTGGGAGTAGTCACCCTCAAGGAAGCAGGACTCCACGGGGGTGATGATCGCGTCGGAGCGGGTGGTGATGCTGGAGTAATACACTCCCGGTAGGCAGTCCCCATCCTGGTTCAATGCCGCGATGAGGGGGCTGTCGGTGATCATCTCAAACCCGGAGGGGCCAAACCAGTTTGAAATGATTGCATTCAATACTTCCGAGCCGCGGCTGGTGCGCGCCAGCGAGCCCATCACCCCGCCGCGCACGGTCCCGTGATTGGGCACCGACAGGCTGATGAGCTGATGCACCTTGTCGGCCCCGCCCAGAAGATGCATCCAATAACGGGCGATGATCCCGCCCTGGGAATGCCCGACGAGGATGACCTTTGCCGCGCCGGTGATCCGCATGACCGCGTCGATATAGGCGGCGACTTGCGCGGCCGACTCGGCGACGGGTTCGGTTGAGCGCTTGCCGAAGTCCGGGGCGAATACGCACAGGCCCTCCTCGCGCAGCATCGGCCCGAGCCTGCGCCAATCCGACTTGGTGACGCCCGTGCCGTGAATGAGGATCACGGGGAAGGGGTGCTCCAGGGTGGGGCGTGCGCGCCAGTCATCCTCGAAGATCCCGGCGGCGGGCACGCGCGCTGAAAGCGGAAGCTGATGTGGCTTAGGATGGCTCATACATCAATTCCTACTCAGATTTGCGCCAGCGCGCAGCCATCGAGCCGAAAGAACTGTTCCCATGAGCACCGATTCCACGACTCGTGCCAGCACCAGCGCGGAAACCACCCCACTGTCGGCCATCCCCGGGGTGGGCAAACCCTGCCAGCGCGCGCTCGCCGATGCCGGCTTTGCCAACCTCGAGTCCCTGGCCGGGGCGCGCTATCCGGACCTGCTTTCCCTACACGGGGTGGGCGCGCGCGGGCTCGAGCGCCTGAACGCGGCGTTGCAGGACAAAGGCCTTTCGCTTGCCGACGCCCCCACGCCGCCCGAGCGCACCGCCACCTTCACCCGCGGGCATACCGGGGACAACGCCGCGGACCTGAAGACTCACGCAACGGCAGTCAACCCGGCGCAGTTTATCGAGGAGCTGCCCTGGGCGCGCCGCATCGAGCACGGCCGCACCCTGCTCGAGTTGTTTGCCCGCGCGACGGGGGAGGAGCCGGTCATGTGGGGGCCCACGATGATCGGCTATGGGCAGTGCCACTACACCTACGCCACCGGCCGCGAGGGCGATACCTTCATCGTGGGCTTTTCGCCCCGTCAGGCGAAGATTTCGCTCTACGGCCTGCCCAAGGAGGACCCCGCGATGGCTCGTCTTGGCAAGTACAGCGCTGGCGTATCCTGCGTGTACGTCAACAAGCTCGAAGACATCGACCTTGCGGTCTTGGAGCAGTTGGTTGCCACCGCCTACCACGGGGAGCTTGGCCATTGCTGAGCCGGTGTGAAGTGTCAGGTGGCGGCTTTCGGGTTGTGAGGGTGCAAACAATCCATGCGCAATCGGGAATGATCAAACATAATATGGTGTTGTATCCACAAACTTTGATTTGATCCTCACAAGGAGATTTTTTTATGTCGCTTAGCGTCAAGGAAGCCATCGAGTCCCGTCGCGCCACCCGCGCCTACACCGACCAGCCCGTCACCGATGAGGTCCTCGACCGCGTCGTCGGCTTGGCACTCGAGGCCCCAACCGCCTTCAACGCCCAGCGCGCTGACCTTGTTGTCGTCCGCGACCAGGCAGTTAAGGACGCCATCTTCGCTGCCTCCGGCCAGAAGCAGCTGCGCGACGCACCCGTCGTGTTGGTGACCGTGGCTCGCGCGAGCGTGCCGGACGATTTGGAGCAGATCCTTGGTGAGGGTCGCGCCGATTATGTCAACAGCTTCTTCGCCAACGCCAGCGAGCAGGTTCTGCGCGAGACCGCCATCAAGGATGCCATGCTGGTTGGTTCTTTCGCCTTGATCGCTGCACAGTCCGAAGGCCTGGCTACCTCCCCGACCACCGGCTGGGACGAGTCCAAGATCCTCGAGGCCGTAGGCCTGGGCGGACGCACCGATCGTGGCGTTGGCCTGGTCATCGGCATGGGCTACCCGGCGGAGTTCCCGCAGCACCCAGGCCGTGAGGCCAACCGCCGCGTCGACGATCACTACTAAGCCGACAGCTTCACGCGTTGCGCCCGCTTACTGACGCCCCCAGGTTCACAGACCGAAGGCGTCGGCAAACGGGCGTCGCCTTTGTGCGGCTCGCTCTAGACTGGGGCGCATGACAGCGATACTTTTTGACCTCTACGGGGTACTGCTCAAGATTCCCACCGCGGCCGAGGAACAAAGGCTCATCGCCCGCGCCGGCTCGCCCGCGATTATGGAGCACTACCACCGCCTGCGCCCGGACTATGACTCAGGCCAGCTCAGCGACCGCGCCTATTGGGAGCAGGTGCGCCGCGCCGCCGGTCTCGAGGAGATCGACTGGGCGGAAATGACCGACCTTGACTCCCAGATCACCCGGGCCCACGACCCGGAGATGGTGGACTACGCGCTGTCGCTGATCGACCGTGGCCTGCGCGTGGGGATTTTGTCCAACCTGCCGGCGACGCTGGCGGCCAACCTGCGCCGCGAGCACGACTTCTTCGATCGCTTCCATTCGGTGACCTTCTCCGGCGATATCGGGGTGGCAAAGCCGAACAAACGAGCCTTCACCATTGCGCTGCAATCGATGGGTACGCCGGCCGCCGAGACGTTATTCTTTGATGACCGGCCGGATTACCTCGAAGGCGCACTCGCCGCGGGGTTGAACGCCCACCTGTTTACCGGCATTGACCAGGCACGAGAAATCGTCGAGTTGACCCTCAAGGAGTACGAGCAATGACTGATGCACACGCAGCCGCAGGCCACGCCTTCCCCCACGGCCCGCTCATCTTGCCCTGCAACGGCAAGACCCCGCGCATCCATGAGACCGCGTTCATCGCCCCAAATGCAACGATCATCGGCGATGTGGAGATCGGGCCGCATTCCTCGGTGTTCTACGGCTGCGTGCTGCGCGCCGACATCGGCCCGATCCGCATTGGTGCCCGCACCAACATTCAAGACAATTCGGTGCTCCACGTCGATGCCGACGCACCGTGCACCCTGGGCGATGACGTCACCGTGGGACACATGGCCTTGGTGCACGGCTCCACCGTGGGCAATGGCACCTTGGTGGGCATGAAGGCCACGTTGCTGTCGCATTCGACCGTCGGCGAGGGCAGTCTCATCGCCGCCGGCGCGGTGGTCTTGGAAGGCCAGGAGATCCCGGCGAAATCGCTGGCCGCCGGCATTCCGGCGAAGGTGCGCCGCGAGCTTTCCGACGAGCAGTCCGGCTCCTTTATCCCGCACGCCGCGCGTTATGTGGAAACCGCGGCCGCGCAGGCCGGGATCGGGGAGGCTCTGAGCTTGGATGCCGTGCGCTTTAGCTCATAGTTGGTCTATCGGCCAGCAGGCTTGTTAGCCCGGTTATCTCAAGGGAAAAGCCACAACCGGCGCCACCCCCGCAACGGGCAGGGTGGCGCCGGTTTTTCGCGCTGCATTCAACCCGGCATGTCGTTGGTTGCTCGAGCCTAGACTTTCTCCAGGACGCTATGCATCCTCTTGGCCAGGCCGAGTGGGTCGTTGATGAGGCGATCCAAGGCCACGGCGCGGGCGGCAGCGCGGGCATTGTCCAGGTGGGTGGGGATGACGCGCAGCTCCACATCACGGTTGCGGGAGGACTTAATGGCCAAGGCCACGGCGCGGGCATCGTGCGGGTTGGCGAAGGCCGATCCTGCCAGCACGATGGTCGAGGGCTGGGTCTCCTTGGCGAGGGCAACCGCAATCGAGCCCAAGGTGGTGTAGGAATCGGTGTTGGCGACGTCGAGGCGCACCACGCCCTCCGGGGTGAGCACGGCCGCGCCATTGGTGTCATCCACGTAGAACAACAGCACGGTGTTGGTCTTCTCCGGGGACTGCAGCTGCTGCTCCGCGCCGGCGATGGCGGTGATGACAGAGGTGATGGTCAGCGGGGCGGAGAAGTTCTTGCGCAAATGTGAGCCGATGTCCACCCGATCCCAGCCGAGGTTCGGCGCAGTAATGAAGCCATCGCGCGACACATGTCCGGAGGTGGCCATGCCGATGCTGGAAACCGGCAGGTTGGTGGCCTGGGCCAGCGCCTGAATGTGCGGGGTCAGTGTGCCAACGAAGTCGGCGGAATTGAGGTGGGCGGGGGTGACCTCCACGAATTGCTCGCGCAGAACCTGACCGCGGGTGTTGTACGCGCCGACGTAGGTGGACTTGGTGCCCACCGCAAGGCCGATCTGGACCCACGGAGATTGATCGAGCTCGATGGGTATGGTGGGCCGGCCGGGGCCGGTGGGGAAGGAGAGGTCGGGGCGCTCGCGGACGAGTTTGGCGTCGATGAGTGCGGCGACGGCGCGGGTCACGGTTGGCTGCGATTTACCGGAGAGCTCGACGAGGGTGGAGCGGGTAACCGGCTGGCGCAGGCGGGTGATGTGCATGCACACAGCCGCTGGCGTGATGGGGCGCGCGAAAGCGGGTGTGCTGGCGGCGGTGGCTGATTTTTGCATAGTGGTGAGCTTAGAAGATGTAGACAGTCCAGTCTAAAACGGGGGGAGGGACCCCGGTTTAGGCCTGGATTTCAATAGACCGTTCTGTTCAATGCAAGATTTTAGTGCAACCTAAAACGCAGCGCAATACACCCCCCGACTATTGGCAAACTTTGCAAAGTGGGTTCTGTCACTGTTCACGGATTTGCGCATGCGAGGTGCTCGTAACGATTCAGTAGGTGGTTAACCCCGTCACGACACAAGAGTGTAAAACGCACGTTAATGCAGGCGGTTGAAAGCGGGACAAACGCCTTGTGCCCGTTAAACTAATCGCCATGACTCCATCTTCATCCAACCGCGTGCAGGCCGCCGCGCCGTTCCAGCAGCCGGATCCCACCCCACCGGCGCCAGGCCTGAAGCTGCGCCCCATGGATGCACACGATCGACCCATCCGGATTCTGGCGCTGCACCGCAGCCTCAACAGGGTCGCCGACAGGGTGAGCTGGGACGAACTTGAAGGACCCGAGTGGGCCGACTACCTGGGGTTTGAGCCCGCCCGCGGCGATTATGGCTTCGTGCTTGAGGCGCCGGACGGCACCGCGGCCGCGGCCATCTGGGCGGGCTTTTTCACCGGCTATGGCTTCGTCGATAGCCACGTGCCCGAGTTGACGCTGAGCATCAACCCGGACTGGAAAGGCTATGGGCTAGGGGCCTTCCTCATCGAACAACTTGCCTGGCACGGGCGTGAAAGCGGCTGGCAGGGGCTGTCCCTGAACGCAGAAAAGGGCCACCCAGCGCGCACCTTATATGGGCGGCAAGACTTCGTCGCGCGCGGCGAGGATGGCACCATGCTGCGTAAGCTCGGCCCCATCATCCGCCGCGTGGCCGTCTACTGCGGCTCCGCAGCCGGTGAACGCCACGAGTTCGCCGAGGCGGCCCGAGAGCTCGGGCGGGAGCTGGCCAGGCGCCAGGTGGCGCTGGTCTACGGCGGCGGCGACGTCGGCCTCATGGGAATCCTGGCCAACGCCTGCCTCGAAGAAGGCGGCCACGTCATCGGCGTCATGCCGAAGGATTTGGTGGACCTGGAGATCGCCCACCCGGGGCTTAACCAGCTTGAGGTCACCACCTCCATGAGCGAGCGCAAGCAGCGCATGGAAGAGCTCGCCGATGCCTACGTGGCGCTGCCCGGCGGGATGGGTACCCTCGAAGAGCTCTTCCAGGTGCTCGTGCGCCAGCAACTTGGCCCCTACACCGGCCCGGTGGCGCTGATGAACGTGGAGGACTATTGGACCCCGCTGCTGGGCGCGCTGCGGTCCATGAGCGAGGAGGGCTTCGTGCCCGCCCGCTACATCGACTCGCTGGTGATTGCTCGCACCCCTTCTGAGCTGTTCGATGGTTATGCCGCGTGGACATATCCGGGGCTGAAGTGGATGGCAAGGAAGTAAGGGGAGTAGCAAGCAAGGGACTACGCGGGGCCAAAGCGTGCGCTGGTGGGGCACCTGCTGGGGTGTGTTCAGGATGGTATCTCATCCCAACAGTGGCTAGACTTGCCAAGCATGACTCAAGGAAGCTCGTCTTCGCGGACCCCCTCCCTTCTCGACGCCTCGGCGGAGTCCTATATCTTGGACCTCGCCCAGCTTTCGCCCACGCAGGCCACCGCCTGGGGCATCGGCGGATTCGATGATCAGTTGCAGGACTTCTCGCCGGAGTACTACGAGGCGGTCGCCGACCGCACCCGGGAGATGGTCGCCGACGTCGACGCGCTCAATGATGGAACCGATGATAGCGATGATGATGAGGACTTCGACGAGGTAGACATCGTCACCGCCAAGGTGATGCGGGATCGCCTGTGCCTGGATCTGTCCCTGCATTATCACTGTGAGGACATCCGTTCGCTCAATAACATCGCCTCCCCGGTTCAGGAGATCCGGGACACCTTCTTGCTCATGCCGCAAGACAGCGCGGAGGAGATCGACACCATTGCCGCGCGTTTGGACAAGGTAGACGCGGCTCTTGCTGGCTACCGCTCCTCGCTGAGCCTGGCGGCCTCCAAGGGAAAGGTCGCCCCGGAGCGCCAGATCGACGCCGTGATGAAGCAGTGCCGCGAGCTTGCCAACCCCGGCTCCATGCTCGAGTCCCTCGGCCTGGAGGAGGGGCACCCCTCGGTGGTCTCCGCCAAGCGCGCCTTCGGTGAGCTGTCCGATTGGTTGGCCGATACGCTGGCGCCGCACGCCCCGCACTCGGATGCCGTCGGCCGCGAGCGCTATCAGCGTTTCAGCCATCTGTTTGTCGGCGATATCGTCGACCTCGACGAGGCCTATTGCTGGGGTTTGGAGCGCCTGAAGGAGATCGTCGATAAGCAAAAGGCGATCGCCGCGCAGCTCTACGGCGAGGGCACCAGCGTGCGCGAGGCCATGACCAAGCTCAATGCCGAGCCCCGCTACACCATCCAGGGCACCGAAAACCTGCGCCAGTGGATGCAGGCAACCGCCGACGAGGCGATCGCGAACCTTAACGGTACCCACTTTGACATCCCCGAGCCGGTGCGCACCATCGAGGCAAAAATTGACCCGGCCGGCACCGGCGGCATCTTCTACACGCCGCCGAGCGATGACTTCAGCCGCGCCGGGCGCATGTGGTGGTCCGTGCCGCAGGGTCAGGAGGTCTTCCACACCTGGCAGGAGTTGACCACCGTCTTCCATGAGGGCGTGCCCGGCCACCATCTGCAGTGTGGGCAGGCCGTGATGGAGCGAGAAAACCTCAACCTCTGGCGCCGCCAGGCCTGCTGGAACTCCGGCCACGGCGAGGGCTGGGCACTCTACGCCGAGCAGCTCATGGCCGACCTTGGCTTCAACGAGGACTTAGGCACGCTCATGGGGCTTTACGACGCCCAGCGGCTGCGCGCGGCACGCGTGGTCTTGGACATCGGCGTCCACCTGGGCAAGAAGACCCCCGAGGGCACCGGTGTCTGGGATGCCACCTATGCCAAGTACTTCCTGCGTGAAAACACGGCGATGGACGAGGCCAACCTCGCCTTCGAGCTCGACCGCTACCTGGGCTGGCCGGGCCAGGCACCCAGTTACGCGCTGGGCCAGCGCCTGTGGCAGCAGCTGCGCGACGACGCCCTCGCCGCCGGCATGAGCCTGGCCGAGTTTCACTCCACGGCGCTTTCCCAGGGCTCGATCCCGATGTCGATCCTGCGCGAGCAGGTGCTGGCGCACAATTAGGACATCATTGGGGCCACTAAGAATCGGGGCGAGGGCTATACTGGCGGCATGGAAACTGCTGCAATCACCGAATGGACCTTGGTAGAAGAGATTCCGGTTCCCGCCGATGTGATGGCGCTGCTCGCGCCGGGTGAGCAGGCGGTCGCTGCGTATAAGACCTTCCGCGACTCGGCGGTGTTTACTACCAAGCGTCTGATCGTACGTGACGCGCAGGGGCTGCGCGGGAAGAAGGTGGAGGTCTACTCGCTGCCTTATTCCTCGATCAACATGTGGTCCTCGGAAAACGCCGGCACCTTCGACATGAGCTCCGAGGTTGAGCTGTGGACTCGCGCGGGCAAGATCAAGGTGAAGCTGGGTCGCGGGATCGACGTTCGCCGCCTCGACCAGTTGATCGCGCAGGCGGTTCTTGGCTAATTCACTCCTCGGCGCTGGGGGTTGTGTGCCCCCTCGGTAAGCAACCGTAGGCGTCGGAAAGCGAAGGCACGGTCGACCGCGGCCGCGAGCGCTGACAAAGTCGCAGCTACAGTGCGGCCACGGCCATCAGCACGAGGGTGAGCAGGGGTAGCGCGCCTTGCTTGGCGGCCGCACCCCGCTTATCGGGGGAGGTCAGGCCCAGTACCGCGGCGGCTGCGAACATGGAGCCTATGCCTGCGAGGATAAGTGTCAGGCCCACGGCGTGGCTCGCTGGGTAGGCGATGATGCCTGCGATGGTGACGATGGCGAGGAAAAGGTTGTAGAATCCCTGGTTGAACGCCATCTCCTTCGTGTTGATCGCATCTTCTTCGCTGGTACCGAACACGGTGCGTGCCTTGGTGGTCCAGGCGAAGGACTCGAGGTAGAAGATGAAGACGTGCAGGGCGGCTGCAAGCGCTGCGGTGATGCTGAATGTGATGGCGAGTGCGCTCATCAAACTCCTTTGAAATTTAGATTGTATGCAATATACTTGCGCACGTGACCGAAGATTTGCAACTTGAAAACCATGTCTGTTTTCAGCTTTATACAGGCTCGCGCCTGATGCAGCGCATGTATCGCCCCTATTTCGACGAGTGGGGAATCACCTACGCCCAGTACCTTGTGCTGGTGTGCCTCTGGGGCGAGGACGGGCAGACGATCGGGCAGCTCTCCGGACCGCTCGACCTCGACTCCGGCACACTGTCGCCGCTGCTCAAGCGCATGGAAGAGCACGGACTTGTCACCCGCGAGCATGACCCGGTGGACTTCCGCAAGGTGCACTTCCACCTCACCGCCGCGGGCAAGGCGCTGGAGAAAAACGCCTGCGAGATGCGCGAGGAGCTGGCAACGCAGCTGGGTCTTGACGCCGACGATCTGCTGGCGCTGCGCAAGATCATGGGCAAGATCAACCCCGGTTCTGACTTCCTCGGGGTCTAGGGGAAGGCCTTAGTCCTTGCGCCCGAAAAAGCGCAGCAGTGCAGGTAGATAGCCTGCAAATAGCAAGACGAAGATGATGCGGATGAGCTGCACCGTGACCACCTCCGGTCCAGCCCCGCCCTCGTCGGCGAGGGCGAGCACGGTTTCCAAGGCTCCCGGGGTGGTGGCGAGATAGGCCTCGAAGTAGCTGATGTCGAGCCATTTCGTCAGCGGCCACGCGGAGGCCGCGCACCCGGAGATCAGCACCAGGATGAAGGTGATGGTCGCGGGCAGCTGGTGGGCAAACAGCTTGAGCGCCGCCACGGAAAGCCCGCCGCCGCACATCCAGCCGATGGCCATAAACGCCATGAAGCGCAGCGGATCCGGCGGGGTGTAGTCCGCATCGGGCAAGGCCAGGCCCACCCCCACCATGAGCAGCAGCGGGCCGAAGATCGAAGGGGTCGGGATCTTGAAGGCCCGGCCGAACTTCTCACCGAAGGCGGCGATGAGCAGCACCAGGACAAGAGACCACCAGGTGCGCTCGTGCGGGGAGGCAAGCGCTGCGGCATCGACGTCCGGGGCAAAAAGGTGCGTGATCACCGGCAGTGACATGGAAACGGCAAGAAGCCGCAGGTACTGCGATAGTGCCACGTAGCGGTAGTCCGCGCCTAGCTCCTTGGCCAAAAGCGGTACGATCGAGGCGCCACCGGCGGTCATGGACAAGATACCGGTTTCTTTGGAGATCTCCCTTTGCGTCCGCGACAGCAGTAGCCCGCCGCCCACGCCGATGGCGAGGGTGACCGCGGTGGCAAAAAGCCCCGGCAGGATCGAATGCACGATCCCTGCCAGGGGAGTGCTAATCAGCGGCATGCCCGCCAGCACCCCGATGAATCCGCGGCAAAAGCTAAAGAAGTGCCGGTTGAGGACGAGCTCCTCCTTGGTGGTGATCGCCACCGTGCCAGCGACGATAATCCCGGCCACGATCCAGGCGGCGGGCACGCCGACATGGGCGAAGATAGACCCCAGGATCGTTGAGGCCACGGCCACGAAGGTCCACCTGCGCGCGGTGTGCCCCTCGAGGTTGTTGAGCCACTTACTTAGCCGATTCATCAAGTATTCCTTGCCATTCTTCGATGCTCGCGTACCAGTGCGGGCTCATGCGTGGGAAGCTGTCAGTAATGGAGCCATCCTAGATAAACTTCATGTACTTTCGTTGACATCAACCCTAGTTCTCTCCCTAGTTTTCGTTGTATTTACGCCGCCACGAAGCCTCGTGCAAGCACTCCGCTCTGGCGCTGGCTGGCGGTGGGCACCTAAAGTAGGCAGGGCATAACGATTCAGCAGGAATAGTAGCGATGGTGCGTCGATTCGGCGTCAGGAGGAGGAACACATGGATCCGCTCAGTGTTGGCATCCTCGTCGCTGGCGCGGCCGTGGCCGGGTGGATCGACGCGGTCATCGGCGGCGGCGGGCTGGTGCTCATCCCGCTGATCATGGCGGTGTTCCCGCAGCTGGCCCCCGCGGTGGCCTTGGCCACGAACAAGGTCGCGGCGGTCTCCGGCACGGCCTCGGCGACGGCGACGATGCTGCGCAAGGTGGGCGCGGATAAGAAGAAGGTCGTGTCCTACGTCCCGATCGCGCTGGTGTGCTCCGGGGTTGGCGCGTTTTTGGCCTCGCACATCGACAAGGAGGTCATGCGCCCGGTGGTCATCGTGTTGTTGCTGGTGGCGGGCACCTTTGTGGCGCTGCGCCCGCAGTTTGGGCAGGATGTGGCCAAGGATCGGACGTTGACCACGGCGCGCAAGCTCGGTGCTGTGGGGCTGGTGGCCTGCGTGGCCTTTTATGATGGCATCTTCGGCCCCGGCACCGGCATGTTCCTCATCATGGGCTTTACCGCGATCCTGGCGCAGGACTTCATGACCTCCGCCGTACTGGCGAAGGTGGTCAACACCTCCACCAATGTCGGCGCGCTCATCGTGTTCATCGCGGCCGGTCACGTCCTGTGGAAGCTCGCGCTCATGCTGGCGGTGGCCAACATCATCGGCGCCCAGCTCGGCGCGCGCACCGTCATCGCCGGCGGCACGAAGCTGCTGCGCGCAGCCTTGCTCACGCTAGTGGTGGTGATGAGCTGCTACCTCACCTTCCAGCAGTTTTCGGCGTAGCGGGGAAGGTGCAGGGTACAGGCCGTTCGGTGAATGGTGGCAATGAGCCACCGACGTTTGCAGCACGACGTGTGGTGCAAGCTGGCATGGTTGTGCTGTGTTCTACTGGGTTGTTGGTTCAACCCTTTTAATGGATTGGGCGAGCATCAAGGCTTCGCGGTTGGGCAACTCTCCTAGGATTCGGCTCACGTCCGCGGGTACTAGCTCCTCGGGCGATACAGTCCACAGTGTTTCCATGCGTGCGCCTCGCCGGACTTTCGCTTCGAATGACTCCATGCCGAGATAGATAGTTTCAAGATTCTCTTCAATTGCGAAGGCGACTGGCTCGTAGATGGCAAGCATTCCGTAAAGCTAAGGAAGCTGGAATTCCGGCACAGGCAATGATGCAGCACTACCTTTTTGAGCGGCTTCTTGAACGTATTTCCCAGTCACAATGGCGTGATCACATAATCATCAAGGGGGGTATGTTGATTTCCTCACTGGTGGGCGTGGCCTCTAGAACCACGATGGATCGTAATACGACACTTTAGGAGGCACTGCAGGGAACATGCGAAAAAAGAAACAGCGCCACTGTCATGCACCAGTGGCAGACTATTCTCGATCAGATCGCTGTGGATCGCATGATGCTTTCCTCGTGGGATAAGTATGTGAAAAAGAATCCCTATGCCACGGGTGTCAGCTTGTCTCAGTGCTGCGAGTCAGCAAAGGAGATAATGATCGCTGTCCACGATGCGCAGGAGTTCTGATTCAAGAAAAGGGGACGAAAGCATCGGGGTCAACGTCCCTTAAGCTTGGGAGAACTACATGCGATTCTTGGTCTTCGCAGTAGCCAACGCCGTGGTGGGATCCTCCGGCCAGGGGTGCTTGGGATAGCGCCCGCGCATCTCCGCGCGCACGCCTTGGTAGGGGCCTGCCCAGAAGCTGGCGAGGTCATCGGTGACCGCCAGCGGCCTGCCCGCAGGCGAGAGCAGGTGAAACTGCACCGGCATCCCACAGATGACCGGGGAGGAATCCAGCCCGAAGCACTCCTGCAGCTTCACCTTCACTATCGGGCGCTGCCCCGAGTAGTCGATGGCTACCGACCGCCCCGAGGGCACGGCCAGGCGCTCGGGTGCGAGCTCGTCGAGTCGGGTGGCCTCCGGCCACGGCAGCAGCCTTTGCAAGGCGGGGTAGAGGTCGATGGCCGAGGCATTCTTTCCGGCGGCGATGGCCGCAAGCTCCGGGCCGAGCCAGGCAAGGGGGTCGGCGGCCTCAATATCCGGCCAGGGATCGCCATAAGTTGCGTGCAGCAGCGCGAGGCGATCACGCAGGAGCGCGGCCTTCTCTGAGAAGGTGAAGATCCCCAGACCATGCTCGGCGATACCCCGGGCCAGGGCCTGCTCAGCCGCGGCACCTGTTACCTGGCAGGCGACCTCGGAGAGCACAATCGCGCCCGCGCGCCGGGTGCGGGTGCCGCGCAGGCGGCCGTCGACAAGCGTGGCGGTGACCTCCTCGGTCACGCCGAGGATCTCCAGCGCCTGCGCCTCGTCGATTGCCGCAGCAGCACCCACCCGCGGGGTGCCGGTGGTGCCCAGGGAGACATCGGCCACCGCGATCCACGGCGCATGAAGCCCCGCCTGCGCAGCATCGACCCGGGTGCCGCTGGCCAGTTGGTACACCTCGCCGGACTTCCGCGCGATGAACTCCGGGAACGCCAGCCCGATGACATAACCGGTGGCAACGGGACCCTTGTCCTTAACCAGCGCCGACAGGCGTGTGACCTCCCGGCGCACCCGAGGAAGGTTGGCAACCCTGGGTAGCTCGCGGTCGATGTCACCGCGCAGGTCCTCGGACAAGGCCGCGATCACCGGTGCCGCCTGGGAACCGGCAGCAAGCAGCGCGCGGCCCAGCCGGGGGTCGGCGGGCAGGCGCACGAGTGTGCGGCCGAGCGTGGTGATCGCACCATCGACCACCGCGCCCAGGCGCTCCAAGGTGGCGCGCGCCTGCTCCAGCGCCAGCGCAGGTGGTGGATCCAGCAGCGGGAAGGACTGCACCGACCCGCCCCAGGCGAGGATGAACAGCAGCGCCTGGGTGAGATCCGCGCTGGCGATCTCCGGGCTGACGTGGGCAGGAAAGTGCGCGAATTCGCCCGCGCCATAGGCCCGGATCACGGTGCCTGGTCCCTCGCGGCCGGCGCGGCCGGCGCGCTGGTTGGCCGAGGACTGGCTAGAACTCACCGTGACCAGGCCCATCATTCCGCGCAGGTTGTCGCGCTTGGGCACGCGCGCGAGCCCGGAGTCGATGACCACCCGCACCCCGGGCACGGTGATCGAGCTTTCCGCGATCGAGGTGGCCACCACGATGCGCTGGCCCGCAGCGCGCAGCGCCGCATCCTGCTCTTTGGAACTCAAACCGCCGTGCAGCGGGTAGATCCCCACCTCGGCGGGCACCAGCCGATCCGCCGCCAGGGTGTCTACGACCCTGGTTACCTCCCGCACACCGGGGACGAAGACCAGCACCGAATATCCCGTGGCAACCGCCTGCTCCCGGGCAAGGCGGGCCAAGGAGTCGAGGAACTCCCGCGAGCACTCCGCACGCCCGGGAAGCTGTGCATAGCGCAGCTCCACCGGATGAATCGGGGACTCGATCCTTATCACCTGCGCGCCCAGAAGCTGCGCAAACCGCCCGGCATCCACGGTGGCGGACATGGTGATCAGCGTGAGGTCCTCGCGCAGTTGCTGCAGTTCCACCAGCATGCCGAGCACCACATCGGTGTCCAGCTGGCGCTCGTGGACCTCATCGACGATGACCGCGTCCACACCGGAAAGCTCCGGGTCGGATAGCATCCGGCGCAGCAGCACACCGGGGGTCACAAACTCCACCCGTTGTCCTGGGCTCGATTCCCCGCGGATGCTAAAACCCACCCCACGTATCTGCGGGGCGAGCTGGCCTAGCCGGTGCGCTGCGGCGCGCACCGCCACGCGCCTGGGAGCCACGCAGATGACCTTGCCCGACACCTCGTTGGCTACCAGCGGCGGCACGAAGGTGGTCTTACCCGTGCCGGGCGGGGCCTGCACCACCACCGCGCCACCGGCGCCTTTCCCAAAGATCGCCTCCCGCAGCTCACTCTCGTGGGCGGCGACCGGCAGGCCTTCGCCTATGCGCAAAAGATCGAAGCGCTGGGCCTTATTATCTTGACTCACTTGCCTTGCGACTCCCACAAGCCCGCGAGCGCATCCACCGGCAGGCCGTCGGCAAGCTGGGCGCGCTCGAAGCGGGCCGCATCGGGGTAGCGCACCACGCGCGCCGGGTTGCCCACCGCGATCGCGCCGGCGGGGATGTCGCGGGTGACCACCGAACCCGCGCCGATAATGGCATCATCGCCGATGGTCACTCCCGGTAGCACGGTCACTCCCGCACCGAACCATACGCGGTCGCCGATGCGCACGGTGTGCGCGATCTCCCAGCCGCCGTTGCGCATCTGGACATCGTCGACGGGGTGGGTGACGGTGATGATCTGGCAGTTCGGCCCGATCATACAGCGCTCGCCGATGATCACCTCGGCGGTATCGAGGATGGTCACGCCGAAGTTGATGAACGTGCCCTCGCCGATGGTGGTGTGCCGCCCATATTCGATGGTGATCGGCTGCTTGAGGACCGCGCGCCCGCTGTTTTCATTGAGGATCTTCCCCAGCAGCCGGGCCAGGCCCGCGTGATCGCTGGGCCGGGTGTGGTTGTAGTCGAAGACCAGCTCGCCGGTGCGAGTAACCAGCTCGCGGATCTCGGGGCTTACCGGCAGATGCCAGCGTCCCGCGCGTAAGTCGGACAGGGAAGAATACGTTGCCGGGTCGAAGCTCATTGTTTCATCGTATTTCCTCCCACCGCCGTTGTGCCATTGCCGCTGTGTTCGCGGCAACACGCATGCTTGTTCGCTTGCCGACGCCTACGGTGGGTGGCTCGTAGGTTACCACCAGCGCGACTAGGCTGACCCTCGTGCCTACGCTTTTCGACGCCCACCCCAATCCACCCCGCCCACAAAATAGGTGCGTGCGCGAGGGCATTGTGCACCTGCCTGGATGGCTGGACTTGGCCCAGCAGGAAGCGTTGGTGTCGCAGACTAGGGAGCTTGCCCGAGCCACCGCGCGCACCCCGTGGGGGATGCACAACCGCAAGGTGAAATCCGGGACGATGAGTGCGCAGCTGATGAGCTTGGGTGAGCACTGGGACTACGAGCGCCACCGCTATATTGCGGGTGCCGGTGGCATCAAGGTTCCGCCCGTTCCGGAGACCTTCGTCGCCGTGGCGCATGCTGTCTTAGCCGCGACGGGGGAGCTGGACCCCACGCTTGCGCCCTGGGTACCCGCGTTTCGTGTGGATGCAGCATTGGTCAACTACTACCCGCCGGGCTCTGGCATGGGACTGCACCAGGATGGCTACGAGGATAGCCTCGCCCCGGTGGTTTCATTAAGCATCGGCGATTCGGCGGTGTTTCGGGCGGGTAACACCCATGATCGCAATAAGCCCTGGGACGATATCTATCTGCAAAGCGGTGATGCGCTCGTGTTCGGCGGGCCGTCGCGGGAGATCTTCCACGGCATCACTCGGCTTGACGAGCACACCGCACCCTCGGGTTGTGGTGTAGCCACCGGGCGGATCAACATCACCTTCCGGCAGATTCGCTAAGGGAGGTGGGGCAACCGTTAGGCGTCGGCAAGCACGCAAAGGGCACGGAAAAGGAACGCTTGACAGAGAAGAAAACCTGTCATCTTCACGAAGCGACAGCCGGTGCCGTTACTGTGCTGCGCGCAAGCTTGCTCTGAAAATGCGATAGTAAACCTTCTGAAAACACGATATTAAACGTTCTGAAAATACGTTAAAACGCAGGTCAGTCCGTTAGTGTCTCGTGAGTCTCCGCACTGGTTGCGTGGGAGCGGGAACCGAATGGGCTCGACGGGCGTCGATAGGCAAGGTAGAAGTCACCGGCGAAGCAGAAGGGTGGCGCTAGCCTACTTGAGTGAAACTATAAAAGGAGAAGCATGAACGAAGATCTTGCCGATCGGGGTCTCGTCCTTGGTGAGGACGGGCGCACAAGGCCGGCGTGGGCCAGCGGTGATCAGCTCCACCGCGACTACTTTGACTACGAGTGGGGAAAGCCCGTGCGCACGGAGGCCGGGATCTATGAGCGCCTGTGCTTGGAGGGATTTCAATCAGGGCTTAGTTGGGCGACGGTGCTGCGCAAACGCCCGGCATTTCGGGAGGTCTTCGCCGATTTCAACCCGGATATCGTGGCCGGTTTCGGCGATGATGACTTCCAGCGCCTGCTAAGCGATGCGCGCATCATCCGCAACCGCCTTAAGATCGGCGCGGCGATCAACAATGCCCGGGCCACGGTGGCCCTTCGCAAGGAAGGTGGCCTCGTGGACTTCATCTGGGGTTTTGCCCCGGCCGAACAAACCCGCCCCGCCTCGATGGCGGATACGCAGGCCACCTCGCCGGAGTCGAAGGCGATGGCAAAGGCGCTGAAGAAGACAGGTTTCACGTTCGTCGGCCCCACCACCTGTTACGCGCTCATGCAGGCGATCGGGCTTGTCGACGACCGTCCGGTGGGTGCGTCCCCGCTGAGGACACCCGGGGTGCCCGAAAAGTAGCGGAAACACGAGAAATGAATATTACTGCTGATAAGATGATGGGGGTGTTGCGGTGACGGAAACCGTAGCCGCTCATGCGAAGGCGCATCTACGACTAACTTCATTGTGAGGTGACACCCATGACTGATCAGCAAGGGGCCGAAGGCGCCACGCCTAATAAGCAGGGCCAAGTGATCATCGCGTTGCTTGTGGTGCTGATCGTAGCGGTGGCTGCGTTGGGTGCGGTGATTTGGATCCGTGGCGGTGACTCTGATTCCTCGAAAGCGCAACCAGTCTCGTCAGAAACATCCGCAGGATATACAACTGAGGAAACGGGCGCGCAAGAACAAGATGCAACCCAGTCTGCGGACATCGATCTGGCAAGCGTCGCAGTCGATACCGTCCACGAGCCACCCGTGCCAAGCCCGCCACAGGCGTGGGGTGAATTCACGCTGCAGAAGCAATGGCATGGTGAGATGCGGGTATTTGAGTACGGTGAAGATCCCGCTGTGCTGCTTGGCGAGGACGACAACGCCTGGGCAAGCAGTGCCAATCACTGTGGGGTGGTGACCTACCTTGTCACCTTCAAGGCGGTCAACGATCAGGCGCAGCTTCGCGCTGAGCTGGTGGATTTCAACAAGACGGTTCTTGATTCGAAGACCGCGCGCAGCGGGTGGATGCTGTTCACCAACTGCGCAACCCCACGGCTGGCGATTGAGAGTATTCAAGGTGGGGCCAATCTCACCGATGTTTCCTATGACGTCTATGAATATCGGCAGTCTTCGGTCGCACCTCCTGATTCCCAAGCCAATGTAGGGCAGGTCGCTGTCCCGGCATCCTCGCCGGCACAGGTGGCGGTGAAGCCCACTTTCGTTGAATGTGTCGACTGGACCTCGCCGATGGCGTTGTATTCCGATGGCTCGCAGCGATACTCGGAGACCTGTGCCGCACAACATGAGCACGCGGTAAAGGGGGAATCCTGGTGCGGCGGACTCTACGCCCCGCCCGAGGCTTCCCGCGAGGAGTTCATCGAGCTTTGCGGTCGGGAGCCGATGTACCAGTAGCCACGCCAATGCGGGTGCAGACAAGCTGGTATTACCCACCTTCGAACGGTTCGGGATGCGATGCGGAAAAGCTGAGAGTTCAGATGGCATCCTTGCTTGCCGGTGGCTTTCGCCTATGGCATCCCTGTCTCCGGGCAACCTTACGCCCAAGGCATCTTGCAATATTGTGGGGTCGGTAGGATGGTCGCCATGACTAGCGATTTAGTAGATTCCACCATCCGCGTGCGCCCCGCGCGCCCGGAGGACACCGCGACGATGGTGCAATTCGTCAAGGACCTCGCCGTCTACGAAAAAGAGCCGGTGGAAAACGTCCGCATTAATGAGGCCACGCTGACACAGCAGCTGTTCGGCGAGAATCCGGCCATCTTCGCCCACATCGCCGAGGAGATCGACGCCGCAGGCAACGCCACGAGCATCGGCTTCGCGTTGTGGTTCTTGAACTACTCCACCTGGGAGGGTGCGCACGGCATCTACCTGGAAGACCTGTTTGTCCAGCCCGCCCACCGCGGCAAGGGGGCGGGCAAGGCGCTGCTTAAGCAGCTGGCCACCATCGCGGTGGAACGTGGCTACAAGCGCGTGGAGTGGTGCGTACTGAAGTGGAACACCCCGTCGATCGAGTTCTACCGCAGCATCGGCGCCTTCCCCATGGAGGAGTGGGATACCTTCCGGCTTACCGACGACGCCCTTGCCCAGTTCGGCGGCAACGCCTAGCCCGTTGCGGTTTGATTGTGGGCAATTAAAATGAGGTGATGTGTAGGCGGGTGTAAGGGGTGCGCTCCGCTAGAATCAACCGCAACTTTATCCCTGCGCAAAGCGCGAGTGAATTCCTTGGGAACTTTCGGCAAAGGCACAGGTGGGGCGGTGGGGAAGTGCTGCGCGGTGGGCGTCGGCAAGCTAGAAAAGCTAAGGACACGATCCATGCTTTGCTCTTTTTTAAGGAGACCCCTCACATGACTTCGAATCCACGCAAGCGCAGCGTGATCGCTACGGCGACCACCACGGCCATTCTGTCTGTTGGCATTGTGGTGCCGTCGGCGGGCGCGCAGGAAACCGCCACGTTTAGCATCAGCAACTTGACCGACCTGCACGGGCACATCGCGCAGGTCGACAACGATGAGGAAGTAACCGAGCCGGGTGCCGCGGTGCTGTCCGCGATGGTCAAGCACGTCAATGAAGGCCAGGAGTACCTGCTGACCAGCAGCGGCGACAACGTGGGCGGTTCGGCGTTCCTGTCTGCCGTGCTTGAGGACGAGCCCACGCTGGCCGTGCTCAACCAGATGGGGCTGGATGCCTCCGCGGTGGGTAACCACGAGTTCGACAAGGGCTACGCCGATCTCACCGGGCGGATCGCGGCGCACTCCGCCTTCGACTACCTGGGCGCCAACGTCACCGGCGGTACGCCCGCGCTGAAGCCCTATGTGGTCAAGGAGGTCGCTGGCGTGCGCGTGGCGCTGATCGGATCGGTGACGGCTACGACCAAGGACAAGGTTTCCCCGGCGGGGATCGCGGGCATCAGCTTCGCCGACCCGGTTGCGGTTACCAACACGCTTGCCGACGAAATCACCGCCAAGGACGAGGCCGACGTGGTTGTGGCCCTGTTCCACGAGGGTGTGGAGGATCCGGCAGCGTTCAATAACAACGTGGATGCCGTCTTCGCGGGCGACACCCATGAGACCGAGTCGACGGTTATCAAGCGTGCCGACGGCTCCGCCTTCGCCGTGGCCCAGGCCTATGAGTATGGAAAGTCCCTGGCTGACATGGACTTCACCTTCGATAAGGACTCCGGCAAGGTCACCGACATCACCAGCACCGTCTACGACACCGAGCAGATGATGGCGGCCGTGGGTACTACCCCAGACCCGGCGGTCGGCGCGCTCGTCGAGCAGGCCGAGAAGGACTCTTTAGCCGCGGGCAACAAGGTCGTGGCCACCGCCGCCGCAAGCTTCTACCGCGGCGCGAACGAAGATAGCGTGGAAAGCTCCGGCTCCAACCGTGGCGTGGAGTCCACCCTCTCCAACGCCTTGGCGCAGGCGGCCAAGGACGCGATCACCGCGAACACCTCCGTTACCGCAGACCTCGGCGTGATGAATGCCGGCGGCGTGCGCGCCGACCTCCTTGCAGGCGAGGTGACCTACCAGGAAGCTTTCGCGGTCCAGCCCTTCGGCAACGAGATCACCTACACCACCTTGACCGGCCAGGACATCATCGATGCCATCGAGCAACAGTGGAAGGATGCTGCCGCCTCCCGCCCGGTGTTGGCGCTGGGCTGGTCGGATAACTTCTCCTATACCTACAACCCGGACGCGGAGCAGGGCAAGCGTTTCATTGCAGGCACCATCGACGACACCCCGCTCGACCCGGAGGCCTCCTATGTGGTGGCCGGTTCCACCTTCCTGCTGGAAGGCGGTGACAGCTTCCCCGCGCTGGCCAACGGCACCAAGCTGGTCAACACCGGGCTGATGGATGTGGCCGCCTTCGCCGAGTACTTGGCCGACAACCCCACGCTTGCCCCGCGTGGCGGCCAGTCCGCCGTGGGTGTGAAGGTCCACGGGGAGCTCGCCCCGAACGCCGAGGTCACCTTCGACCTCAGCTCCCTGCTCTACACCGTGGGCGATACCGCAGCCAAGGTGACTGTCTCCGTGGGTGATGCGATCGCCACCGCCGACATCAATCGCGACTTCGGCGCCGCCAACTTCGGCGAGGCAGGCACCGCGTCGCTCACACTCACCCTGCCAGCGACAGTGAAGGCCACCGACACTGTCACTATCACCACCGATGCCGGTACCCGCGTTGAGCTGCCACTGTCCGCGCTCGGCGAGGTCACGGACTCCGAGGACTCGACGCCCGCTGAGCCAATTGGCAGCTCCGCAGGTGGGATCGTGCGGGTGCTCGCTCTTATCGGTGCCCTCATCTCCCTCGTTGCAGCGGTGCTCAACCCGCAGACCGCGGCGCTGCTCGGGCAGCTCCAGGCGCAGCTCCCTGTTTAGCGGGATCGAATAGCCCCCGAGTGGTTCTTCGCGAATGGCGCCAGGAGCGACATTCAGGCCACTTTCGGCCTCGGCGAGAAATAGCTACTCAGGGGCTTTTCGACCATTGTGACGTGCGAAAGAGATACTCATTTCCGCTGCTCCCATGCACTTAGTAGGTTTTTGGCAGGAAAAGTATTTTGGGCTTTCACTGGGGGATCATCTATCCGCGTCACGCTGCGGAGATGGCTGCCTGTCAGTGCTGCCATGAAACTCCCAAATTCGATATTCGTGCAGGTCAAAGCGTTTTTGATGGCCGTTGACCCGGGGCGGGGGCACTCCTAGTATTCGAGGCATCGGACCGAGCAATCCCGCCGGCCGTAGCCTCTCGACAAGGAGAGATTCCATGTTCGATCAGCTTCCCCAGATCGCAGAGAATGTTCAGCAGTTCGTCAATAATCAGGTGCCGCAGCCGTGGCAGCAGCTCCAGCAGTTCAACCCGGTTGAGCATGTCCAGCAGTGGGCCGCCAACTTCCATGCACCTGCCAAGGACCTGCCAGTGGCCACATCCTCTATCGGCTAAAGATTTCCCTCCCGGCTCACCTGCACCAGACCTTGTTGGCGCGCACATTTCAACTTCCCCGCAGCGCATCGAGTTCGACAGGAGCGTGGGGTGCGGCTGAGTCCAACCGGGACCAGTGAGGTCCCTTGCTATGACATGGCACTAAAAGTACGTACATAAGCTATAGTCGCGCATAAGACACGGCGATACCCCGGTGGAGCGAGTATTCCTCCACCGGGGTCGCTTTGCGATGAGAGAGCATCGCCGGT
Source organism: Corynebacterium sp. SCR221107 (assembly GCF_027886475.1). Lineage (NCBI taxonomy): Bacteria > Bacillati > Actinomycetota > Actinomycetes > Mycobacteriales > Corynebacteriaceae > Corynebacterium > Corynebacterium sp. SCR221107. Next base: position 140,209 of record NZ_CP115670.1, read on the forward strand.
GGTGGGCTGTTGACTGTTGTCTCGGGTGGAAAATGAATGAAACGCCGAGTAAAGGGTTAAAGTACTGCACTTTCGACCCGTTGGCCGTACTCTGGGAGGGGTCGCTTACGCAGCCATGGGTATCCGGGCGCTGTGTCGACGGGTTCACGAGGGAAGGAGTTTAAAGTGTCAGAAAATAAGCGCAAGAAGGTGGCCCTGGTAACGGGTGGATCCTCCGGTATTGGTGAGGCCACCGCCCGGGCGTTGGCCGCCGATGGCTGGCATGTGATCGTGGCCGCTCGTCGCCTCGATCGGCTAGAAGAGATTGCCCAGGAGATCGGCGGCGAGGCCCGTGAGCTGGATGTGACCAGCCAGGAAAGCGTCGACAAGCTGGCCGAATCCCTCGAACACGTCGATCTTTTGGTCAACAACGCTGGCGGCGCGAAGGGCCTGGATCCCATCGCCGAGGCCAATGTTGAGGACTGGGAGTGGATGTATAACACCAACGTCCTGGGCACCTTGCGCGTGACCAAGGCGCTGCTGGATAAGCTCACCGCCGACGAGGGCCACATCATCAACATCTCCTCGGTGGCGGGCATTGCGCCCTATGCGGGCGGGGCCGGCTATAACGCGGCAAAGTTCGGCGTGACCGCGATCAACAAGGTCATGCGCATCGAGTTCGTCGATCGCCCCATCCGCATCACGGAGATCAACCCCGGCCGCGTGAAGACGGACTTCTCGTTGATCCGCTTCAAGGGTGATGAGGCCAAGGCCGATGCGGTCTACGCCGACAAGCTCAACCTCACCGCCGAGGATATCGCCGAGTCCATCCGCTGGGTGGCTAGCCTGCCCGCGCACATGAACATCGACCGCATGGTGATCACTCCGCGCGACCAGGTCATTTAAACATATGCTTGCCGACGCCCCCAGCGCCGCACATAAAAGGCCGCCGTGGGAGTGGCCGGTGTTCGTTGCTCAGCGTGACGACGTGGGGGTGGGCGGTGGATGCGGCGCGGTGGGCGTCGGCACGCATGCGCGGGTAGGGTAGACGCGTCAACGAACTTCTGGCCGCACCCCGTGCGACGCGAATGGAAAGGCAAGTGGTGGCCGCAATACCCACGACCGTGACCGGTGACCAGCTACGCAAGACCGTAGGGACATTTCCCTCCGGGGTCACCATCATCACCACCGTCGATGAAGGCGCGGATATCGGCCTGACTGTGAGCTCTTTTGCCTCGCTGTCCCTGGACCCGGCGATGGTGATGTTTTCTATCGCAAAGACCTCGGCCAACATCGGCCACTTCCGCCAAGGCGCGAAGGTTGGGATCTCCGTGCTTGCCGACGACCAGGCCGACCTCGCCTGGCAGTTCTCCCGTCGCGCCGTGGAGCGCTTTGACGGCGTGGACACCTGGCGCAATAGTGAAGCCAAACTCCTCTCCGGTGCCTCCGCCTGGTTCGACGGCGACATCGCCGATGTCCTGCCCGGCGGCGACCACCTCATCTTCACCGTCAACGTCACCGACTGCGGCGCCGACCCCAGCTCACGTCCGCTTTTGTACCTGCGCGGGCAGATGGTGGAGTGGGGTTAGAGATTCGAACCCAACCTTCTGAACCGCAAGTTGATTGAAATAGCCTTCTACTTCAATATTTCTAGCCAGCGTTCCCTTCGAGTTTTGCAAGGACACATCCCTTATAGTTCTTCATCCTCTTCAGCTGCTTGCCCCTTGGACCCCGCTCCCCAGTTATTAACGTGTAGCGGGTCTTTCAGGTTTTCCGGGTAGTTGAAAACGCATTGTCTAATGCCATCAACATGTTCACTAAGACTCGTAGCTACAGTTGCCCACATCGGATCCAGAATGAAATCAATCCCAGAACGACGAGCGTGTTTTGCGGCAGGCACAAAGTCACTGTCCCCAGTGATCATCACTATCTGATTTACAGTTCCACTCTCAGCAAGAGATGCGATGTCGAGACCGATCCTCATATCAACACCTTTTTGAGTGATTTCGAGTTTGAAATCCTGTTCTTGCAAATCCTCAACTCGAAGAGTGCCCGCACAAAGCTTTTTCAGCGGTTCTTTTTTTAAGACATAACCATTTTGAGTTTCAAGTTCCTCACCTCGTCGAAGTGCGACCTTTCTTTTATGTGTCAGAGCTTTGAAGAACTCATTAGTCCATTTGAACTGATCGGTCGCAGCCAAATTTACTTGACTTCTGGTTAGTGGATGGAAAAGCACCTTCTCAGAAGGCGGGCAGTCGTAATAGAAAATACGGTACAAACTGCTGCGCGACTTACCGATATGACGGCGGGCATACTTCACCATCTCGTTTGCGCGATCCTCGGGCGTCTTTTCTCCGAATAGCGAATAAGCGCGACGTCTGTAGAAACCTCCATCGATCAAAACTGCGGTAATCACCGGACGTAAATAAACAGGTCGACTTGCCTCGTTTTCTTGCCGTCGATTCCGCTTCTCTTTCGATCGATTTTGCGCGTACTCTTGATTGACGACTGCTCCTCGAATGATTAAAGCCCCTGTCATCGGCATCACTCCTGATTGGTGGAGGGTCAACGGCAAGGGGCGTTGGTTATCAGGCTAGCACCGTGCGGAGCTAAATTGTCAACCAATTCCTCAAGTCATAGTAAAAATTAAGCTTAATTGGATTTACGACGCATAACACCTTGAAATAGCTTTACGCTGCGGTCAGTTAAGAATAGTCTCCTACCTGCCTATACCCCTGATGTTGTTTAACCAACTGTCCACAATGTGCGGGCAACCCCAGAGTCGCTTTGGTTTTATCTGATGTTGTTGGTGATGTGGCAAAGCAGTTTAAGAAGTTGATGAGAGATTTCTTTAACTGATGGTGTGGCACAGGTTCGTCGGTAAGCTGGGGTGAAGCGACTACTTCTTTGCTGCACGTTTGTTGATCAAGTAGAAAGGCCCGCCATGATCGTCACTACCACCGCCACCGTCGATGGGAAGCAGATTTCCCAGTACCTGCGCATCGTTGCGGGGGAGACGATCGTGGGTATCAACGTGTTCAAGGACTTCGCAGCGGGTATCCGCAACTTGGTGGGTGGGCGCAGCCAGGCCTATGAGGAAGAGGTTAACCGCGCGCGTGAGACGGCGTTGGCGGAGATGGTTGATCGTGCGATCGCGCTCGGCGCGGATGGGGTCGTGGGTGTGGACATTGATTATGAGACCCTGGGCACGGATAACGGCATGATGATGGTCACGGCCACCGGCACGGCCGTGAAGTTCGCGCTCTAAGAGGGGCAAGGCCACGGGGTGTGTCGCGCCCACCAGTTAGACTGGTGGGCATGCAAGCCTTCGATGTCACGATCCGTGACCAAGAGATCAAGCTGGGACAATTCATCAAGCTCGCCAACCTTGTGGAGACCGGTGGCGCGGCCAAGGAGGTCATCGCGGAGGGGCAGGTGACCGTCAACGGCACCGTGGACACCCGCCGTGGGAAGACTTTGCGCGACGGTGACGTTGTGTGTGTCGGCCCCCAATGCGCCCGCGTGGTGGCAGGCGTCGAGGATGATGACTACTTCGACGAGGCCACAGCCGATGATGACTTTGACCCCGAAGTATGGAGGAACATGTAATGCCCGCCTTCCAAGCCGCCTCAGGCATGCCCTATTGGATCGACCTGACCACCTCTGACGTGCGCAAGTCGGTGCACTTTTACTCCGAGATCCTAGGCTGGGAGGTAAGCGAGGTCAGTGATGGCTACCGCATGGCGCGCGTGCAGGGTCTTCCCGTCGCGGGCTTCGTCCAGCGCCCGGAGGACAACAACCAGCCGGATACCTGGGTCACCTACTTCCTGGCCGAGGACATCGACGCTGATTGCGCGAAGGTTGTGGAGCTCGGCGGTCGGGTGCTGGCCCAGCCGACCGAGGTGCAGCTGGGCCAGATGGCGATCGTGGTGGACACCGCGGGTGCGATGTTCGGCCTGATCCAGCCGGGTGGGGAGGATTCCTTCATCGCTGCCGGTGAGCCGGGCACCCCGGTCTGGCACGAGCTCACGGCTGTGTCGGCCTACGACAAGGCCTGCGAGTTCTACCCGGCGCTGTTCGAGTGGTCAACGGCCACGATGGAGGGCGAGGGCTTCAACTACACCACCGCGCTTGTCGATGGTGCCGCCTTCGCGGGCATCTTCGACGCCAAGGGGCAGTTCCCGCCGCAGGTACCGAGCTTCTGGCAGACCTACCTCGGCGTGCTCGACATCGACGCCGCCGTGGCCAAGGTGCCTGAGCTCGGCGGCGAGGTCATCCGTGAGCCGTGGGATTCCGAGTTCGGACGCATGTCGATCATCGCCGACGCCACGGGTGCGACCGTGACGCTGTGCCAGGTCGATGAGCCGGTGGAGGAAGGCCGCGAGTCCGACCCGCTGGAGGGCATCGACGTGGAGGGCATGCTCTAAGCATTGACTGCGTTGTGCGCGGTTGCTGCGCGCTCGTTTATGCGTTCACCGTGGGTGTCGGGCAGGGGTTGTAAATGCTTGCCGACGCCCACGGTGTCTTTCGTGAAGGAGTCCTTGTCTTGCCCATGAATCCGGGAGAACTTGAGCTACCCGATGCCGTTGAGGCGGTGCTGGCGGCGTGTGAGAAGATCCCCGCGGGGATGGTCGCAAGCTATGGGGACATAGGCCAGCAGTGCGGGCTAGGCCCGCGCCAGGTCGGGCGGATCATGGTGGAGTATGGGCACCTTGTGTGCTGGTGGCGGGTGGTGCGCGCCGACGGCTCCTCGGCGGTAGCCGAGCGCGCCCGGAGCTACTGGGATGACGAAGGCATCGCCCACGACGGGGCTAAGGTCGTGATGAGGGCTCATCGTTTCCGGGGGTGGTGAACCGTTGGGCGTCGGAAAGCAAAAACCACCGCTTGCGCGGTGGTGAGGCTCGGCGATGCTACTCGGCGGGCGTGTGCGAGGCGAGTGCGAAGAACTCCGGGCGCAGGCTGGTGTCGCCGGTGATGGCGAGCTGGGCGGCGAGCTGACCGAAGTAGGGGGCGAACTTCATGCCGGTGCCGCTCATGCCCACGGCCATGGTGATGCCGGTTGAGGGATCGGTGTCGATGATGGCGTGGCCATCGGCGGTAAATCCGTCGTGGTGCATGGTCAGACGCGCGACATCCGGGTAGAAGTCAGGCACCACCTCAGCCACACGCTGGCCGAACTCCTGGAGCTGATCGTCGGTGAGCGTCTGGTTGATCTGGGAGGGGTGCTCAAACAGCGTGTCGCTAAACATGGAGCTCGAGAACTTCACCGTGTAGCCGTCGATGCTCGGGGCGCCGTAGATGTGGAAGCTGGTGCCATCCGGATTCGGGCGGTCATAGAGGAAGATCGGGAGGTTGTCCGGCATGAAGGCCTCCGGGTTCTTCGGCATGAACCAGGTCAGCGGGAGCGGCTTGACGCCGACCAATGCCCGGGTAGCCGGGATGAGCTCCCCGCACCAGGAACCAGTGGTGACGATGACCTTCTTGGCATGCACGGTGCCGCGGCTGGTGCGGATGACCACCTTTTCCCCGGTGGGGTCGATGGCGAAGACCTTGGTGTGGGTCCACAGCTGCGCGCCGTTTCGAAGCGCCTGCTCGGTGGCGGTGGCCACGGCCACCTCCGGGCGGATGCCGCCGCCCTGCGGGTCGACGATGCCGACGTCATCGCTATGGATGGAGAACTGCGGGAAACGCTTCGCCAACTGCTCCGCGTCCAAGTACTCGTGCGGCAGGTCGAACTCGGCTATGACCTCCTTGGTTGCCTTGATTGTCTCGAAGGAATCCGGGCCGATAGACAGCGCGCCGATGGGAAGGAACACGTCGCGGCCGGACTTCTCATTGAGATCAAGCCACAGCTTCCGGGCCTTCTGGGCGAACGGGATGAACTCGCCCCCCTCCTTCAACGCCACGCGGAACAGGCGGGACTCGCCGGCGTAGCTGCCGCGGACGTGAACCCGGCCGAACTGCTCGATGCCTAGGATGCTGGCGTCCGGGGCTGCCTCCGACAGCTGCCACAGCGCCATCGATCCCATCGTGCCCACGCCGAGGACGGCGTAGTCGACTGTGGTGGCATCTGTGGCTGCATCAGCGGTAGTGGATGCGTGCGTGCTCATGATGTGTGCGTTCCTTCTTCGTATCCTGCTGTGAGAAAAGCGGTGGAGTAAAGCTCAAACTCAAAAAAATTGTGTGCAATACAATCAAGGGGGCAACCTGATGTGAGTCGCCCCCTTGACTGCGGTTGTATTCACGCGCAATGGCCTCCACCGTGGGACGGCTGATATGCCGCGGCGGCTGCCTCCGCCACTGATGCTTTGGCGGCTTTCGTAGCTGTGGAGGCCGTGGTGGCCGTGGAGGTCGTGGTGGCGCTGCCGGGTTCTGTGGCACACGCACATGCCCGGCGGGCCGTGGCGTAGCTGGGTATCCGCTTCATGGCCTGGTGGGGCCTGAGGTGCGGAATGGGGAGTTGGCTGCTCGTTTATGCCAGCTCTGGGGTCTCCCAGACATTGAGCCAAGTGCCAATTCCCTTGGCGCGGGCGTTTTCGTACACGTGGGAAGCCCACGCGACATCCTCGACCGGCATGCCACCGATGGAGTAGAGGATGACATCGTCCTCGCTGGTACGGCCAGGCTTGGTGCCGTTGATGATCTCGCCGATATCGGTGATGCGGCCTGGGGCGATGACGCCGTCGCGCTCGAGCTCCAAGAACTTGTTACCGATGATGCCCACGGTCTCGAAGGTGTTCGGGGTGAACTCCTCCATCCAGGTCTGATAGAGGCCGCGGTGGTCGAGAACCATCTTGACGTTGTCATTGTTGAGGTACTCGGTGGGCACGTCGGCGCAGCCCGGGAAGGTGATCAGCGTGCCCGGCGCAATCCATTCGGCCTCAATACGCGGGTAGAAGGCCACACCCGCGCCGGTGGTGGCGCAGACGGAGACGATGTCGGAACCGCGGACGGCCTCCTCGATGGTCTCCACCGGAATAACGGTGGAGATCTGCGGCAAGGTCTTGTGTATCCAGTCGCTAAACTCATCGATGCCGCGTTGGGAACGCCCCTTGATCTTGACGGTATCTAGACCTGGGCGGGCGGCGACGAAGGCCTCGAGCGCGGTGCGACCCATCACGCCTGGTCCGATGATGGCGGCGACTGTGGCATCGGCCTTGGCCAGGTGGCGTGCGCCCACGCCGGAGATGGCTCCGGTGCGATAAGCCGACAGCAGGTTTGCGCTCATGATCGACAGCGGGGCGCCGGTGACGGAGTCATTCAAGATGAACATGTGGATGGAACGCGGCAGGCCGACGTTGCGGTTTTCCACGTTCGAGCCGTACCACTTCACGCCCGAGCGGTTGATGGAACCGCCCAGGTAGGCAGGCATCGCCATGAAGCGCCGATCTGGGCCGGCCAGCGGCATGTTCGGGTGATCCGAGGTCTCCGGGAAGTTCACCATCGCGCCGTGGGAATCGGCGGTCTGGCCGGCCATGCGGTAGTCCCCCTTGGCCAGGCAGCTAAATACTTCCTCCATGACATCAACGCAGGCGGGCATGTCCTTGACGCCTGCGGCGACCATCTCCGGTTCGCTCAGGAACAGGGTATCGATACGCGGGGAGGTGGTGGCCTCAGAGGCAACGGCGGTAGCAGAAGCAACGTCGACGAGAGCAGTGCTCATTTCGGACTCCTATCAAGTAATTCCAATGCATCCAGTTGGAAGTCCCCTTAAGGCACTTTCCTTGCTGTGGGGCCGTATCGGTGTGCGGTCCCTGATAGTTGTGATCAGTGATTGGGTATTGGAACGTGGAAGAAGCATCGGACACCCGCGACCGGCGCGACGGTAGTTTGGCGCTGGGGTGTGTACTTCTTGGAAGTTCCAATGCCTAGGATTAAACACTTTCTGTAGCCCAATAGAAAGTGGGGGTGAGGGTGTATCTATCATACTATAGGTTTAAATTCCCTGCTCGGAGCCATGTTTTTATTCTATAAAGTGATAGAAACATGGGGGTAGGTTCTATCTACCTATTGATTGATAGAAAAAGCGGGGGTTAGTATTTCCCCATTCAACAAACACCGGTTGAACAAGCACATACCGATTCCCCCACCCGGCATGAGGGGGCCGCACAAGCTCGCAATGCTGGGTAGTCAATGGGAAGAAATTCGGATGGCCACCGCGTCACGTCCGCTGCGAGTTTCCGGCCGCAGGCGGGTGGCCTTCATACTGAGCTCGAAGGAGAGGGGAGAAAGATGGCTATTCTTACCCCAGGAAAATCATCTGGCAGCAGCGCCGCGGGCTTCGCGCCCAGCGCCACCGCCACCACGACCGCCGGACGCACCGCGCTTTCCTCCGGAAGCCTCGGCGTTGGATCGATCGTCTTCATGGTCATCGCGGCGGCCGCGCCGCTGACAGTGATCGCCGGTGCCTTGCCACTGGGCATGGTCAGCGGCAATGGTGCTGGTTATCCCGCGATGTATGCCATCTGCGCGCTCATCCTCCTGATCTTCTCGGTGGGGCTGACGACGATGTCGCGCCGCATCCGTGAACCAGGCGCATTCTTCTCCTATGTGGAGGCGGCCACCAACCGTAAGCTGGGCATGGGCACCGCCTACCTTGCCATCCTGACCTATACGGCGGTGCAGTTCGCGGTCTACGCCTATCTCGGTGTGCAGCTGGCCCACGTGGTGGCCCTGACCGGCCTGGAGCTTCCGTGGTGGCTATACACCCTGCTCATGGTCGGTGTTGTTGGCCTGTTGGGCTACCGTGACATTGAGCTGAGCTCCAAGGCCCTGGGCGTGGCCCTGATCGCCGAGATCGCCATTACCGTCCTGATCATCGGTGGCGTCATCATCAAGGGCGGGGCCAATGGCCTGGGCCTGAGCTCCTTCGAGCCTTCCGCAGTGATGTCCGGCACCCCGGGGGTGGGCCTCATGCTGGCGCTGGCCGGTTTCATCGGCTTCGAATCCACCACCGTCTTCCGCAGCGAGGCAAAGGACCCGGAGACCACCATCCCGCGCGCCACCTACATCGCCATCCTGGTCATCGGCGTGTTCTACACCGTTTCCGGTTGGGCCATCGTCGAGGCCTGGGGCGCGGACAATGTCCTCGAGGCCGCCGCCGCTGACCCGGAGGGCATGGTGATCACCACCGCCGTGAACTACGTGGGTGCCTGGGCCGGTGTCGTGGTGCAGGTCCTGCTTTTGACCAGCCTTTTTGCCGCCGCTCTTTCCTTCCACAACGTCATCACCCGCTATCAGCACGCCGTTGCCCTCAAGGGCTGCCTGCCGGCACCGATCGCCCTTATCCACGAACGTCACCAGTCCCCGCACATCTCCTCTGTGGTTCAGACCGTCACCATCGCCATTCTGACGCTTGCGTCTGTGGTCGTCGGACTGGATCCCGTCATGGAACTGTTCACCTGGTTCTCTGGGCTTGCCACCTTCACCATCGTGCTGCTCATGCTGGTGGTTGACCTGGCAATTCTGTACTACTTCCGCACCCACCCGGCCGGCAAGGATTCCGCCTTCAAGCGCATCTACGCACCGATCCTGGCCCTGATCGGCCTCGGCGTTGCGGCCTTCTTCATCACGATGAACCTGGTCAGCCTGGTAGGCGGCTCCGTCGCCGTCGCGTGGGCTCTGGGCCTGTCCGCGCCGGTGGTGTTCTTGGGTGGCTGGCTGGCAGCGCACCTGACCAAGGAGCCGGAATTGAGCTAGCGGTGGTCGACAACGCAGCGTCGTCGCCTCCCGCCTGCGGCACCACCAATTGCGCGCAAGAAAAAACAGGAAACAGCAAAGCTTGTCGGGCTTGCTGTTTCCTGTTTGCTGTTTGCTGTCGCCCTTTGTCCGGCTGGTATCTGCTTGACGACGTCCCCAAGGCGCGCACCTCCACGATCGGCAGTGCCGGGGTTCGAGGTGGGGGACGTCGGCAAGCATGCGGCAAGCACCGCACACCGGGCTGGCCGCGCAAGGGGCACAGGGTGCGCGGGCTCGGGCTATGCGGGCTGTACGGCTGTACGGCTAGCTGGCGAGGAACTCGGCGACGTCGCGCACGCGCTGGCGGGCCACGGCCGGGGTGGAAAGGCGGTGCTCAGAGACGTATTCGCGCACCTGAACCTGCTCCGGTTCTTCCGCCCACGGGTAGTGGCCGGCGACCTTGTCGTGGGTGGCTACCTGCATGAGGGTGCGCGGCCAGGTGTGCGGATCGGTGAAATTCCGTCCGTCACGCAATTCATCGGGTAACACATCCAGCGTGAGATGCGGGTAGGTAAGAACCACACCATCGAAGGCGTCCGCACACAACGTCGCTAGCGCGCCGCCGGAGGAATAACCCCACGCATACAGCGCGTCCGGGTTGTGGTTGCTGCGCACCCACTGCGCCGCGGCATAGACGGCATCGATGACCTCGTTGAGGGTGTGCGCAGGCAGCAGGGGGTAATCCAGGTCCACGATCGTGGTGCCTGACAGCTCGGCGGCGCCGGCAACCTCGGGGCGCCAGGCGTTGTCGAGCGCGACGCCGGAGCCGCGCCACCAGCCGCCGAAGTGCAGGCTGATCGCCCACTTACCGTTCGGCTTTGATGGGGTAAACACCTGCGCGTGAAGCTCGGGCAGGTCGGTGACGGTGACATCGCCGGGGAAGGCCACGCCCGGCATCGCATGATCGACCGCGGAGCCCAGCATCAGCATGGCCGCGTGCGTGGTGCGATCGGCAAGGCGGGCGTCGTAGGTGTCGGCGACCTCGGCGTCGGAGGGCTCCTCCGACCACGGCGGGTTCTTGGTGGGCACCTCGTAGTGGGCGTAAATATAGGAGGCGAGCTGCTCAAGCTGCTCCTCCGGGGACAGCTCACGGTCAACGCCACCGACCTGGAACTGCTCGCGCATACGCGCTTCCTCGGCCGTAGCCTGCTGATTCTTGTCTTCAGATGGATTCACATCCTGCGGATTTGTCATGCCCCCATGCTACGCGGTGATGTATCTGTCCACGATTGCGGGTGAGACCCGCATGACAGGCACCACTCCGATGGGGTTAAACTCACGCCGCGACAAGCGATAAAGGGTAGAAATGAGTTACTCCACAAAGGAAACGGGATCGAGAAGACAGGACCACATAACGGGCACGGTGCGTGCAAGTCCGACGGCGCCTCGTACGCACTCGTCCACTCGGGTTGAGAAGGGGATTTGGCCATGGCACGCAAGCAAGCGCAGATTTATCAAGCAACGCTGACGCCCACGAAGCAGGAGATCGCGAACAAGTGGGTGGGGCGCTTTTCACACCTTGGCTCCTACCGCCTCGTGGACCCGGAAGGGGAGGTGGGAATCGAATCACTCATCGGCCTTGACGATGACGATCGCCTCATTCAGATTCCGCTGACCTACCGTTCGAGCCTGCTGGATCCGGCGCATTCCCTCGGGACGATCGAGCACAGCGTGCTGGGAACCCGCTATGTCTCCAATGCCCTCGGCGATCCGGTGGCGGTTGCCGAATTCATCCGGGTCATCGTCAACGGCGAGGAAGGTGCGGAGTTCTCGAACGGCACCCAGCCTGCCTTGAACATCGTGGGTTCCGGTCCGCGCCCCGGCGAGGAGGACCTTGTCATCGGTGCGGTGACCCTGCGTGAAGTAACCCGTCAGCGCGCGGTCGGCTGGGCCAAGGTCAACGGGAAAAACCGTGGCTTCATCCTGCGCATGCCGCAGATCCTGGTGCCGGAGTGGCACCAGTCGCGCGGGCACACGGTCTCTCCGCTGCGCATAGTAGGGCAAACGAATGAGGATCCGGACACCAAGCTCGTCGTCGCCGAGCTTGGATGGACAGATCTGCCACGATAAAGATATTGACCTGCAAGGATGCTCACCGCTGCCACAATGTGCGGCGGTGGGCATTCGCGCATGTGCGTGGGGGAAGGGGTGGCTATAGCTGGTGAATAAAATCAGTTTCACGTGTGATTGGTGGCCGGGTGGGGGGTGGATTTCCATTTCTATTATTGAATAGAAAAGCTTCGGGATAAGATACCTATAGCTCAACAGGAAACGGGTAGTTTACCTATTGAGCGTGTCTTTATTCGATAGGCCCCTTCGACGTTAATAAGGGCAAATGTGTAAAAAGGGGATCGAATGCCAATCCCGAAGTCAGAAGCTGGAAAAGTCGCCTACGCACTAGACCGCTCTCATGTATTTCACTCCTGGTCGGCACAGGACAAGATCGACCCGCTCGTGTTCGAAACGGGCGAAGGCTCCTACCTCATCGACGCCGACGGCAAGCGCTATCTGGACTTTTCCTCCCAGTTAGTGTTCACCAACATTGGCCACCAGCACCCGAAGCTGGTCGAAGCCATCAAGGCTCAGGCCGACAAACTGTGCACCATCGCGCCGGGGCATGCCGTCTACAGCCGTGGCCAGGCAGCAAAGCTCATCACCGATCACCTGCCGGAAGGCATCAACAAGGTGATGTTTACCAACGGCGGCGCCGACGCCGTCGAACACGCCATCCGCATGGCTCGCCTGCACACCGGCCGCTACAAGGTATTGTCGCAGTTCCGCAGCTACCACGGCGCAACGCAGCAGGCGATGAACATCTCCGGCGACAATCGTCGCTGGCCCAACGACTACGGCGCCGGCGCCACCGTGCGCTTCTTCGGCCCCTTCCTCTACCGCAGCGCCTACAACGCCACCACGGAGGAGGAGGAATGCCAGCGCGCACTCGAGGCGCTGGAAAACACCATCGCCTTCGAGGGGCCGGACGCCTTCGCCGCCATCATCTTGGAATCCATCCCGGGCACCGCCGGCTTCATGCCCCCGCCTGCCGGGTTCCTCGCGGGCGTGCGCAAGATCTGCGACCGCTACGGCATCGTGATGATCTTGGACGAGGTCATGGTTGGTTTCGGCCGCACCGGCACCTGGTTTGCCCTCGACCACTATGACGTGACCCCGGACCTGGTGACGTTTGCCAAGGGCGTCAACTCCGGCTATGTCCCGCTCGGCGGCGTGGGCATCAGCGATGCCATCGCCGCCACCTTCGCCGAGCGGGCCTACCCGGGTGGTTTGACCTACTCCGGGCACCCGCTGGCCACGGCTGCCGCCGCGGCCACCATCGAAATCATGGAGGAAGAAGGCATCGTCGACAACGCCCGCCACCTAGGCGAGGATATCTTCGGGCCGGAACTAGAAAAGCTCAAGGCCAAGCACCCCAGCATCGGCGATGTCCGAGGACTTGGTGCATTCTGGGCCCTCGAGCTGGTCACCGACCGGGAGTCCAAGACCCCGCTGTCGCCGTATGGCACCGTCAACGAGCAGATGGCCAAGGTCTTAAAGGCCTGCACGGAGCAGGGGTTGCTGGTGTTTAACAGCATGCACCGCATCCACCTGACCCCGCCGCTCAACCTCAGCGACGAGGATGCGCTCAAGGGTCTGGCTATCCTCGATGCCGCATTGGATGTCGCGGATTCCTTCTACGGCGCGTAGAAGAAACCCACACCCCACGGGGGCCTGTCACGGCGCCAAGTCCCACGGCCAGCGTTGACACTCCAGCCCCCACACCTTCGCCCCGGCAGCCACCGTGCCGGGGCAGGGCAAAAACTCAAGCGCCTTCATGCACGTGCGCACCACGCGCACGTCCTGCGCCATCACGCGCGGCTTAAGACCGCGCACCCACCCCACGCGAGTTGCGTGCGCCCTACCTAGCGATGACCATCCACGCATCATCCGCGCTGTGCCTCCACCCAATCCCAGGACAGGAATGACAACACCAGGGGTTGAACAGGCCTGAAGACACAGGCGGGTGATGTGGGCAGCGGCCATCGGCAGGCAGGGCACAACAACCGCACACACCGAACGAGATGGTGTGTCCACCTTCGTTTCTTTAGCGCGCGGGGATCGCACACAGCGTGAGCACCAAATAGGGAATTGACCAGCAATAACTGCAATGACTATGGAAAAGGGGAGCGCTCATGCTCAACAAGGGGATGACAAAGAAAAATAAGCTGATCCTGCAAATCTCAGTATTCATCGGCTTTATCGCCCTATGGTGGCTGATCACCGCCTCGGGTTCCATCAGGGAGGTCTTCCTGCCCCGCCCGGCATCGGTTGTCGAGGCGTTCATCAGCGCCAACGGCTGCCACCCGGTCGCCGAAGGGTCTAGCCGCATGGCCTGCGGTGAGCAAAACTACTTCCTGTGGCAGCACGTCCTCGCCAGCCTGCAGCGCATCGGCATCGGTGTGGGCCTCGCCCTCATCTTCGGCGTGGCCTTGGGCTTCCTCATGGGAATGGTGGAGTGGCTCTACGTCGCGGTCGAGCCGGGTCTGAACTTCCTGCGTTCGCTGCCACCGCTGGGCTACATCGGCCTGCTCATCGTGTGGTTCGGCGTGGGGGACACCTCCAAGATCTGGCTGCTGTTCTTAGCCGCCTTCGCACCCATCGTCTTGGGCACCATCTCCGGTGTGCGCAACACCCAGCAAGACCGCATCCTTGCCGCGTACACCCTGGGTGCCAACCCATTTAACCTGCTGACCAAGGTCATCTTCCCCTCGGCGCTGCCGGATGTCCTCGCAGGCATCCGCCTGTCCGTGGGTTTTGCATGGACCACCGTGGTCGCCGCCGAGCTCAACAACGGTATCCCCGGCATCGGCGGACTGGCCTACGTTTCCGGCACGCAGCTGAACACGGCGTTGACCATCGCCTGCATCATCTTGATTGGCATCGCCGCATTGCTTCTCGACGCAGTGCTTAAGTGGCTGACCAAGCTCCTGGTCCCGTGGCAGGGCAAGGCTTAACGCACCGGAAACAGCCCACACCGCAGCTGCCGCAAGGCAGCCCGAAGCATCTGCCAGAGAAAACACACTAAGGGGAACAAAGATGGCTATCAACCTTCAACCAAGCAAGATCTGCTCGAGCCGCGCCATTGCCTTGGCGGCGGTACTGACCCCGGCACTTTTTGCCACCGCCTGCGTCGGCCCGCCCGCCAACGAGCTGGCTGAGAAGTGGGGCATGATCGAGTCCAACGCCTCGGAATGCCCGGTGGCGGTGGACGAGACCGTCACCGACACCGTCAACATCGGCTACCAGCCACTGCCGGTGGGCGACATGCTCGTCTACGAACGCGGCCTGCTCGAGGCCTGTATGCCCAATGCCACCATCAACTGGCAGCGCTTCGAATCCAGCGCGGAGATCGTCCAGACCTTCGGCACCGGCGACCTCGACATCGTCACCCTGGGTTCCCCGGGCACCTCCCGCTCGCTGAGCAAGCCCCTGGCCTACGACGCGAAGGTCATCTGGGTTCACGACAAGATCGGCACCGCGGAGGCGCTGGTTGCCCGCGACCCGAACATCACCTCCATCACGGACCTCAAGGGCAAGTCGGTGGCCGTGGCCTCGGCATCGACCGTCCACTACGCGCTGCTGCGCTCCATGGAAGACGCGGGCATGACCGCCAACGACGTGAAGCTGGTATTCATGGGCCCGGACAAGATCCTGGCGGGCTGGCACACCGGCTCCCTGGACGCCACCTGGATCTGGGAGCCGACGCTATCGGAGATCAAGAAGGACGCCCACGTGGTCATGACCTCCGAGGACGCGGCAAATATCGGCGCCCCAACCTATGACCTGTCCATGGCGCGCCGGGAGTTTACCGAGCAAAGCCCCGAGTTCCTCAAGAAGTGGTGGGAGCTGGAGGACTACGCCGCCCGCGAGATCAACCGCGACCCCGAGGGGGCGGCCGCATCCGTGGCCATCCCGCTGGGCGCGGAGGCCGCCACCGTGCGCGAGCAGTTCAAGGGCTACACCTACCCGACGATCGAGGAGATCCAGGGCGAGGATCTGCTCGGCGGCGGCATCGGCGACCACCTGCACTCCGCGGCCCAGTTCCTCAACTCCGTGGGTGAGATCGACAAGGAATCCGATCTGAGCTACTACCGCGAGGCTCTCCTCGTGCCGAAGATCTAGCAGCCGCCAGGCGTCGGCAAGCAAAAACGCACCAGCAACGCCACGCAGTCCCAGCAAGCGAAACCACAAGCGAGAAAAGAAAAGAGGGGGCGACGAAGATGCCAACCTATTTCGAACCGAACTCGAGTACCAGCCCGGTCATCGAGATCGACAACGTCACCCAGACCTACTCCACCGACAAAGGCGAGCAGATTCTTGCGCTGTCAGAGACCAACCTGGTGGTCGAGCCAGGCGAGTTCGTCTGCATCGTCGGCCCGTCCGGCTGTGGCAAATCCACCATGTTGAAGATGATCGCGGGCTTTCTCGAGCCCTCCACCGGCGAGATCCGGCTCAACGGCAACGCCATCTCCAAACCCGGCAAAGACCGCGGCGTGGTATTCCAGCACGCCAACCTCTATCCGTGGATGAGCGTGCGCGAGAATGTCGCCCTCTACGGCGTGTTCCAGAACATCCCCAAGAAGGAACGCACCGCCACCGCGGAGAAATACCTGGCGATGGTCGGCCTCGAGGACTTCATGGACCGCAAGCCCTACGAGCTCTCCGGCGGCATGCAGCAGCGCTGCCAGATCGCCCGCGTGCTCGCGGCCAACCCCGAGATCGTGCTCATGGACGAGCCCTTCGGCGCGCTTGACCCGCACACCCGCGAGCGCCTCCAGCTGGAGCTGCTCGACATCTGGCGGGAGCTGCGACGCACCTACTTCTTTATCACCCACTCGGTAGAAGAGGCCGTACTGCTGTCCACCCGCACGCTGGTGATGAGCCCGCGGCCCGGCCGGGTCATCAAAGACCTGCGGATCGAGATCGGGGATGGCACACTCAGTGACGAGGAGAAACTCGAGCATCCCGACTTCGCCCGCTATTGCAAGGAGATCACCTCGCTCATCCGTGAGACCGAGGACGCCCTCACCGAAGAGCTGGAAAAAGAAGCAACGCGAAGCTAGGTATCGAGCAATCTAGATACCGTGCAGCACACAGATTTCAGAAGCAACAACCAACAGCAAGGAGAAAATGAATGACCATCGCCGGAAGTGAGATCCGCGCCTGGGGTGCCACCGCCATGGGCGGGCAGCTGGAGCCAGTGACCATCGAGCGCCGCGCGCTGCGCGCGGACGACGTGTCCATCCGCACCGAGTACGCCGGTATCTGCCACTCGGACATCCACACCATCGCCGGCGACTGGGGTGAGCGCAAGCTGCCGCTGGTGCCCGGGCACGAGATCGTCGGCATCGTCGACGCCGTGGGGCCAGGGGTGACCAAGTACAAGGTCGGCGACCGCGTGGGTGTCGGCGTGTTCTGCAACTCCTGCTGCGAGTGCGATCCCTGTAATTCCGGCGACGAGTCCTACTGTGAGGTCGCCCCGGTGGGTACCTACGGCATCGACGACCGCTACACCGGCGACTACACCCAAGGCGGTTACTCCCAGGGCATCGTCGTGCGTGAGCGCTTCGTCGCCCGCATCCCCGAAGGCCTCGATCCGGCGCAGGCGGCGCCGCTGATGTGCGCCGGTGTCACCACGTTCTCCCCGCTCAAGCACTGGGGCGCGGGCCCCGGCAAGCGGGTGGCCATCGTCGGCGTGGGCGGGCTGGGGCACGTGGCGATTAAGATCGCCGCCGCCATGGGTGCGGAGGTCACCGCCCTGTCGCATTCGACCTCCAAGCGCGAGGACGCCCTGCGGTTTGGCGCCACCGCCCACTATTCCACCGCCGATGGCCTCCCGGAGGAGCTGACCCACTACTTCGATCTCATCATCAACACCGTTTCGGTGGATCTGGACGTGGATGCCTACATGGGGCTGCTGCGCTTCAACGGCACCTTCGTTCAGCTCGGGCTGCCTTCCGCGCCGATGCAGGCCAAGGCGCGTTCCTTCACGCAGCGCCGCACCTCCCTGGCCGGCTCCCTGGTCGGTGGCATGCGTGAGACCCAGGAGATGCTGGACTTCTGCGCCGAGCACGGCATCGGCGCGGAGATCGAGCTCATCGACGCCGACTACGTCAACACCGCCTACGAGCGCACCGTCGCCTCGGACGTGCGTTACCGCTTCGTCATCGACGCGGCCACCATCTAGTAGACCCCAATACCCAGCCACGGATTCAGCCCCTGCAGAAGCGGGGGCTTTTTCGTGTCCGGGTGTTGCTTTCCGACGCCTACGGTAGGACATGCAGGAAGAAGCGGCAGCAACCACTGGCAAGCCGGTGGACGTCGGCACGCGAAGGCGCCGCTACGCGCAAGGCCGCTTACAGCGACAACCCCTCGCCACGCACACTGCGGCGAGGGGTTAGAACCAGAACGGTCAGAATGCAAGAAGGGTTGTTTCCAGAGTTGCAAAGGTCCCACTCAGTCCAGAAGTCGGTGAGACTCCGCAAATTGGTTGGTTTTGAAGGATCTTGAAAATTATTCAAAGACCAACGAAAGGTGCTGATCTTGTGCGCGCACTGAAGTGTGAAGCATTTGTGTGAATCTGATATCCATTAGCGCTTTTGGGGTGTTATTCTGGGTTGATTTGGGACGTATTAGGGGGCGTCAAGTAGACAATAACAATTGTGGACAATCGAATAGATTGTTGGTTACTGGTTTCTATTGACATGTGGGGGTGGCACAGCCTTCCGAATCTTGTGGACACGGTTTTGGATGTTGCTAAATGCTTGGTTCCGGCATATGTGTGTGGATGACTTGGAATGTATCTACCTCTCCTTGGCGTCTTGCAGACTAATGAAAATGATAATTCTTGTACTGCTTGTAATGTCGCGATAGCTCAAGGGTTGGATCCAGCCCTTTAACCTGTTTATCTAAATGATTTAGGCCATTTCTGGTGGGCTGTAAGCGGATTGTTCTTGGGTGCGCATAGAGTGGGCCTGGCCACTCGGCCTGTGGTATTGTGTCCGGAACCCGACGGTTGGGAAAGTGGCGCTAGGCGACCGGACGAGTGTCGGGCCCGGCCGCCTAGCACGTCTTATTCGCATGAGGCTGCGGTCTTTGGAGAAGCGATAGAAAAACTATCGCACGATAGAAACTCTAGCGTCTCTCGTGTGAAAGGGGCAACAAAAGTTTCATGAAACCCTCAAAAACTTTCCCTGCGGCTGGGATTTGGTGGGGTGAGAGGCCTTAAGGAATCCCGAACAGCTTAAGGTACATCCGAACGCCACCCAGTTGCACGGCGTATGTGCGACCCATGGGTGCGAGGACCGAGAGGCGTCGGCAAGCAACGCTTCCCGCGGCGGGGCGACCGGCGACGAAAAAAGGGTGAGAACAGGCGGCAAAACTAGGCGAACAAGCCGCTGCCGAAGTAGTCGTTTTCGTCTTTGACACCGGGGGCGATGGCGAAGATCGACTTCGATTCGTAGCGGACGTACTCGTTCATCTTGTCGGACTTGGCAAGCTTCGACTGGATCGGGATGAAGTCCTTCTCCGGGGAAGCAACCATGGCGATGAAGAACAAACCGGCGTTGAGGTGTCCGTAGGAGTCGGTACCTTCGGCGAAGTTATAGGCGCGGCGCAGCATGCGTGCACCATTGTTTTCTTGGTGGCTGGCAAGGCGCGCGTGAGAGGTCAACGGCACCACCGGGCCGGACGTACCCGCATACTCATCCAGGGGCAGCTCGTCGAACTCATTGTCGCGGCCCAGCGGGGCGCCGCTGATCTTCTTACGCCCGAAGGTCGCCTCTTGGTCGGAAAGAACCTGGCGGTCCCAGTTCTCAATGAGCATGCGGATTCGGCGGGCGATGAGGAAGGTGCCACCATCGTGCCAGGTGCCCGTGTGAGAAACCCACAGGTGCTCGTTGACCAGGTCGGTATCCTCGGCGCGCATGTTATTGGTGCCGTCTTTGAAACCAAACAGATTGCGCGGGGTCTGCTGGTCGCGGGTGGTGGCCGAGGCGTGGCCGAAGCCCATCTGCGTCCAGCGCACCTCCACGATGCCTAGGCCTGCCTTGGTTAGGTTGCGTACCGCGTGCATGGCCACCTGCGGATCATCCGCGCAAGCCTGAATGCACAGGTCGCCGCCGGAGATCTCATCGATGGTGACATCGCCGGAAAAATGTGGCAGCTCGTTGAGCTCCGCAGGCTTTTTGTCCTTCAGGCCGAAGCGGTCGTCGAAAAGCGACGGCCCGAAGCCGATCGTGATGGTGAGGTTCTTGGCCGAAAGGTCGTAGGCCTCACCCGTATCGCCCGGCACCTGCGCCTGGGAGACCTCATCGGCGCCCCCGTCGACGGCGGTCTCCCCACGGGTCATCCGCCGTGCCATCTGCGTCCACGTTTTCAGCAGCTCGACGAGCTGCTCGCGGTCGGTGGTGGTGACGTCGAAGGACGTGAAGTGGAGCTGATCCGGTTGCGCCGTGAGGATGCCGGCCTGGTGTTCGCCGTGGAACTCCACCACGTCAGTGGCCTTGCCTGAGGTCGAGGCATCGGAGCATGCCACAAGACCGGTGGCGCCAGCGGCGCTTGCCGCGCCCACGGCGCCGACCGTGCCGAGCCGAGTCAGAAACTGCCTGCGGGTTAACACTTAGGCCACGACCTCTTGGACGGTAGCGACCTTGGCGGTGAGCACGTCGAGAGCGTCGGAAAGCTCCTTGCGCTGATCCTCGGTCACCGTATCGTAGGAGACGAAGCCGTCGCCCTCGCGGTAGGTGTCGAGCAGGTCCTGGACCTTTTGGAAGTCGGCGTTGATTTCGGAAAGCAGGGTCTCGTCGCGCTCGGCCAGGGCCTTCTCGAGGGAGGCGATCGCGGCCTTGGAGCCGTCCAGGTTGGCCTGGAAATCGTAGAGGTCGGTGTGAGAGAAGATGTCCTCCTCGCCGGTGATCTTGCCGGTGGCGATCTCGTCCAGCAGGCCCTGCGCGCCGGAGGCAATCTGAACCGGTGCCAGCGTGTAGTCATCGGCATTGACGCCGTCGATAAGCTCCTGGATATCGGCGACCAACTGGGTGGAATCCGCCTTTGTGGTATCTGTGATGGCGCCGTCGACCCACAACTGCTTCTCAATCTTGTGGAAGCCGGTCCAGGTATCGCCCTCTTCAAGATCAGCCTCGCGCAGGTCGATGCGGGGATCGAGGTCATCCGGGAAGGACTCCGCAACTGGCTCGATGCGCTCATAGGGGGTGCGTGCCAGCGGGAACAGGCGCTTGGCCTCCTCCAGGTTGCCTGCCTGGATCGCGGCGTCGAACTCGCCGACGATCTGGCCCAAGGTGGTGGTCTGGGAACGCAGATAGGACAGGTAGCCGTCCACGGCCTCAGCCAAGACCTCATCGGTGGTGGCCTCGATGGCCTCACCGGTGACACTCAGTGATTGGGAATAGCCCTCGCCGACCATGCCCGGCTTGCAGGTCAAGGTGTAAGCACCTGGATCGGTGACCTGAACGACCAGCTTGCGGGTAGCGCCTGGGCCAATGTTTTCCACCTCTCCGATCACGCGCCCGCCGGAGGTATAAACGTAGAACTCCGTGGTCTTCTCGCCCTGGTTGGTCACCTCGAAGGTGGAGGTGCCGGTGGTGGCGGAATCGCCGTCGACCACGCAGGAGTCATCCTTTGCAGTCACGGTGAAGGCGGTCGCCTCGGACTCATCAACCTTGTCCGCACAGGCGGAGAGGGTCAGCGCAGAAACAGACACAGCGGCCAGGGCACAAACATTGCGGAGGGAGCGGTTCATGGAAATACGGATCCTTTGGGGTAAATGAAAGCGACATGCCTGAAAGCGTGCAGCGTTACAGGTGCGCAGGGGAAAGGCAGCCTGTGGGCGTCGGCAAGCACAGGCGATGCGGTTGTGGGGAATAAAAGGCTCGAAGCTGGCGCGGCCACCGCTTCGGTAGAGAGGGCAGGCGCCGTACTGCTTCCGGGCTAGGCGGGGACGGGCGCTTGCGCCTTGGGGGTCACCGCCTGCTTCGCGGGCTTGAAGAAGAGCCACAAGGCCACAACGAGGTAGGCGGCCCACGCGATCATCGACAAGGCGGTCGGTGCCGGAACGAGGTTGAAAATACCCTCGATGACCGTGGCCACCGTGGTGCCAGGGGCGATGATGTGCGAAATATCGAATGCGAGGCTGTTGAGACCCGGCAACACATTAGCCTCCTGCAAATCGGTGATGCCGTAACGGAGAATGCCAGCCGCAACGACGATCAGCAAAGCACCGGTGACCTGAAAGAACCTGCCCAGGTTCACGCGCACCGCGCCCTTATACATTCCCCACGCGACAACGACGGAAATGACAATGCCAAGGCTGAGGCCCACGGCCGGAATCGTGCTGTTGCCATAAGAAAAGGAATCGAAAACGAGCAGCGCGGTCTCAATGCCCTCACGGATCACGGCGATAAACGCCACCGAGATAACCGCGCCCTTGCCTACGGTGATGGCCTCGCCCATCTTGTTATTGAGATCAGCCGCCATGTTCTTCGACGCGCCACGCATCCACAACAACATGAAGCTGACAAGGGCGACGGTCACGATGGAGAAGATGCCGCCGACAAGCTCCTGGCCCTGGCTGGTCAGAGTCTTCGTGCCGAACTGGATGACGAGGAAAGCGGTGATCGTGGCGGCCAGAGCCGCAACCACGCCGAGCCAGACCTGCGGCAGGAACTCCCGGCGCTTCGACTTGACCAAAAACGCTACGAGGATCATGACCACCATGGATGCCTCAAGACCCTCGCGCAGGCCGATCAGAAAGTTAGCGAGAAACATGCGACCTTCTCGTTGGAACGTGTCATAAAGGTATGTTTTATGTTAGGCAAACCTCAAAATAATAAGGCAACCATTAGTGAGCATAGGCTATGCTAAGCTGACGGTGCAAGATGTGTTACCGATAAAGCACCAACTGCTCACGCAGTGGGGGTAACAACCCAACCCAGCCGCGCGGAGGATCACCGCTAAACGGTACGGCTTGACCCTCACACGGTGTCACGGTGTCTGCTTGATCTTCAGAGAAGAACTCGAAAGATCAACGACAGCTCAAGGAGGAGAAGCCATCATGACAACGTACGGGCCACGAGATGCATCCACGCTCATCGAAGCTCTCAGCGCCGACAACCCCAATACCCGCCTGCACGCGGCCATGGCCTGCGGCACAAGGATGGGAAGCAAGGCGAACAACGGTACGGCTAGCAGTCGCTGGGACAAAGCCGAGGCACCGGCGTACACCCCTGCGCTCATGGACGTGCTCATTGAGCGCTGCGCGGTCGAATCCGACTTCTTCGTCCGCGAGATGCTCACCTGGGCACTCATCCGGCACCCAAGTAGGCGGCTTGTCGACGCCCTTGTGCAACAGCTGGAAGATCCGCGCCCACAAGCCCAATCCCAGGCCCTGCACACCCTATCCAAGCTGGCTCTAAGTCCCCACCTCGTTCCCGGGCGAATATGGGAGGCCATCAAGGACAAGCACGTGGCAGATCCACATGATGAGGTGGCCACAGCCGCCTGGCGCGTGGCCGTGCTCGTGGTTCCGGAAGATCAACGCGCGGCGCTTACCACCAAGCTAGAAAAAGAGCGCACCCGCACGCATCCCGAAACCATCAAGAGCCTGCGACGGGCACTGGCGGCGCTGGGGCACGGGGCGGATTGTGCTACCGGCCGCGGCGATGCTGGCGTGTGTGAGGACACCGCCGATAACATGAAAGCCGCACTAAGGGTGCGAAACGGAGGGATCTATCTGCGATGAGAATCGGCGAGGTATCCGAGTACAGCGGAGTAAGCCGGCGCATGCTGCGCTACTACGACGCGGCGGGCATCGTTTCCCCCAGCCAGCGCGATCCAAACGGGTATCGCAACTACTCCGACGAGGACCTCGCCCGGCTGGTGACGCTAGAGACCCTGCGCGAGATAGGACTGAGTCTTGAATCAGCCGCCGAACTGCTAGCCCGCCCGCACACACTTAGTACAGTCATGGACCAGGCCATAGCCGGCCTCCGGCAACGGCTTGCCGACGACCAAAGGTTGCTCAACTACCTGCAACCACTGTCAGGTGCCGGAAGGCAGGGCGTTGCTGACCTCATGGCGCTGCTCCAGCGGCTACGAGGACTTCGCGGCGGCGGCGATATCGGCGCTGCGCTGACGATTCCTCGAAGCGTTGCGGTCGTGCCCATGCTGGAGGAATCGGATATCAACTTAAGCGGTGCGCTGCTGTGGAACCTGCAGGAAACAAACGAGGCGCTCGACGTCATCGCCGACGCGCTGAACTCTTCTGACCCGCAGCGGCGTAAAAACGCCGTGCAGGCACTCGGGCGGTTCACCTCCGCACGCTCGAAGCAGCTACTGCTTTTCGCCACTGGTGATGAAGACTCCGCGGTTCGGCGTCTGGCCACTTTCGCACTAGCCCGCCGGGGCGAGCTCGGGATGATCCCAGTGCTCATCGCCCACATCCGAAGCGGTGACAATGATGTCGAGGCCGGAGAGCTCTTAGGTGCCCTCGGTAACTCGGCAACACCAGTGCTCATGGAGCATCTTTTGCTGGGGCAAAGCCTGCCTCAGCAGCAACGCTCGCGTCTCGTCCAAGCACTCGGCGATATCCCAGGCTCAGATGAGCTGTTGACGAAGCTACGCGCTGACAACGATCACCAGATCGCCGCCATAGCCGCAAGCGTTGTGGCCTCCGCCCAGCGTCGCAAGCGTCCAACAGCCAAGCGTGCGACAGCCAAGCGGGTGACGCCGACACCCCAGGGATAAACGTGGGCAGTTCGAGCTGCCCGGGCGACTACCAGATGGTCACCCGCTTGTCCGGCTCGATCCACATGGCATCGCCCGGTGCGACCTCGAACGCCTCGTAGAACTCGGCGACGTTGCCGGCGATGACGTTGCAACGGAATTCTGCAGGCGAGTGCGGGTCGATGACCAGGTACTGGCTGGCCATTTCCGGACGGATCTTTGTGCGCCACACCCGCGCCCACGCCAAGAACAGCCGTTGTAGGCCCGTGTATGTGTGGGTGGTGAGTTCCGGGTCGGCGTCTGCTGCCTCGAAACGCAGCACCGGCGCGGAGTCAAAATCGAGGCCGCGGTCGGCGAGGTAGTTTCGGTAGGCCACCACGGCGATGCCGAGGCCGCCGAGGTCGCCGATGTTCTCACCGAGGGTGAACTCGCCGTTGACACCGGTGGATTCGATCCCATTGTCCTTGAGAACCTGCGGGACCAGACCCGAGAACTGCTCGACAAGCTTGGCTGTCAGCTGGCTAAATGCCTCCCGGTCGGCGTCGGTCCACCAGGAGTTGAGGTTGCCGTCGCCGTCGTATTGCGATCCCTGGTCGTCGAAGCCGTGGCCGATTTCGTGGCCGATGACCGCGCCGATAGCACCGAAGTTCTCCGCCGCGTCGGCCTGCGGATCGTAGAAAGGCGGGCGCAGGATGGCCGCGGGGAAGGTGATGTCATTGACCACCGGGTTGTAAAAGGCATTGACGGTCTGCGGGGTGGTCACCCATTCCGTGCGGTCGGCTGGCTTGCCGATCTTGCCGATCTGATAACGGTGAACGAAGGAGGATCCCGCGCGCACATTGGCCACGAGGTCCGCGCCAGCCGGGCTAAATTCCAGCGCACTGAAGTCGCGCCAGGAGTCGGGATAGCCGATCTTCGCGTTGAACTTCGCCAACTTGGCCAATGCCTTTTCCCTGGTCGCAGGGCTCATCCACGACAGCGCGGAAATGCGCTGGTGATAGGCCTTGAGCAGGTAGTCCACCAGCTCAAGCATGTCCTCCTTGGAGCTTTCCGGGAAGTGCTTATCGACGAAGCTACGTCCGATTTCCTCACCCACGAAACTCTCCGCCAGGCCCAACGCGCGCTTCCAACGATCCCGCTGCTGGGTAGCTCCCGACAACACGGTGCCATAGAACTCGAAGTTGGCCTTGGAAATCTCCGGGGTGAGCACACCCGCGCGAGAATTGAGAATGTGCCACAAAGCCCACAGGCGGAAATCGTCGAGGGACTCGGACTCCAACAAACCCACGAGATGCTCAAGATAGTCCGGCATCATGACAACCAGGCGCTGCTTGGGCAGTCCGGTGGCCGCGAGATACTCCTGAATAAGGGCAGGCAGCTGCTCGAACTCGGTGGGGTTAAACGTGGCGACCGCATCGCGGGTGCGCACCACGTCCCAGTGGCCTGCAGCGATCTTGGTTTCAAGCGCCACGATTGTCGACGCGGCTTCCTCAGGGGTGGTTCCCAGCACGCCGGCGTCATAAAAGCCCAGCATGCGCGCCACATGTTCGCGGTAGGCGGCCAGCGTTTCCGCCTGTGCGGGCTCCCGGTAATAGGACTCATCCGGCAGCCCCAGCCCGGATTGGAAGACGTAGGCTAGGGCATCGTCGCTGGCGGAGTCCTTTTCCACCCAGAACCCGATGAGGCCACCCACGCCCACCTCGTCGAGGCGGCCCAGGGAGGCGGCAAGAGACGCAGCGGAGCTGGTATCGAGATCGGCGAGGTCTGAATCCAGCGCCTTCATCCCAGCGGCGGTAACCCCCTCAGTGTCCATGAAGGAGGCATACAGCGTGCCCGCGCGGGTGTCGCGCTGGTTGCTGACGATGTCTAAGACCAGTTCCTCGGCCGAATCGCGCAGTCCGTGGAAAGTCCCATCCACGCCACGGTCATCGGGGATGACATGGCTTTCCAACCAGGGGCCGTTGACGAAGCGATAAAGATCATTCATATGCATGAGCCCCACTCTAATCAAAGTGATGACAGCACGGCGCACGGCCATCATGATGCGGACAGCAGGGCATACGGTGGTGGCATGGCCGACAGCGCGGAGGTTGCGCTGTTGAACCAGGCGCTGTCGAAGGGTATGTCCATTTCATTGCACAATGGGAAGGTTTTTCACGCTGTGCAGCCCAAAAACTCGGCCCAAGTAGGTACGTTGGGGTTCATGTCGAGCTACCGTAACCGTCCAGCCATCCGCCCCTGGCACTGGATCACACTTATCCTGG
Source organism: Corynebacterium sp. SCR221107 (assembly GCF_027886475.1). Classification (NCBI taxonomy): domain Bacteria; kingdom Bacillati; phylum Actinomycetota; class Actinomycetes; order Mycobacteriales; family Corynebacteriaceae; genus Corynebacterium; species Corynebacterium sp. SCR221107. The sequence continues at coordinate 166,986 of NZ_CP115670.1, forward strand.
TTACCGCCTGTGCGCTGTCTTTACCTATCGCGGTCAACGCCGTCTTGCCCGATAAGCAAAAGCAGGGCATCCCGGTAGACCTTGGGATCAACAGCCTGGAGGGTGAATGGAGCCTCCCGCTCACAGATGCCAACGGCGCTGATGTCCTCTGTAAAAAAGATGCCAGCTTGCCGCTGATCGGGGGATTTGATTGCGATGGCACAATGGTGGTCCCGTACGTTCACGAAAATGGTGTCGATCCCGACACCACCCTGCGGCGGATGGTGCGGGCAACAGGCAACCTCGAACAGCTCGACCAGTATCCGATCACGAAGCAGGGGCCGCTGAGCATCATTGAGGTAGCGGGAACCTGGCCGGGGATAGGCATGTCCATCCAAGGCACCGGCGACCATGAAGGGTTATCGATGTTCGTCTACGTCGAAGGCCCGGATGACTATTACTACGCGCACCTGGTCGCGGACGTGCTGCTTCAGGAAGCGGGCGTTGCGAAAAGTGATGCCGAAGAATTCGAGCTCGCCGCCTAAGTCAGGGAAAAGACAATGAATCCACCTACCCCGCCAACAAACAACATGAACCCTTATAGTCCGAACTCGCACGCGTCCCACGGGCCGCACGCTGCCTACCCGGCGCAGCCGTCCTTCGCACAAGGGATTCCGTCCCCCGGTGCTCAGCCAGGGCCTCATCCCGGTCCTTACCCCGGCGGATCCCCAGCGCTTGAGCCTGCAGGGGAGGCCGAAAAGCAGCCGGGAAGCGGATCGGGTATGCGCCAATACCGGGGCGTTCGCATTACGTTGTATGTAGCCATCGCGTTGTCGATGATCACGGTGATCCTCATGTTCATCACCTTCGCATTCCAATCGCCGGTCGGGCTGCTGGTGGGCGTGCCCACCGCCGCCATCTACTTGGCCATCGGGCTTGCCATTTTCCGCTTCACCCCCATGTGGCCTCAACCGGCACTGGGGCTGACGCTGGCGGCGCTGGGCTGGGGTTCTGGTTTCGCGATCTCGGCGGTGTTTCTCGTCGCCGGTGTCTGGGGGGACATCACCACGAAGCTGGATATCCCCGCCGCCGAGATGTCCTTTAGCGGCGCATACCCAGAAGAGATCATCAAGGCGGCAGGGGTGATGGCATTCCTGCTGTGCTTCCCGCAGCTGAACCGGCCGTGGCACGGCTTTGTTGTGGGCGGGCTGATCGGATTGGGCTTCGATACCTTCGAAAACCTAGGGTATGCGGTCATCTTCGGCATGCTCGACCCCAACTCGGATGCGGCGGGTGCTGCCTCCGTGTGGACGCTACGCATCGTCGCCGGCCCCTACCTGCACGTGATCCTCAGCTCGATTGCGGGCTACGGCCTTGCCTTGGCCATGCTAAGCGGCAAGCGCACCCCCACGGGCGCTCCCATTGGATTAGGGCGCCGCCTGGCCTATGCCATCGGCGGGTTTGCCATCGCCTTCCTCGCCCACTTCATGTGGAACTACCAGCCGGACAGCGTCGTCGTGAACACGGTAGTGATCGTGGTCGTCTCCTTGATCATCTACCCGCTGTTTATCGCTGTGTGGATTCATTGCTACAAGGAGGCGAAAGCAGAAAAGGCGAGTTCGACTGTCGCCTCTCATGGCGCCGAAATATTGGGAAACCGGGCGGGTGAGCCGTACACCGCCACCTTCGCACCGGGTAGCATCGCCGGGCAGGCGGCACCGCATCCTGCGGCGGGCCAGCCACAGTGGCCGGCACCGCCTGGAGGGATACCCCCAGTTTCCAGCGGGGCGGAAGGCTCCTTCTTGCCTCAGATGCTTCCGGCAACCATGCAGCCGCCACCGATGCCGGGTGGCCAACCCCAGGTGCGGCCACCGGAAGCGGATAGCCGCCATGACTAATGCTGCTAGCCAAGGGTGGGATGGCGTCTAGTTGAGCAGCTTCAGCGAGTGCCGCGCCGGGTTCGTCGGGGTGGTCGAGGAAGTGTGCGAGATCTGCCCGGCCTGGCTGGCTGCCGCTTCGGCGGCGGCATCCTTGGCCATGTTTGAGTCTTGATTGTTGACTTCCGCATTGATGAGGCTTGCGACGGTGACTTGGTTGTCTTGAACTTGATCGTCCTCACCCAAGCTGACGAACGCGCTCGTGGCCAAGGACGCAGTGACGGCGACGGAGGCGAGCACGGCAATGGTTGACTTCTTCAACGACTTCATGCCGATGTGCCCTCAACTTTCTTCATTGACTGTTGCGCCCATGGTGCGCCCGGAACCTGTCATCAACCTGAAAAGTGACAATTCGTCGCCTGCCAGTTCTTTAACAAACGAGGCTCGGCAATCCTAGGAAACGGCCAGCCTGGTCGTCGGAAAGCACGGCAAAACTGCATGTGGGCCGGGCTATGGCGCAGAAAGAAAACCCCACCCCGGTTGGCATAGCTTTCTTGAGCGAAGCTGATGCCGCCCCGAGGTGGGGAAATTGATCGCACTCGTCACCGTAAGAGAGGCCTACTGGCTGGTATCCACGTTCATTGCGCCGGGGTACCACAGGCCGGAGCGGGTGATGATCTCCTCGTCGATGACGGCCTGCTGCGGGGCCTCACCCACCGAGTTGGTATACGGGTTATAGACCTCGATGGAACCCCAGTCGCGCTGCCAATCGTCCTTAGCGTAGGCGGGCAACTGGTAGGAATAGTTCACGGCCTCGGCGGTGCCGAGCACACCGCCGCCGTCATAATCCTCGAAGGAGGCGCCGGACATCTTGCCGTCATAGTCGGCCGTAATGCGGTATTCGGGGGTCTCCACCACGCCGGCATAGTGGCTAAACGGGCGCTGGCACGGGAATTGCAGCGGCACCGCCCAGTCCAACAGCACCGGGGCCGTTGATCCGACAACATTGTTCAAGGTGTCCATGCTGGGCACGCGCGGCGGGGTAAATGCCAGCCACTGGTTGGAATCCAGGCTGGAGTCGATGGCATGGATGCGAACCACATCGGCCTCGGCAGGCAGATCATCCAGCGGAAGGCGCAGGTTACGCCACGAATTCTCCGGCCCGATATCGAGCATGCGGGTCTCGCCGAGCATGTCTACCTCACCGTTGTCGCCGGTGCGCCCGTACTGCAGGAACAGATCCTGCCCCTCCTTTTCAATGCCATCGGTGTCGAAGTGCTTGATGCGGCCCGCCGCGGACACGACGAGCAAGGGCGCATCCTCGCTGCGCGCGGGCAAGGAATACCACGAGGTGGTGGTCTCCGCGTAGTACTGCTGGCCCTCGGTGTAGGATCCGAGGACCGGAACCGAGGTGTAATCCAGGTTGAAGGGCAGGTTCGCGTTGGAACCATTCGCACCCGATTCCGTGCGCACGGTGTCGGAATCGCCCGTCGTGCTGTCTTCCACGGAACCGGCCTTTGCCTCTTGTGCCGACGAGGCGCGCCCGGTGTCGATCTCGTCGTTGACCACGACGGAGATGCGGTTCGGGTCGAAGCCGCGGGTGTTCTCATCGCCCAGGGAGTCCGCCAGGCTGCCCTCGAGCGGGGTGAGGAAGGAACCGTTGGAGTTGGTTTCTACGAGCACATCGTCGGCGAGCGCACACGTGTCGCCGCCGAGCGAGCGCAGGTTACCGAGGCCCACGGTGTAGGCCGGGTATTGGCTGATGAATGCCTTTGCAAACACGGCGGAGTTAAACAGCACGGTCAGCGCGCACAGCACCGCGATCGGCGCAGAGGCGATCAGCGTTGTGCGGCGGGTGGCCGGGGCGGTGACTTCGGCGGTGGGGTTGACGTCATCCTTGTGGAAGTCCTTGCGGAAGGTCAAGACCACGCCCGCAAACAGCACCAGCATGGCGATGAGCAGCATGACGGTCGCCGCTTCGATCTCCTTGAACTGGATGGTCTTGTCCCACCACGGGATGGCGTAGCTGGAGGTGTACCACCAGCCGTTGGGCCCTGCCAGCGCGAGGGCGAAGACAAAGAGCATGCCGCCGGCCACCAGGACGCGGGTGCGCAGCGAGCGCAGGGCGACTTGGGACAGGGCCACCGCCGCCAGCCCCGCCAGCGCGGCACCCAAGCCGGCGTAGATACCGAAGTGGTGCGACCATTTCGTGGGGGTAAACATCAAGAAGAAGACGGTGCCCGCGATGATCAAGGTCAGGCGGCGCGCCGGATCCTTGCTGGAGCCGGGGACCTTGCCGTTGCGCAGCATCGAGGCGATGACCACGACGAAGGCCACGACAACCATGAGGAAGGCCAGGCGGCGCGGGTAGGAGCCGTCGACGGAGCTGCTCATCAGGGTCTGGTAGCGCACCAGCTCGAAGTACCAGCGCAGCGAGGGGCCCTTGTCCGCGCGAACCGAGATGGACTCCGTGACGGTGCGCAGCGTCTGATCGCCGAAGACGGCGATGAGCACGGAGAATCCGGCGGCGAAGAAGGGGGCAAGCAGGCCAATCCAGGTCCGGCGCTTAGCCCGGGGGGAGGAGCTGGCATCGGCGCCGATGAGGGTGATGACCTTGTGGTGAATAAGGCGCAGGATCTGCGAGAAGCAGGCCAGCAGCGCGGCCACCGCCATCAGTCCGGTCGGGCCGCAGGCCAAGGTGAAGGCCGCCACCGCCGTGCCGACGACGCCGGGGAACAGCCGACGGGTGGCAATCGCCCGCTCAAACAGCAGCCAGGTGGCCAGCGAGCCGAGGGCGATGATGGGCTCCGGACGCAGGCCGTTGTTGTAGGCCTGCCAGAAGGCGAGGAATACGAACGCGGCGGTCCAGTGCGCCACGCGGCGGCCGTCGATCTTGTCGCCCAGCAGCGGCATCACCATGCGCGAGAGCATAAACCAGATCACCACCGCGGCGATCAGCGAGGGCAGGCGCATCCACATGGAGGCGGTGGACACGCGGGCGAGCACGCCAAGGAGGTCGTAGTACGGGGCGCCGAAGGGGGACTCGGGTACGCCGAACCACCGGTAGTAGTTGGCCATGTAGCTAGAGTCGGCCGAGGCACGAGCCATGGTGAGGATGAAGCCATCGTCGGAGGTGTTGGCGCCGAAGATGTACCAGTATCCCAGCAAGGCGCCGACTACCGCGTCGAGGCCGGTTGGCCTGAAGGCACCCGGGCGCAGCCACGGGATTCGACCACGGCCGTCGAGACGGTCGAGCCTGAACACGCACGCCATGGCCACTAAAGTCAGCAGGCCACCCAGGTACATGGCTGCGGTCTTGATGAAGGTAGGCGAGGAGGTGTAGCGGGAGTTGATCTCGACGTGTGCGGCCAGGCCGGCGTCGGCAAGCGAAGCCGCCTGCGCGCTGGAGTCGATCTCGGTGTAGATGCCGGTAACCTGTGGGCGCATGTCATCGTCGGTGGTGGCGATGTAGTCGTTGCCCTCCGGGTCGCTGGCGCCTGGAATTTCTGCCGTCGTGCCGTCCTCGTTGGAGGAAACCTTGATCACGGCATCGTCGGGAAGCGCGGTGACCTCCTCCTTCGTTAGATCGAGGAGGAGGTCACCGCGCACAGCCACATCCAGGCTGCCGTCGAAGGAGCGGACGAAAAGCCCTCGGCCGAAGGCCTTGTCCGAGTCTTGCGGCAGGGTGCCAACGAGGAGGTCCTCGCCCTCGCGCAGCTGCGCGATCGCGGCGACCGGCACGTCGACGTCGATGTATTCAGGCGCATAGCTTTCCAGCGGCGCGCTGACGGAATCCAGCGTGCCCGACTGTGGCCAGGACAGCGAGGATTGCACCTGGTTGACCGGCAGGAACGGGGTAAGGATGAACGCCAGCATGGCCACAAGCCCGCTGATCGTTGCTACCCGCAGCAGCAAGGTGCGCTGCCGCGGGTCGACGCTTGCGACGTTATCGGTTGAGAGTGTGGGGGCTGGCCCCGTTGTCACCTGGGTTTCAGACACGGCATTAAATCCTAGTTCATCGCCTTCGTGGGGCAGGGTTGACGCTTTCCGTGGCGGCTAGCTAAGAACACGAGTCACCACCACGAAAGGTCCGATCTCGGTGATGCGGAAGGCGTCGGAGTCGAAGCTGGCCGGGTTAAATTGCACGCCGACAAAACGCACGTTGGGGTTGTTCGGGTAGATATCTTCCGCCAGGTCATAGACCCAGCCGGAGCCAAAGTCCTGCCCGCTGCTTTCCGACGTCTCCTGCGGCGCATCGCCCTCGGCCGCCTGCCCGCGGAAGATGAACACCTGCGGCGGGGCCCACGAGGCGGAGTCAAGGGCGGCGGCGAAGGCCGCCGGATCGGCGAGATCGCTCCAGCTGCGGTTGGCGATGTCTTCGATGTAGGCGTTACGCTCATCGAACTCGCCCAGCGGGTTGGCGTAGTGGCTGGTAAAGGCCTGGAATCCGCGGTAAGGGTAGTAGGACATAAAGTCCTTCTCGCTGGTGAGCACCACGGTGTCATTGGGGACGAAGCCCTGGGCGAGCAGCTCCTCGTTGATTCGTGGATAGTACTGGGAGGCATCGGCCGGGAAGCGGTCCGCACGCTCGCCGTAGCCATCAGTCTCGGTGTAGGCCAGGTCGATGAGTTCGGCATTGCGGGTAGGGATCGACTGCGCGTAGCTGATTCCGGCCACCGATAGCACGGCCACCAGGCAGATTGTCACAAGCTTAGAGGTACGTTCGCTAAACTGCGCCGGGTAGAAGCGGTGAATGCCCGCAAGCCGGAGATCGGCCAGGCCGAGCACGCCCGCGGTGGCCAGCAGCAAGGTGACCACCACTTCGAGGCGGAAGCCCAGCAAGGTAGTACCGGCGAGAGTCATGGCCATCGAGGCGATGATCCAGCAGTAGATGGCGATGAGGCACACGGCGAGTGCGCGCACATCCGGATCAAGAAAGCGCACGATGAGGTAGATGAGGCCGATAAAGCACAAGATGCCCACGATGCTGGTGGCCAGCATGGGGAAGGGCAGTTGCGCGCCGGCGGCGGGCAGGTAGTGGTTGGCGGTGGCGCCGGAACGGTGTTCGCCGGAAAGCACCGCCAGGATGTACGGTGCCCACACGATCGCGGCGATGGCCATGGAGCCGACCCCAGCGACGATAACGCGCAGGATAGGCCACCAGGATTTCTCGAAGATGAGCGAAAGCAGCCCGGCAAGCACGAGCATGCTCAGCGCGATGACGGCGGTAAAAAGCGTGTACATGGAGGCCGAGAGGCCGAGGAAGACGGTGATCCCGGCCAGCGCGAAGCGATCCCCACTGAGGCCGCGCCGCCCGATGACGGCGGCGGCAGCCGCACCCAGGGCGATGATGGCCGCATAGGGTTCCTCCGAGCTGGTGACCAGCATGATGCAGGTAGAGACCAAGGCGATAGCCGTTGCCACCGGAAGGGATCCGGTAATGCGCTGCCACACGGGCACGAGCAGGCAGGCGGCCATGGACAGGCTCACCAGCGACCACGGTTGGAAGGCCTCCCATCCGGGCAGGCCCAGGAGGTTGGCAAAGCGCCCGCCAGTCCAGAACCAGCCTGCGGGGTAGAAGGCGGGCAGGTCGGCGTAGTTCATGTCCGACAGGTGCCAGGAGTCCGTCAAACGGGTGAGGTATTGGGTGCGGAATCCCTGGTCAATTGCGATACCGTCGAGGTACATGCGGGTGGCCGACAGCGGGATGGTGAGGCTGGCGGTGATCACACCCGCCGGGGCGAGATAGGCCACCGCGTAGCTTAGCCACGTCCGCCAGCGCGGCCGGGTGCGTCCCGTGCGCTGGTCTAGCATCCAATAGACCATGAGCACCGCGGTAACAATCACGATGACCACGGTGGCAACCGTGGCCAGCGCGCGCGTGACGAGCGAGCCGCTAAACGCCGGAAGGGAGGTCTGCTTGAAGGCATACCATGCGACAAGCGTTGCGAGCCCGCCCGCGATGATCGCGATCGTCATCGCCACAAGCGTTGCTTTTTTGCTCAGCGCATCCGGGGCGTAGCTTTCTTCGGTTGTGCTGGCATCGTCGCGGAAGCTAGGTGGCGTCTCGGTCGTGGCAGTCATTCTTATATCTTGTCACACCCGTCGCAGCAGTTCGCTTCTAGTTCTTGCTTTCCGACGGCTAAGGTGTGCGCGCGCCACCTGGTGGCCGAGGCGCAAACACAAATCTCCCCACCATGGCGGCGGGGAGACTGCAGACCGGGAGCCGAACGGCTGCCTAGAACGGCAGCTTGCGGAAGATCGGCTGCGGGATGAACTTAAACGCCAGGGAGACGTATTCGAACAGCGGGTGGACGTACAGGGAGTGCTTGCGGTTGAGCACGGCCTCGACGGTGGCCTTGGCCACGTCTTCCTTGTCCACGGTCAGCGGGGCTTCGCCCGCGGCTGCGGACATCTTCGTGCGGACCTGGCCCGGGCGCACCACGAGCACGTTGACGCCATAGTCGCGCAGGGCCTCGCCGAGGTTGACGTAGAAGCCGTCCATGCCGGCCTTGGATGCACCGTAGACGAAGTTGGAGCGGCGCACGCGCTGGCCTGCGACAGACGACAGGGCGACGATGGTGCCGTGTCCCTGCTCCTTGAACTTCTCGGCCAGCAGCACGCCCACGGACACCGGCGCGGTGTAGTTGGTCTCAGCGGAGGCGACGGCCTTTTCCTGATCCTGCCACAGCTCCTCCTGGTCGCCCAGGGTGCCGAAGGCAACGATGGCCACGTCGACGTCGCCTGCGGCAAACGCCAGGTCGATGACCTCCTTGTGGGTGTCGAAGGCGGTGGCGTCGAAGTCGACAACCTCGACGGCGCTGGCGCCAGCGGCCTCAACTGCGGCCTTGGCGGCGTCGATACGCGGGGAATCCTTGCGGGCTGCAAGGGTGACGTGCGCGGGGCCGCGCTTGAGGAACTCCTCGACGATGGCCAGGCCGATCTCGGAGGTGCCACCGAGCAGGAGGATGTTTTGCAGCTGTCCAACAGCATTGAGCATGGTGGTTAAAGCCTTTCTATTAGTGCAGCTCGAGGCGGCGGGACATGTCGGAGGCGAAGACGCCGGTCGGGTCGATGGCATTGCGGGTCTTGAGCCAACCCTCCATGCCTGGGTACATCTTGTGGAAGTTCTCGGCGGAGGTGCGCGACTCCTTGGCCAGGTACAGGCGGCCGCCGAACTCCATGACGCGGCGATCGAGATCGTCGAGGAAAGCGCCGAGACCCGGCTTGATCGGGAAGTCCACACACACGTTCCAGCCCGGCATCGGGTAGGACAGCGGGGCCTTGTTGCCCGGGCCGAACAGCTTGAACACATTCAGCGCCGAGTAGTGGCCGGACTTTTGCATGTCGCGGATGATCTCCTTGAACGGCTCCACGGCATCCATCGGAACCACGAACTGGTATTGCAGGAAGCCCTTGGAACCGTAACCGCGGTTCCACTCGCCGATGAGATCCAGCGGCTGGTAGAACTGCGTGAGGTTCTTGATCTTGTTCCGCGCCGGGGCGCCCATCATGTAGTAGGCCTCGCCGATGGCCATGAGCGTGAGCTTGTTCATGGTAAAGGACGGGAAGATGTCCGGCACGGTCATCAGCTGCGGGGCGTTGAACTTCAGCGGATCCTTGGCCAGCTTCGGGGCCAGCTCCTCAAGTTGTGCCAGGGTTGCCAGCGAACCGCGGGAGATGGTGGAGCGGCCGAGCTTGGGTTCGGGGGAGATGACGTCGAACCATGCAGAAGAATAGGTGTAGTTCTTCTCCGAACCGTCGGAGTGGAAGGCCACCGTCTCGTCTAAGTTGTTGGTGCGGTCGGTGTCTGAGACGAAGTAGGCGGTTTCCGTCTTGGTCATCTTGATGGTGGCGCGCACGATGATGCCGGTCAGCCCCATGCCGCCGACGGTGGCCCAGAACAGCTCGCCGCTGGGGTCATCCGGGGTGCCTTCCGGCTCTAGGTGCAGGATGCGGCCGTCGGCTACCAGCAGCTCCATGGAGGTGACGTGGTTGCCGAAGGAGCCTGCGGAGTGGTGGTTCTTGCCGTGGATGTCCGGGCCGATGGCGCCACCGATGGTGACCTGGCGCGTACCGGGAAGGACTGGAACCCACAGGCCATACGGCAGGGCTGCCTTCATGAGCTGATCCAGGGTGACGCCGCCGTCGACGTCGACGAGGGCGGTCTCCGGGTCGATGGAGTGAATCTTGTTCAGAGCCTGCATGTCCACCACGAGGCCGCCGGCGTTTTGGGCCGGGTCGCCGTAGGAGCGTCCCATGCCGCGGGCGATGACGCCGCGCTTGAGGTAGTCCGGCTTGTCGGCGTTGTCCTCGGCGACAAGCTTGACGGCCTTGACGATTTCGTCGAGGTCCGGAGTGCTGAGAACCTGTGCGGTGGTGGGCGCCGTGCGTCCCCAACCGTTGAGTTTCTTGGCGGTTGTGTTCAGTTCCATGTGGTCGGTGTCCTACATCCTTGGTTTTCTGCCTTTCTGCCCAGCACCGCTAACGGGGCGGTTTCCGTGGACACAAGGCATTCAGCTTTTCGCTGAAGGCGCAGGCGGCCAAGGCAGTGAAGGCAGGAAAGCTCGACTCGATTTGTTCTTAAACAACAAGAGTACTCACATTGCACGCAAAAAACGCGCTGGAAGAATGTGAGATATGTTTTGTTTCGCTTTTGTTTGTGTGGGGAACTAGTCGCCTTAGAGGTCCATGAGGTCGCGAATCTCCTGCGGGAGCTCCTCCTGGCTGGTGATTTGCGGGCCTTCGTAGTTGTTGAGGATCTCGTACACGCGAACCCGGGATGCGGAATCGAGCAGCGGGAGCTCTTCGGCGATGAGCCTGGTCATGAACTGGTTCATCGGGGTATTTGTCAGCTCCGCGGCGATGTGCCCGGGCTCCGGCTTCTCTTTCTTAAAAAGACCAAACATGGCCTCCATGCTAGCGCCGTGCGGCGGTAGGGTAGGGGATATGACCGCTCAAGCCAATAACGATTCGCACGTCGGCGCGCCTGGGGATGCCGGCGCGGACCTGCCCACCACCGAATACAACACCCTCAATGACTCGCTCGCTGGCCGCCTAGCCCAGGCGGGCGTGGGTGCTGCGATCACGGCCCTGCCGGACTATGTTTCCTCCCGCACGTTGCGTGCGCTTATCGACGTGATCCTGGGCAGCTCCCTGGGCGCGGCCCTGATCTATTCGAACGCCCAAGACGATGATCCGAACAATGACCCGGCGGCGGTCTTTGAGGATATTTCCGCCATCGATCTCGGCGGCCCGGTCAAGACGTGGGCCGCCGTCATCGCGGGGCTTGGTGCCGTGGTGGCTTCCTGTTACTGGTCGTCGAAGAGCCAAGAAAAGATGGCCGCGTGGATGTATAAGCGCGGCGTGAAAAAGCCCAACACCATCCTCGGTGTGCTCGCGGGCATGCTCATCTTTTTCGGCTCTCAGCAGCAATAACGCCCACGGCGCCCGCCGCCATTTCGGCGGGTGGGACTACGCTGGGACTCATGAACTCCTCCTCCCGCCTTGCCCCGGTGATCCCTTTGCCGGTGCGCCGAGCCACCGCGCCGCAGGCGGGCGTGCGTCGGAAACCGCGGACGCTTATCCTGAGCGCCACGCTGCTGGCCGGGACGGGGGAGATCCATCGCCACATTGGCATCGATGATTCCATGAGTCTGGATGAGCTGCACAAGGTCATCGATATCTGCTTCGGCCTTGCCGGGGAAAACCCGCCGTGGGTGATGTATGCCGGCGGGCGCAAGCTGGAGGCTGGCGAGTGCGTGCACCGGGTGCTCGGCATCCGTGGCGGGGGAGCAGACCTGCCAGACCCCGCATCCGCTGGCGAGTCACAAAGCGTCGAAGCGGTGGCCACCGCAGGGGGAGGTGCCACCGGAGACGTGTCGGATGTGGCCTTTATCCATGACGGCTTCGGCGAGGACGGCTTCAGCGGCGAGGAACGTGACGCCTTTGCCATCGTGGGCGGGCCGAGCCTCGACTATGAGTGGGGCCTGTGGCACATCGACGTTGAGGTGGTCGATGAGATCGTGCGTGATGCGGGCACGCCGCGCGCGCTGTGCGTGGGGGGCACCGGCGCGCTGCGCGATGAGGAATTTGATCCTTCGATCATCAACGCCACGCTGACGGGTGACGAGGTCATCGAGCAGACCCTGAGCTTGGTCGATGAGCATGTCGCCAATGTCATCCGCCGAAGCGGTATGTATGACTTCATCGCGTTGTTGCAGGCGCTGGACATTTCCAGGCACAGCACGGGCGTGACTGCAATCCGCCTGCCGGTGGAGCGTGACCTCAAAAGCAAGGACGCCTTCGTGGCGATGCTGCTGAGCTTGGCCTGCATGAGCGATGACTTCCTGACCGATACGGTGGCGATTACCGTCATGGATGCACTGGGCTGGGGCGAGCTTTCCCCCGAGGCGATCCGCTCGCTGTGCGCGCAGTCCTTGGCGGAGCTTGAGAGCCTTGGCGCCTATGGTGCTAGCCGAAAGTCCGCCGTCGACCGGATCGATATCTATCGGGAGCTTCTGCGTCGGCACGGCTAGCCAGAAGGTGGCACGGTAGGCTTATTCGCTGTGTCTGATAATCAACCTTCCGCCAACAATTCCCTCAAGACCCAATTGAGCCGCTTTGTCGCGGTAGGCGTGCTGTCGGCAATTGTGGACTTCGGGCTCACGCTCATCTTGACCGCGCTTGGGCTGCAGCGTTCGGCGTCGAAGGCCGTGGGCTGGTGCGCGGGCACGCTCACCGCCTACATCCTCAACTCCAAGTGGACCTTTAACTCAAAGACCTCGGCGAAGTCGACGGTGGCCGTGACGGCGCTGTACCTGTCCACCTTCGCGGTGCAAAACTTCCTCTACTGGGTGCTCGAATCCCCGCTGCAGTCGCTGGGACTATCTGACCTAGGGGTGGACACCGCTGCCTTCGTCATCGCCCAAGGCGTTGCCACTGTCACCAATTTCGTGGTCCAGCGGATGTTCATCTTCAACGACAAGCCTAAGGTGGTGGCCAGCGAAGATCCCCGCTAGTACCTAGGGGCGTTCGAAGCGTTCCTTGCGTCCCAAGTTGTGCAGCTTGAGCCACTGGCGGAAGCCCTTCGGGTCCTTGCGTTGGATGAGGAAGAACCACGCGAAACGGGCGTATTCCTGCGGGAGGAGTTTGCGCATGCCGGGCTGGTTCATGAGGTAGCCGCGGTTGCGGTAGGTAAAAAACCGCTTGCCCTCGTTATCGGGGTACTGGGTGTGCATGCGCCCGCCGAGGATCGGCTTGAACTCGCCGGAGCCATTCGGATGCAGGTAGAAGGTTGTGAGGCAGGTGCCAAACTTGAGCCCGGAGCGGACGAGACGGCGGTGGTATTCCACCTCATCGCCGCGGATGAAGAGGCGATAATCCGGCACGCCGATGATCTCCATCGCGGAGGCGGAGATCAGCGCACCATTAAAGAGGGAGGCATACTGGGGGAGGAAATCGCCGGTGAGCTCCTCGGTGCGGCGATGCCAGGTGGTGCCTTGGCGCAGCGGGAAGGCGAGCAGGGTGGGGTCGTTGATATCGCACACCAGCGGCGAGATTTCGTCGAGGCCTTCGCGCTCGGCCATGTCGTAGAGGGTCTTGAGGACCTCCCGGTCGGCTGGGCGCCCGTCATCGTCGGCGCACCAGATAGCCTGCGCGCCCTTGGCGAGTGCGGTGAGGAAGCCTAGGGCAAAGCCGCCGGCGCCGCCGAGATTCGTCTTGGAGGGAACGTACACGCCGCGGTCGCCTGCGGTTTCGCGCAGCAGCTTTTCGACGGCCTCGTCGCAGCCATTATCCACCACGATGATCCACTCGACCGGGTGGGACTGCTCGGCGACCACCTTCAGGGAGCCTGCTAGTTCTTCGACCCTGTTGTGTGTCACAATGACGGCAGCGGTGGAAAAACTGTGATGCAGGTGCTTCGTGCTCATGGTGCAAATTGTCTCACACGTGCGGGGAGCGTGGGTGTTGGGCTTGTGTCTTTTCTTTAAGGCGCACGAACTGAAAAACAATTTGACTAACATCATATTATGAAACTATGGAAATGAATTTTCAACAAGGACGCTTATCGCTAAAGGTCGCACTGGCCACAGGAGCCGCAGCGGCACTCGTTGCACTCAGTGCCTGCTCCGTCGAGGTTGACGGCAAAAGCGCCGATAGCTCAGGCGCGTCGGGTAAGGATCTGACCGTGTTCGCTACCACCGGCTACATCGGTGACGCGGTCCAGAATATTGCCCCTGACGCCAAGCTCACCACCATGATCGGCCCGGGTGGGGATCCGCACACCTATCAGGCCACCACCAAGGACATCGCCGCCATGCAGGACGCCGATGTGGTGTTGTGGTCCGGGCTTGGTCTCGAGGCCAGCATGCAAGACCAGCTCGAAGGACTCGGCGACAAGCAGCTAGCCGTAGCCGAGACCATCCCGGACGACAAGCTCTTGCCGTGGACCGAATCCGAGGAGGAGCACGACCACGAAGCGGAAGAAGAACACGCGGATCACGATCACGCAACCGAGGCCGAAGAGGCAGCCGGCTCGGCCACGAACGCGCATGCGGGCCATGACCACGGCGACCTAGAGTTCGACCCCCACGTGTGGAACTCGACCGACAACTGGAAGCTCGTGATTGATGCGATCGTCGAAAAGCTCTCCGAGGCCGACACGGCCGGGGCTGCAACCTATAAGGAAAACGGCGAGAAGTACAAGGCCGAGATCGATGAGACGGCCGAGTATGTCCAGCAGCAGATCGATTCGATCCCGGAAGATCAGCGCACGCTGATCTCCGGCCACGATGCCTTCGCCTACTTCGGCAACCAGTTCGGCCTGGAAATCAAGGCCACCGACTTCGTCTCCTCCGATGCGCAGCTTTCGGCCAGCGAGCTCGTGGAACTTGCGCAGTTTATCGCCGACCACAAGGTGCGCACCGTCTTCCAGGATAACGTCTCCAACCCGCAGGCCATCCAGTCGCTGACAGAGCAGGCCAAAGCCGACGGGTGGGAGGTGACCGTATCCGATCAGACGCTGTACGCCGGCTCGCTGGGAGCTTCGGCCCCGCAGGACACCTACCTCGGCGTCATGCGCTATAACGCGGAGACGATCGCGAAGGCACTGTCCTAGCATTGGCTTGCGGCCTCTGAAGAATGGAGATTCACCCCACCTGCATGAAAGGCGCCCGCGCGGCCAGTGTGACACTGTATTGATAGTTCATGCTGGAGGCGGGGGCCTTCGGTTGCAAGCGATAAGATTGGGTGCGCTACCACGTGCACCACGGATAACCCCGACGTCCCAGGAAAGCCCACACCCTGGCACCTTGGCGTCGAAAAGCGAAAGAAGGCTCGATGAACGCATGCGTTGTCACTGACCTGGGCGTGAACTACCAAGCAACGACCGCACTGGAAAAGGTCAGCTTCAGCGTGCGAACCGGCACCATCATGGGACTCATCGGCCCCAACGGCGCGGGCAAATCCACCGCGCTCAAGGCGATGGTTGGCCTCGTGCCGCACACCGGCACCGTACGGCTTGCCGACGGCATCAGCCTGGGCTACATGCCCCAGGCCGCCGACGTGGACTGGGATTTCCCGATCACCGTCGAAAAGGTGGTGGAGATGGGGCGCTACCCGAAGCTTGGCTGGTTCAAGCGCCTGCGCCCGGCCGACCACGAAGCGGTAGAGGCGGCACTCGAGCGCGTCGGCATCGCCAATCTGCACAAGCGCCAGATTGGGCAGCTTTCCGGCGGCCAGCGCAAGCGTGTCTTCCTCGCGCGCATCCTCGCCCAAGATCCGGGCCTGTACCTGCTCGACGAGCCCTTCGCGGGCGTGGATGTGGCCAGCGAATCCGTGATTCACCGGGTGCTGCATGAGCTGCGCGATGCAGGCAAGACCATCGTGATCGTCCATCACGATTTGGCCACCGTCCGGCACCTTTCCGACGACGTCACCATCATCAACCGCAGCGTTGTCGCCAGTGGCCCGGCCAAGGCGACTCTGAGCCCCGACAACCTGGAGCGGGCCTTCGGACTGGGGATTGCATGATCACCCTCACCGAATTCTTCAGCCAATACTCCTACCTGCGCACCTTGGTCGGCACCATGGCCATCGGCGCCACCAGCGCGGCGATGGGAACGTTTCTGTATCTGCGCCGGCAAGCACTCATGTCCGATGTCATCGGCCACGCGGCCACGCCCGGCGTCATGCTGGTATTCCTGCTGGTGTCCACGCTGCTTCCCGACGCCGACCCGCGCTCGCTACCGGTACTGGTCATCGGCGCGCTGGTGTCTGCACTGTCCTCCGTCGCGCTATCCCAGCGCATCGCCGCCAAGACCCGAATCGGCATCGACGCCACCATGGCGGTAGTGCTCTCGCTGTACCTGGGCGGAGGCCTAGTTCTGCTGCAGATCATCCAAAAATCAACCCTGCCGAACAAGGGGGGTATCGAAGACCTCATGTTCGGCAACGCGGCCACGATGACCAACCTCGACGTGATCACGATTCTTATCAGCAGCGCCGTGGTGTTGCTCATCACCCTGTCGTGCTGGCGGCCGCTGACCTTGGTCGCCTTCGACCCCATCGAGGCCACGATCCAAAAGCTGCCGGGGTGGCTATCCACCGTGATGTTTGGGCTCATCGTGGTGGCGATCGTCATGGGGATCAAGGCCGTGGGGCTTATCCTCATGATCGCCTTCGCCGTGTTCCCACCCGCGGTGGCGAGGCAATTTTCCCGCAGCGTGGCGTCGATGTTCCTCAGCTCCGCCGTGGTCGGCGCGGTCGCGGCCGCGATCGGCACCTACCTGTCGGTGGGGCTCGGCCAAAAGGTGCCCACCGGACCCATGATCGTGGTCATCCTCGGCGCCTTCGTCCTTCTTGCGCTGCTGGTGGCGCCGCTGTATGAGCGCATCACCGGCGCGCGCCAGGCCTGCGAGGAAAAGGCGGCCCAGGAGGGCGCGGCCAGAGGTGTGTGCCCGCGCCTTGCCACGCGGCGGGCCGGGGCGGCCGAGGGGGAAGAGAAAGGGGAGAGCCTGTGAGCTTCGTTATCTCAGTGGCCCTGTTGGCTGCGGTGTGCTCTCTCGCGCTGGCGGTTCCGGGCATGGTGCTGGGGTTGCGTCGGCAGGCAATGCTTTCCGACGCCCTGTCGCACGCCGTGGTTCCCGGCATCGCCATCGGAGTGATGCTGACGGGAACGACCACCTCGCCGTGGCTGATGATCGGCGCCACCATCTGCGGCGTGGCCGTCTTCGCGCTGACCGAATGGCTGGTCCAACGCGGGCGCTTTACCAAAGACGCCGCGACCGGGCTGGTCTTCCCCGTCTTCTTCGCCATCGGCGTCATCATCATTTCCACCGCACTCAAGGGCGCGGCGATCAGCGAATCCACCGTCCTCGTGGGCGATCTCAACTTCGCCGCCCTCGACCACATCATCGTCGGGGGATACGACATCGGCCCGCGCCAGGCCTGGATCATCGGGGTCGTGGGGATCGCCTGCGCGAGCGTGCTGGGGCTGGTCTATCGCCCGCTGGTGGTGCATACCTTTGACCCGGTTTTTGCCGCCTCCATCGGCTGGCGGGCGCGGTTGGTCAACTACGTGGTCATGGTGGTCAGCTCGCTGACCGTGGTGGCCAGCTTCGACGCCACCGGCGCGGTGCTGGTGGTAGCGCTCATGATGGTTCCCCCGGCAACCGCCATGTTAGTTGCCACCACCATGCGCTCCTTTATCCTGCTCACCCTCGCTATCGCGCTGATAAGCTCTCAGGTGGGTTTCTTCGCCGCCTATCACCTCGACGCCGCCACCTCCCCCATGATGGCGCTTATCGACGGCGTCATCTTCCTCGCCGTCTACGCCTGCTCCGTATTCTCTTCCTCCAAGCGGGCCATGAGCCGGCGCACGTGATCGGCCGCGCCCTTGCCCTCGTAGGCCTCGACGATGGTATCCACGGCGCCTGCCTGACGGATGGTGCCGTGATCGACCCACAGCGCCGAATCGCATAGCTGTGCGAGGAAGTCATTGGAGTGGGAGGCAAACACGAGGATGCCCGAGCGCTGCACCAGCTCCTGGAGCCTGTTGCGGGCCTTGGCCATAAACGCCGCGTCAACCGCACCGATGCCTTCGTCGAGAAGCAAGATCTCGGGCTCGATGGAGGTGACCACGCCGAGCGCAAGGCGAATGCGCATGCCGGTGGAATAGGTGCGCAGCGGCATGGACAGGTACTCGCCGAGCTCGGTAAACTCCGCGATCTCATCCATCTTCTGCTTCATCTGCTTGCGGGTCTGCCCCAAAAACAGGCCACGGATGATGATGTTCTCATACCCGGAGATCTCCGGATCCATGCCCACACCCAGGTCGAACACGGGCGCCACGCGCCCGCGCACATGCGCCGAGCCGCGGGTGGGTTCGTAGATGCCCGACAGCAGCCGCAGCAGGGTGGACTTGCCCGCGCCGTTGTGGCCGACCAGTCCCACGCGATCGCCTTCCCGCAGGTGCAGGTTGATGTCGCGCAGGGCCTCGACCACCACGGTGTTGTCCTTGTTGCGCCCGATCGCGCCGCCGGCCGCACCGAGGAAGGCCTTCTTCATGGAACGGGACTTGGCATCGAAGATGGGGAAGTCCACGCAGGCGTTGTAAGTATCGATAGAAACCATGCTTGCCTCCTAAACCCAGTAGCTGACGCGGAAGCGCCACTGCTTCATAGCGCCCAGCGCCAATAAGACTCCGGCGATCGTGCAGCCGATGACCACCCACCAGTGATAGGTAGGAAGATCCACGCCGATCAAAGGTGCGCGGACGACCTCCATGTAATGGTAGAGCGGATTAAGCTGCGCGAGCTTCGCGCGCTCGGAGACCGCGCCACCTTGCTCGTAGAGGGTCTGGGTGGTCCACACGATCGGGGTGACGTAGAACAGGAGCTGCGTGCCCGCCTCCAGCAGGGGAGAGACGTCGCGATAGCGGGTGGCGATGATGCCGAAGAACATGCTCACCCACACGCCGTTGACGATGAGCAGGGCCAGCGCGGGGATCGCGAGCAGGATGTCCCAGCCCAAAGGCCTGGGGAAGATCAGCATGAGGATCACCCAGATCACCATGTTGTGGGCCAGGAAGAGGGTCTGCTTCCACACGAGGCGGTAGACATGCACCGACAGCGCCGAGGGAAGCTGCTTGATGAGGCCCTCGTTGTCGATGAAGACGTCCGAGCCCTCCTTGATGCAGCCCGAGATGAAGTTCCACATGATCAGACCCACCGTCACGTGGGGCAGGAACTGTGCCACCGGGATCTTAAACAGCACCGAGTACAACAGGCCAAGGGCTGCCGCCATCACGCCGGTAGCAATGGTGATCCACAGCGGGCCGAGGACCGAGCGGCGATAGCGCTGCTTGATGTCTTGCCAGCCTAGTTGCAGCCACAGCTCGTGCTGGTTGAAACCACGCACGAGGTCGCTCCAGGCGGCCTTGAGCGTCTTGGATTGCGAGGGCTCCGGATCGTGGTCAGCGACCGCCGTGATGCGGCCGACCATCTCCTCGAGTGTCTCCTCGCGGTTGTTGTTCGGGACTTGTTCGTGCACAAATAGTTAGCCTAGCTGGCTGAGTGCAAACATTGAATCTGACAGGCATACTATTAGGGGTCTGTTGCGTGTGCGAGGAGTAGTCATGGTCTTTGATGTAGCCAGCGTTCGAGGGTTATATACCTCGTTGAGTGACGGCTGGACCTACCTCAATTCCGATCAGCGCCCACAGATCGCGGAGTCCGTTTCGGCCGCGGTTTCCCGCAGTTTCCGCAGCGCCCCAGTGCTCGAACCGGTCGGTGAGGTGCTCAACGTCACCGGTACGCATTCGCTGTCGCCGCGCGCCGGGCGTCCGGTTGGCGAAAGCTACATGGAATCCGCTCGCCGCGCGATTGCCGATCTCACCGGCGCCCCTACCCAGGCCGTCATCCTTGGGCCGAGCCTCGAGGTGCTTTATTCGCGCCTGTCGCGGGCGTTGCGTCCGCTCATGCGCCGCGGCGCCGGCATCGTTCACTCCCGCGCGGATGTCTTGCGTATCGACGCCGCCCAGGCCGGCGCGTCCGAGGAATCCTTTGCCGAGCCCGACCTTGGCACGGGGCTCGTGCCCGCGTTCCAATACCGCCAGCTGGTGTCGGGTTCGACCCGCTTGGTTGCGCTGTCCGGCGCGCACCGTCTCGTCGGCACCGTCAATCCGGTTGCTGAGATCGCAGACATCGTGCACTCTTCCTCGCGCGCGTGGGTGCTTGTCGACGTCACCAGCATGGCCGCCGCACGCCCCATCAACATCGATGAACTCGGGGCGGACATTCTGGGCCTCGACTGCGCGGGCCTTGGCGGCCCGGACGTGGCGGCCCTGGTGTTTAGGGACGTCACCATGTTCCCACGCATCGACATTCGCCCCCTGGATCTGCACGTGGCCCCGGGGCTTGCCGGAGGGGTTGCGGCCTTGGTCGACCATCTCGCCGATCTTGTTTCCTCGCGCCGCGGTACCCGCCGCACCCGGCTGGCCACGTCCCTTGCGGAAACGGAGAAGTACCTTGACCAGCTGGATACCTACCTCGTGGACTCGCTGAGCTCGTTGCCTACCGTGCACCTGTTCGGGGTCACTGGCGAGGCCGCCGCGGGCGCGGAGGTGCCCCGCATCCCGCGCGCGAGCCTATGCATCGACTCCGTGCCCGCCACGACTATCTATCAGCGCCTGCTATCCCACCGCGTGGTGACCACCATCGCCGGCGAGGATCCGCTGCTTGAGGCCATGGGTGCCGGTGACACCGAGGGTGTGGTCACCGTGGGGCTGTCCGCCTACAACACCACCAGCGACATCGACCAGCTGGTGCGCGCGGTGGCTTCCTTGGCCTAACGCACGGCGGACGCACCCACGAAGGCACCCGGCCTAGTCGACAGTCAAAACAACCTTGCCGGTGACCTCGCCGGAAGCCAGCATCGCATGGGCGCGGGCTGCGTCGGCAAGCGGCAGCGTGGAGTGCAGCTGGTGACGGATCGCACCGGATTCCAACAACGGCCACACATTCTCGACGGTGGAGGCGACAATGCGCGCCTTGTCGGCCTCGTCGCGGCTGCGCAGCGCGGTCGCGGAGATGGTGGCGCGCTTGGCCAGCAGCAACCCGATATTGAGCTCGCCTTTGACCCCGCCCTGTAGGCCGATGGTGACCTGGTGGCCACCCGTGGCAAGCGCCTTGACGTTGCCCGGCAGGTATTTTGCCCCCATGATGTCGAGGATGCGGTCGCACTTGTTCTTCATGACCTCCGCGAAGTCCTCCTCGCGGTAGTTGATGAGGATATCCGCCCCCAGCTGGCGGCACGCCTCAAGCTTCTCCGGGGAACCGGCCGTCACCGCCACCGTGGCGCCGATGTGCTTGGCCAACTGGATGGCGAAGGTGCCAATGCCACCCGCACCGCCGTGGATGAGGATGGTCTGACCCGCCTCTAATCCGGTGAGCATGCCGATATTCGACCACACGGTGGTAGCCACCTCCACCACGGATGCCGCCTCCGCAAAGGAGTAACCGGCCGGGATGGGCATGAGCTGGCCTGCGGGCACAGCCACGTACTCGGCGTAGCCGCCACCGGCCAGCAGGCAGGCGACCTGCTCGCCGACTTGACGGTCGGTGGTACCTGCATCGGCGATGAGGCCCGCGCACTCGAGGCCGAGGATCTCGGATGCGCCGGGTGGCGGCGGATAATGGCCGGCGGTTTGCAGGAGGTCGGCGCGGTTGACACCCGCGGCGTGGACGCGCACCAGCACCTCGCCGTCCTTTAAGGTGGGCTTTTCGGTGTCAATGAGCTCGAGCGTGTGCTCGTCAGTGATATGTATGGCCTTCATGACACCCCACGTTAGAGGATTTTGGGACTCGTCGGGTACAATTCAAAAACGCTGGAGGTATGACAGAGCGGCCGAATGTACTGGTCTTGAAAACCAGCGTTGGGAAACCAACCCAGGGTTCAAATCCCTGTGCCTCCGCCACAAGATTAAAACCCCAGCTTATAAGCTGGGGTTTTAATCGTATCCCCGAGCCCTCGGCGGTGAGTGGGCTCCTCGCTTCGCGGAGGTCAGCGACCGTAGGCGTCGGAAAGCACGCAAATAAGCGGGGCACACGCCCGCCGCCTGCGGGAAAGCTATGCGGCGAGCGTGCGGTGGACTAGGCGAAAGCGCGATCCCACGCGGCGATCAAAACGTCCATCTCTGCGGCATTCGTGATGGTAATGCGCACGCCCTCCGGGAAGGAGCGGACGATAACGCCCTCGGCGGCCAGGGTGGAAGCAATCTCTGCAGAGCGCTCCGGGGTCGTAGGTAGCCAGATGAAGTTCGCCTGGGAGTGTGCGGCGCCGATGTGGTCGGCAACGCGGTCGCGGATTGCCACCGTCTCCTTGATGCGCGCGAGCAGCTCGTCGCGGGCGTGAAGGGAAGCAATCGCACCGGCCTGGGCGGCGACATTGACGCCGAAAGGTAGCGCCACCTTGTTCAATGCGTCGATGATCTCGGCCGCGCCGAAGGCATACCCCACGCGCACACCAGCCAGACCATAGGCCTTGGAGAAAGTGCGCAAGCCCACCACATTCGCGTGCTTGCGCACATAATCGGTGGCCACCGGCGAGTTGTCGTCGCGGTTGAACTCGAAATAGGCCTCGTCGAGGGCGACGATGATGTGCTTCGGGACGGACGCAAGGAAGGCGTCGAAATCGGCACGGGTAATCGTCGTGCCCGAAGGATTATTCGGATTGCACACGAAGATCAACTTCGTATTCTCATTCACCGCCGCGGCCATGGCCTCCAAGTCGTTGAAACCCTTGGCATCCAGCGGCACCGCAACCGGGGTGGCTCCGGTGACCTGGGTGAAGATCGGATAAGCCTCGAAGCTGCGCCACGGAAACACCACCTCATCGCCGGGGCCTGCGGTGATCTGCACCAACTGCTGACACAGTGCCGAAGAACCAACGCCGACGGCAACCTGCTCCAAGGTCAAGCCCAGGTGCTCGGCAAGTGCGGAACGAAGCTCCACCGCGGCCAGATCCGGGTAGCGATTGGCGCCGGCGGTCGCTGCGGCCATTGCCTCCTTTGCTGCATCGAGCGGCTCAAAAGCAACCTCATTGGAGGAAAGCTTGAGGCTGTGATCGTCTCGCTTGCCGGGGACGTAGGACGGGAGGGTTTCCAAATCGGGACGGATGTAAGCAGTCGAGGTCATTGCACCAGTCTAACCCCCGGCCTTAATGGGCAAAACTGTGCCCCAACGTGTTGGTTTGTGATGTGTCCGAACAGGGCTGTAATATGGTGCGAGATTCTTTTTAGAAAGAATTGCTGGAGACGTGCCAGAGCGGCCGAATGGGGCTCCCTGCTAAGGAGTTGACTTGTTTACGCAGGTCCGGAGGTTCAAATCCTCTCGTCTCCGCTCACTCCCACCGCGGTGGGAGCGTTTCACCGGGCCTGGTGGAACTTTGCGCCCGTAGCTCAACGGATAGAGCATCTGACTACGGATCAGAAGGTTGGGGGTTCGAATCCCTCCGGGCGCACCAGCAAAGACCCAGGTAAACACCATGTTTGCCTGGGTCTTTTTCGCGTTTTGGGGTCTTATTGTAGTAGCTACTTTTGCTTTCCGACGCCCCACGCAGCCTTTCCCTTCACCGCCCAGCTATCGTCGCGCCCTTGCTTTCCGACGTTCACAAAACCACCATCAGCCCCGAGCCCTTGTGCAGCCTGTCCGGCTGGCAATGGTGGGGAGCCTGGGTATGGGTATCGAAGGAAAAGCTATGTGACCTGCTAATTTGCCATGGTCGTTCAACTGGGTGTAACTTTATATCTCGTTGCAAGGCGAGAGCCGAACAACAAACAACAAAATGCGCCCGTAGCTCAACGGATAGAGCATCTGACTACGGATCAGAAGGTTGGGGGTTCGAATCCCTCCGGGCGCACAATACAAACCCCAGGTTAAATGACAAAAAGCCATTTGGCCTGGGGTTGTTTCGTGTTTGCGGGGCTTTCCACGGGTAGGCCCCCGATCGCCGTGCGAACGGATCTCATGCCTGTAACCGCGGTGCTCACATACGAAGGGATCCCACCGAGTTCCTTGCCCTCGGTGGGATCCCTTTGCTGGATTATTTGTGATCCTTGGCTGGGGAGTCTGGCCTGGACGTCTGCCGGGACTTGACCTCCACGGCGTCCCAGAACGGGGTGCGTCTTTGTGCTGAATAAGTTGTCCAGGTCGAGGATTCAACCCCGCCGTGCTCCGCGCACTCCTTGACTTGCCAAAGCTCGCGCCCCGTTTCCTTATCAGTGACGATTGGGGTCATGCGCGCTCCTCGGAATAGATGTGGCGTGCGACGACAAACAGTAAAAGGAAGCCGCCCAGTGTGAGAAGCAACCCAAAGCCGGTAGGTGCGTAGAGCCCGATGGCGCCGAGTACAGAGACGGCGGCGGATTCAATGGGGCTCATTGCCCCTCTCGTTGCTGTGCAGAATGTTGGGGGTAAGCACCGGGTTCGGAATGATATGAGCATTTCGAACCCGGGGCTTACGTCTTGTGTTTCTTGGAGTCCTAGTAGGAGGCGTAGCACTTCCACGGCATATGGATAAGTGGCTTCCTACTAGCCTGGGTAATCTTCGCAGGCTACCTTGTCATTATCTCTGTCCAAACCGGGGCGATATTCTGGGTCTCCCTCGTAAACCTTGTGCCCGATGGACGCGCATCCGCCTCCGCCGCTGGCCGGTGCGGGCGTTTCAACGGGGGCCGGAACCTGCACGAAGTTCTGCATCGCTGGTGCGGGTGCGTCGGGAACCACGGTGTTTTCTTCCACCGCCGGCGCAGGAGCCTCGGGAATTACGGCATTTTCCTCCACTGCTGGCGGGGTTTCAGGCTGCAACGACTGCTCGGGCAGAGCGGGGTCTGTGCTTTGCTCCAAACCAGGCTCAGTGGTTGGCTGCGTTGTTTCCGCAGTACTTGTTGCTGCAACGCTGCTGGTGCTCGTACTGGTGGAGGTTACAACTGAGGACGAAGGCGTAGGTTCTTCGTTCGCAGTGGGGTTAGTCGAATCCTTTGGCGCCAGTATGGAGCCGATGAAGAACATCACGATCGAAGCTCCCCAAACCCACCGCCACTGGCGTGGAAGCGGGGCGGCACCCTTCTTTTCCCTCCTTTGGTGGAGCAGCCACCATGTTCCTGGAAGACCGAAAGCTAGGCCGAAGAAAAGCCCTGAAGCAGCAGATGCTATTGAGGTGCTGAGGGCGAAGAGCGCTGCCAAGATAGTCAAGAGCCCTATGCCTGCGGATGTCCAAGCCAGTATCTTTTTGAGCTGTTGCATGAGGAGATCCTTTCGTAAAATTCGTGGCCATACTTCGGTGAGAGCTGACAGTAGCGCCGAGTTCGAGGTGCTTTCTAGGTGTGAGTGGTTGTGGCGCCGCCGGCCGTGTGGGCGGCTGTGCCGGGGCGCGGATAGTGGGGATGGCCACGACTGCAGCAGTGGGTGCCAGTGGGTGACAGTCGGCGTCGGTGGGCGACTGTGCGCAGCGAATCGTGCTGCCAGCTAGCGAATCGGTGTATGTACGGTCACCAGCTTGGTACCGTCGGGAAAGGTGGCTTCGACCTGAACCTGGGTGAGCAGCTCAGGGACTCCCTCGAGCACGTCTTCGCGGCTGAGGATGGTGGTCCCAAACTCCATGAGCTCGGGCACGGTGCGCCCGTCGCGCGCGCCTTCGAGCAGCTCGTAGGAGATGATCGCCACCGCCTCGGGGTAGTTGAGCTTGAGACCGCGGGCCTGTCGTCTCCTGGCGAGGTCATTGGCAACGACGATCATGAGCTTTTCTTGTTCGCGGGGGAGTAAATGCATCCCGAGGTCCTCGACTTCCAAAGCGAAAAAACTATTGATTAACCGATATTCTAGGGGAAGTGCATGGGGGGATAAAAAGCAACATCGGAGTGAGTTAGCTCATTGATGGGCCCAGTTTCGGTGGCATCGCTTTGCCGAGTAGATTAGTAGTTGGCTATATTTACGTTCGTCAATACAAGGCCTGGTTAAATTTATGGCCCTCTTAGTAATGTCTTTGCGTAAATTAAGCTATAAATTAGCTGGAAGTTAAGTTGTGGGGCGTAGTTGGACGATTGGCTTCGTGAATAAAAAGGAGTAAGGATGCCCAAACGGGAACGGCGGGTGCAAATTGCCCGCGCTGCGTTGGAGCTTTTTGATGAACGTGGCTATAACGCGACCGGCATGAACGATGTTGCCAAGGTGATCGGCATCAGTGCTTCTTCCATCTATAACCATTACTCCTCCAAGCAGGAGATTCTTGCTGATATCTCCATCGGCGTGCACGAAGACCTCCTGCGTTTTAACGCCGAAGAGCTTGCCTCGAAACACGGGGTGATGGACAGGATGCGTACCGCCATGCGCGCCCATGTCATCTTCCATACGCGCCACGCCCAGGAGGTGCGTGTTGCCAACAAGGAGCTCGACAGCCTCGAAGAGCCGACCCGCGGGGTGGTGACCCAGCTGCGCCGCGACTATGTTGCCCGGTGGGAGGAGATCGTCGCCCGGGGTGTGGAGGAAGGGTTATTTCACGTTCGTGACCTGCGCATCGCCTGCTGGTCGCTGATCGATATGGGGCTAGGGGTCAGCTTCTGGTTTAGCGAGGAGGGCAAATATAGCTCCGAAGAACTCGCCGACATGTATGCCGACATGGCGTTGCGGCAGCTGGGAGTTGAGACTGTATAGGGTGCCGGGGAAGTGTAAAGACGGGATCGTAACGACGGATTGTAAAGGCTGATTCTTTGGGCTTTGGCGCAGGCTTTGGTGCGTTCACTGCGCATCAGGCTGTGTGCTAGGCGCTTTTTCGACGGCCCCCGCAACTGGCATGAACTACTCGCTGTGGCCTGGATGTATCTCCTTGGGCTTAAGCGAGATGCCGGTGTGGGGGTCTTCTTGTGTCTGGGGGCCTTCTTGCGTCTTCAGTGTGGAATGAAAATTCGCATGAGTGTGCTTGAAGGGTGGGTGATATATGCGGTTTTCATGGTGAAATGGGGAATTTTCCCGTGATTGTGCCCAAATCCTTGCGCCAGAACGTGACCTAGGCTACATTTTCACATACGAACCGTAATTCGTATGCGGCCGCGCTTTAAGTGCGGCAGGCGGCGTCGTGAAGCAAAACCCACAAACCACAAGCCGCCGACAGCTACTCGATAAAGGCAAAAGGAGCCCCCATGACCGACATCTTCATCGCATCCGCCGCGCGCCTGCCGATCGGGCGCTTCGGAGGAAGCCTCGCCAAGTTGCCCCCGCGCAAGCTGGGCACCCTCGCAGCCACCGAGGCCATCGCCCGCGCTGGTGTTGAGGCCGAGTCCATCGGCACCGCCGTCACCGGCAGCGTCGTCTCCACCGTGCCGGAGGACAAGTACATCGCGCGCACCATCGCCCTGGACTCCGGGCTGCCGTTTTCTTCCACCGCGCTGACCGTCAACCGCCTGTGCGGCTCCGGTCTGCAGGCGCTGGTGTCTGCAGCACAGGTGCTGCGCGACGGGGACTCCGACCTCGCACTGGTAAGCGGCGTGGAAAACATGTCCCAGGCGCCGTATTCCGTACAAAACGCCCGCTTCGGCCAGCGCATGGGCGACGGCGTCATGTATGACTGGCTCACCGGGGCGCTGACCTGCCCCATGCACAAGGTGCACATGGGTGTGACCGCCGAAACCGTCGCGCAGCGCTACGGCATCAGCCGCGAGCGCCAGGACGAGTTCTCCGCGCTGAGCCAGGCGCGCGCCATCGAGGCCATCGAGCAGGGCCGTTTCGACGAGCAGATTGTGCCGGTGACCCTCAGCTCCCGCGGCAAGGAGATCATCTTCGACCGCGATGAGCATCCGCGCGCCACCAGCGCCCAGGAGCTGGCAGGCCTGCGCCCGGTGTTTTCCAAGGACGGCACCGTCACCGCCGGCAATTCCTCCGGTCTCAACGACTCCGCGGGGGCCATCGTTTTGGCCACCGAGGCCACCGTCAATGCCCGCGACCTCAAGCCGCTGGCGCGCGTGGTCAGCTGGGGCATCGCCGGTGTGGACCCGGCAGTCATGGGCCTAGGCCCCATCGAGGCGGTCCCGCTTGCGCTGAAGAAGGCCGGTCTGAAGCTCGAGGACATCGACCTCATCGAGTCCAACGAGGCATTCGCCGCCCAGGCTTTGGCCGTGCAAGACGTCCTCGGTTTCGACCCGGATAAGACCAACGTTGACGGCGGAGCCATCGCGCTCGGCCACCCCATCGGCGCCACCGGCGTCATCATCGCCACCAAGCTCGTGCACCGCCTGCGCGCAAACGGCGGCCGCTACGGCCTGGCCACCATGTGCATCGGAGGCGGACAGGGCATCGCAGTAATCGTGGAGGCTTGCTAACAATGACGAACCAGACCATTAACCCCATCCAGCGCGCCGCCGTTATCGGCGCAGGCTCCATGGGCGCTGGCATCGCCGCGCACATGGCCAACGCGGGCATTGACGTGCTGCTATTGGACATGCCAGCCGAAGGTGCCACCCACGCTGAGCGCAGCGCCCGGGCCCAGGCGGGCATCGACACCCAGCTCAAGCGCCGCGGATTCATGCGCCCGGAGTTTGCCTCCCGCGTGAGCGCCGGCAACACCGAGGATGACCTCGACAAGCTCGCCGAGGTGGACTGGGTGGTCGAGGCCATCTTCGAAAACCTCGACGCCAAGCGCGACCTGTATGCCCGCATCGAGCCGCACCTGAAGCCCGAGGCCTTGGTGACCTCCAATACCTCCACCATCCCGCTCGAACAGCTCGTCGGTGGCATGCCCGCCTCGCGCCGCGAGCGTTTCGCCATCGTGCACTTCTTCAACCCGCCGCGCGTCATGCGCCTGGTGGAGCTGGTGCGCGGCCCGGAGACCAGCGAGGATGCGGTGGCAACGCTGCGGCGTGCCATCGAGCGGCAGCTGGGCAAGGTCGCACTCGATTGCCGTGATACCCCAGGCTTTATCGCCAACCGCATCGGTAACCTCTGGATGGCCGCAGGAGCGCGCATTGCCATCGATAGCGGCCTGGCACCGGAAGTCGCCGACGCCTGCTTCGGCCGACAGTTCGGCATCCCGCGCACCGGCATCTTCGGCCTCTTTGACTACGTGGGTCTGCAGCTGGTCCCGCCGATCTGGGGCAGCCTGACCACCGCCTTGCCCGAGACGGACGCTTACCACCGTTATCCGATCCTCGACGATCCGATGTTTGCCGGCCTACTCGAGCGCGGCCTGACCGGACGCACCGGCCCCTCCGGTATCTACCGCGGGCGCGACGAGGTCATCGCCTCGACCACCGGCGAAAGCTTCGAGTATCGCCCGCGCGTGGCTATCACCGACCCCGCCGCGGGCGCAAAGACCGCGCTGCAGGTCATGGAGACCGACAGCGACGGTGGCCGTTTCGCCAAGGCAACCTTGCTTGCCACCCTGCGTTACTGCCTGGATACCGCCCCGGAGATCTGCGAGACCGTGGATGCCATCGACGCCGCCATGGAACTCGGCTATGCCTGGAAGCGTGGCCCGTTTAAGCTTGCCGACGCCATCGGCCTGCCGTGGTTGCGCGAGCAGTTCGCCGCCGACGAGCAGGGCGTCCCGCCGCTTCTCGACGCCGCCATCGCCGCAGGCGGGTTCTACCCCGCGCCCGGAAAGGTCCTGCGCTCCGACGGCACCGTGGGCAACGTGCCCGAGCGGGAGGGCGTGGTCACCGTCGCCGAGATTGTCGCCTCCCCGGGGGCGCGCGTGGTCGCCGAAAACGAGGCTGCCCGCGTGCACCTTCTCGATAACGGCGTGGGCATCTTCGAGCTGATCACCACCCTAAACTGCCTGAGCGTCTCGGCGCTGGAGATGCTCGACCGCGTGGCACAAGAGGGCGCGGACTGGGGCGTGCGCGCCCTCGTGGTAGCCAATGACGAGGGGCGTGCGTTTAGCGCCGGTGCGGATCTCAACCGTCTGGCCGCCACCGCCGAGGCCAACGATCCGGTCGAAGTAGAGAAGTTCATCCGTGCCGGTTCCGAGCGCCTGCGCGCGCTGCGCAAGGCCCCATTCCCGGTGGTTGGCGCCGTCCGCGGCGTGGCCCTCGGCGGAGGCGCGGAGCTGCTCATGGCCTGCGACCGCACCGTCATCCACGCTGAGACCCGCATCGGCTTCCCGGAGCGCAACGTGGGCCTGTACCCGACCTGGTGCGGCATGGTGCGCACGCTCGAGCGCCTGGTTGCCCACGGCGTGGACAACCCTGTGGCCACCGCCTTCGGGCTGATCGCGGGCGCCGGTCAGCACTTGCCCTTCGACCTCGAAGCCCTGGGCGTGCTCGGTGAGCAAGACAGCATCGTCCAAAGCTTCGATCACGTTGTAGGCGATGCGGTGGCGCTGGCTGCCACGCTCATCGACGGCTACGTCGCCCCGGCCGATGTCACCCTGCCCACCTGGACCAGTGACACCCCGCTGATAGAGACGATCGACTCCACGGATTTGACCGACAACGACATGGTCATCGTCAACGCCATCGCCAAGGTCTACACCGTCCCCGGGCAGGCGACCGTGGACTCCGAGACCCTTGCCGATCGCGAGATCGAGTTCTGCGTGCCGCTGCTATCGCTGCCCGCCAACCAGGCGCGCGCCCGCAGCATGGCTGATACCCGCAAGCCATTGCGCAACTAGGGCTTGAGCTGGGTTCTACCCGGCAGAGGAAAAGGACCGGCACCTCCGTGCCGGTCCTTTTCGTCTGTCCTTCGTCTTCGGTGCCTTCGATGGCCCCGCAGGCACCCGCCTTTGCGTAGCCGCCGGGAAACGCTCAGGGATTAGTTCTGCTGGCTGGCCCACTCAATAAGCTCGCTGATCTCCTGCTTGGCCAGCGGTGTCAGCGCCTTATTGTCGCGCAGCATCTCCTCGCCGCGCAGTTGGATGAACTGGAGATAGTCCTTGTTGCGTTCCTTCTTAAACATCTGCTTGGAGGCACGCATCTGGCTGAGATCGGTGGTGACCTGGCGCAGGATGACCCACCTGCCCCACATGAGGATGATGGCGCAGGAAAGGACAACGATAGATGCCACGGGAGTCCAGTAGTAAAAGGCCCCAGCGAGCACCATGAGCGCGGTGACCGGGATGCCAACTGAATAGACGTAGTCCTGGCGTTGCTTGTTCTCCGGGGCGAGGCTGCGTCGGCCGACCTCGATGAAGGTTTCTTTAAAGGTGGTCATGATTGTAGGGCCTTCCTGATGAATTCGGCGGCGGTAGGGGTGACCTGCTCGGTCGCAGCTTTGACCTCGGCAGGAGAGTAAGGGAAACAGATGGCGTGATCCGCCCAGTGGTGCATGTCCAAGTCGTTCCACGAATCACCGAGGGAGTAGGTCTCGAAGGTGGTTGCGTTGTCACCGCCAAGGTGGGGCAGCAGCCATTCCAGGCCGGTTGCCTTCGTGCAGTTGGGTGGAACGATGTCGAGGAAGTTCTGATTGCGGTGGCAATCGAGAACCTCTGGATAGGAGCCGAGGATCTGCTCGCGCAGGGCGTCGATCTTAGCGTCGGTCTCATCCAGCCAGAGCGGGATTCCGACGAAGGAGTGCTTCGGGATCTCTGAGAACTCGAGGGGCTCGAAGGTTTGGAGGATGCTCGTGCTCTTGCTCGGGTCGATGGTGCTCGAAAGCCGCAGGTCCGGGGTGTCTAAGGTGGTGGCAAAGACCGCGAGATTGTCGGTGTCGCGCAGCTGGTAGGCGATCTCGGATACCACCTCGTTGGGAAGGGTGTTGCTCATCATGACCTCGTAGTTGCTATCGGTGACTACGGCGCCCGTGTAGAGGACGTAGTAGTCGAACTCGAGGCCGGACTCCGCCAGCGCGTGCTTCGTGGCGGCGATCGACTTGCCGGTATTGCACACCGCGAGGTGGCCGGCTGCCTGCCATTCGCGGATGGCAGCAACCGCATCGGGATCAACCTTTCGCTCGAAAACAATGGTTCCGTCGAGGTCGATGCTGATGAGCTTGCGAGGCATGTGCTTTCATCCTTCTGGCTGAGTGGGGTGCGAGGCTGTGACAGTACGGGCGCGCGCACAACCGGAGGGACGAGAGGTCGCGGCGCGCGCCCAGCGCGGGCCCCTCGCAGACAGATCCCTATGGTGCCAAGATACCTGCCCAGTAGCCCAGGATGCCGATGGCGAACATGCCGAAGATGATCCAGATGGCGTTGACCTTCTTACGAAGCAGCCACATGCAGAGGAAGGTCAGCAGCAAGGCGGCCAGGCCAGGCAAAAGCGAATCGAGGATGTCCTGGAGCGTGGTGACTACCTCTTG
Source organism: Corynebacterium sp. SCR221107 (assembly GCF_027886475.1). Lineage (NCBI taxonomy): Bacteria > Bacillati > Actinomycetota > Actinomycetes > Mycobacteriales > Corynebacteriaceae > Corynebacterium > Corynebacterium sp. SCR221107. The sequence continues at coordinate 199,129 of NZ_CP115670.1, forward strand.
GCCTTCCTGGTCGGTGTAGGAGGAAATGACGGCCGGGAAGTTGATCGAGGTCCACTTCGATACCAGGGAACCCATGACGAACAAGCCCATGATGGAGGCGATCTGGGTCAGGCGCTGCAGGGTGTTGCCGCCTGCCTCGGAGACGATCTCGGTGCCCTTTTCGTAGCCGAACTTGAAGCCGTACCAGCGGGTCGCCATGCGGATGATCATCAGTCCGAAGAAGAAGATGAGCGGGCCGAGGATGTTGCCCTTGAGCGCAAGGGAGGCGCCGAGTGCCGCGAGGACGGGTCGGGCAGTTCCCCAGAAGAGTGGGTCGCCCACGCCGGCAAGCGGACCCATGAGGCCGACCTTGACGTTGGTGATATCGGCCTCGCTGATGTCTTCGCCGGAGGCCTTGTTGCGCTCCATGGCGGCGGTGACTCCGAAGATGGAAGAGGAGATCCAGGGGTGGGTGTTGTAGAACTCCAGGTGGCGCGCGAGTGCGGCGGCCTGGTCTTCCTTCTTGGTATAGAAGCGCTTGATGGCGGGCATCATGGTCACGCACACGCCGATCGCCTGCATGCGCTCGAAGTTGAACGAGCCGAGCATGAAGGTGGAACGCAGGTAGGTGGAGACCATGTCGCGCTTGGTCAGTCCGGGCACCTTGTCAACTGGTGCGGGAGCGGTGTTGTGAGTGGTCATTGCATTGCCTTCTTTCACTCAAGTTCGTTGTCGTAGTTCGGGCCGACCTTGGCGAGGCGGGCGCCTGCCGGAGCTTGAATGCTGTCGTGGAACCGGGGGTTGAGCTGGACGTAGATGATGGCGAGGCAGGCACCGAGGATGCCCAAGCCAACGAGGTTGAAGTCAGGGACGAAGGTAGCCAGGACGAAGCCGAGGAAGAAGAATGGCATCAGGGCGCGGGCCTTCATCATGTTGATAACCATGGCGTAACCGACGACGACGATGAATCCGCCGGCGACCTGCAGGCCCGAGGAGATGACATCGGGGATGCTGTTGAGCCAGTTTTCAACGAGGTCGGTTCCCGCCGCCGCGGCCACGACCGCGGTGGGGATGGCTACGCGCAAGCCTTGGAGCAACAGCGCACTAAAGTGCATGAACTCGATGCCCCGGAAGTTGGCGTCCTTGGCGAACTTATCTGCTTGGTGTTGGAAGAAGACGGCGATCGTGCGCACGAAGATGGTGAGCACCTGCCCGGCGGCGGCCAGCGGAATGGCGATTGCGGTACCAGTGTTGATGGGCTGATCGCCGACGATGACGACGACCGCGGCGACGGTGGAGGCCAGCGCCGCGTCTGGCGCCATGGCGGCGCCGACGTTCATCCATCCGAGCGCGATAAGCTCGAGGGTTCCGCCCAGGATGACGCCGGTCTTCCAATCTCCCAAAGCGATGCCCATGAGGGTACAGGCCACCAGGGGGCGGTGGAATTGGCGTTCATCGAGCACTGAGGCCATGCCGGCTACGAGTGCGATGAGGATGACGAGAATGAGTTGGATGGCGCTCATTTCACGAGTCCCTTCTCCTTGAGCTTGCTCATCATGTCTGTCCGGGAGCTGTTCGGGACCTGTTGCAAGGTCATCTTCACGCCCAGATCATTAATTGCTTTGTAGGCAGCGACGTGCTCGTCGTTGACGGAAACCGCCTCCGTGATCAGCGTCATGCCGGTTTTATAGGTGACTCCGCCGACGTTGACCTCGTCGACCTTGATGCCTGCCTGCAGCAGCTTTAAGGCATCCATGGGGCTTTCCACCACAATCATGGTGCGCATTCCCTGGTAGTCGGGGTTGAAGTACACGCGGATTGTCTTGTCCACGGTGAGGACGTTGGTCCGTGCGGACGCGGGGCCGACCTGAAGCAGGAGCGTCTTGCGAAGGTGGTCGTGGGCCGCGTCGTCGCAGGCCGCGATGAGAGTGTCAGGTGCGACATTGTTGACCCACGATCCTGCGACCTGGCCGTGAATGAGGCGGGAATCGATGCGCAGGAAAGCCACGTTCATGTGGACGTTCGGATCGCGCGGGAAATTCGGATCAATCTCAGCGCTTGCCGTACCTGCAGCGCTGGCAGTGCCGTCGGCGTCATTCGTTGCGGAGGGCTGCTCCGCCTTCGGCTTGCTTGCCGACGCCTTCGGTGCCTGACCTTGCTTGAAGGAGCGAACGCTTGCGCTGCCCGCCTTGAGCGCGCGCTTGACGATTTTCTCGACCGTCGCGTTGGGGCGCTTCGAAGCTTCGAAGACATCCATGAGCATAGGGATGTTAACGCCGGAAATGACGTCGGCATTGTCGCGTTCTGCAACAAAGCGGGCACCAGCGTTATAAGGGCTTCCACCAAAAAGATCCACGAGGATGAGAACTTCCTCCGCTTGGCCTGCAGCCTTTTCATAGGCTTCTAGCAGGTCGTCGGGACCCTGACCTGGGAGAAAGGTCACGGTATGAACGTTTTCGACCTCGCCGTGGATCATGATGGCAGAATCCAGCAGCGCCGGGGCAGATTCCCCATGTGCCGCGATAATTATTGAGACCATCTGTTTCTCCGTACTAGCGGTGAACTAACTTTCTGAAGATCAGCCCAAGGCCCTCAATAGTGTTGTGCAAACGTTTGAATGCCCTGCGCGTGAGGCTCATGCTATGCCCGTTTTGTGGGGTTGCGCAATCGGCTGTGACCTAGGAAATACACAAGATTGCTTGAATAAGGTACGGCTGGGAAGATGTCGATAATGGGCGATTTACAGCTGATACATGTTCGTATTCGTTTCTAAAAGACAAAAAGAATGACCCCTAATGAGGGTATTTTAGACTGTCTCAAAAACCACAAATGTGGATGTGGAAACACTTACCAGTCCCATGAAAGGGGGTGTTAAATTTCCGAACGGAAGTGGGAATGTGGCAAAAGTATGAAAAATGGCACACCGCTGAGGGGCGAAAAAGGGCGCGCCCGAGGCTGGTGGGGGCCGGGATTTCTGCGCTTGTGGGTGCCTCGTCGATTGGGTAAGAGGGCTCAGAATGAGGCCTTTGTGGTGTCGCCAACGTCGCTTGCCGTCTTCGTTGTGTCAAGGCTGGTGGGCCTGGCGCAAGCTTGAGTCACCATTGAGTCGGCGACGGGTTCTGGCGCCGTCGGCCGTTGACGTTTCGGATGAGAGAATACGGCTGAAATCGACGAATCGACCTCAGGCGAGGGGGAGATAACGGCCGACAGTGCAGGCAAGGTGATGGTGGGGCAAGTGGTCGGTGCGCTGGGAAAGGTGGCGGTCGGCGGCAGCCAAGGCTGTAGATAGGGCAAGGCGTGGTGCCTGCCCGAAGGTAGGTGGCGGCTTGGGCGCAGACGCGCTCATGACGGTGATTGTTCGTGCTACTGAAGCTTCGTCTTGAAATGCTGCAGCGATTCCACCTGCACTCCTTCGCGGAAATTGGCCGGATCAAGCCACGCCTCGAATGCGCGTTTGTGTGCGGGCCATTCGCTATCGAGGAGGGAGAACCAGGCGGTATCACGATTGCGCCCTTTGTACACGGTGGCCTGACGGAAGGTTCCCTCGTGGCTGAAGCCAAGGCGTTCGGCCGCGCGGCAGGAGGCGGCGTTGAGGCTATCGCACTTCCACTCATAACGCCTATAGCCCAAGGTGTCGAAGACGTAGGCCATCGCAAGGTACTGCGCCTCGGTGGCGGCGATGGTGCGCTTGAGCAAGGGCGAATACATCACCCATCCCATCTCAATCACGCCGTGGCGTGGGTCATGACGCATGAGCGCGAAAGTTCCCCTTGCCTTGCCGGTTTGCTTATCGACGATGGCCATATGCAACGGATCCTTCGACTGGGCGTGGGCGTGGAGAAGCTCGCGGAACTGGGTGGTTGATTCGAAGGGGCCTACGGGCAGGTACGTCCAGAGATCGCCGTGCAAAGCGGCGCTGAAGGCGTCGGCAAGCTGGTCGAAGTGAGCGTGACCCAGCGGTTCAATGCGGCAGTAGCGGCCCTCGAGCGTAACCGGCTGCGGCGGGCGTGCGGGAAGAAAATCCGGCAATGCCTGGCCAATGGGTTGCCCATATTCATTGAACTGGGAAGACATGGACCCCACGGTAGCACGCGGGCGAAAGCGGGCTTCGGGGCATAAAGAAATCCCCAGGCGTGATACGCCCGGGGTTGTTGCGTGGGATCGTGCTTAGCGGTAGGCGGACATGCCGGTGATCTTCTTACCGATGATCAGCGACTGCATCGTGTCGGTGCCCTCATAGGTGTGGATGGCCTCCACGTCGGCCATGTGGCGCACCACGTGGTTTTCTAGCAGGATGCCCGAACCGCCCAGCATGTCGCGGGCGTCGGCGGCCACGCGGCGAGCCATGCGGGTGGCGCGCACCTTTGCCATCGACGCCTGCTCCGGGCGCATTTCGCCGCGAATGTCGCGCTCGGTGAGATGCCGGATGAGCACCGCGATCTCCGTGATATCGCCGAGCATGTCGGCCAGGCGCTGCTGGATGATCTGGTTAGCGGCCAGCGGGCGGCCGAACTGCACGCGGGTCAAGGCGTGCTCGCGGGCGGCCTCATAGCAAGCGATGGCATGGCCAAGCGCCATCCACGCCACCGAGGTACGCGTAGCTGTGAGCACGCGGGCGGTATCGCGGAAGCTCCTCGCCCCGGGCAGCTGGGCATCCAGCGGGACGCGGACATCCTCGAGCTTGATCAGTGCCTGATGAATGGAACGCAGTGCCACCTTGCCGGTGATCGTCTCGGCATTGTAGCCGGGAGTGTCCTGCGGGACGATAAAGCCGGAGACCTCGCCGTCTTCCGTGCGCGCCCACACGATCGAGATGTCGCCGCAGGAGCCGTTGCCGATCCAGCGCTTGGCGCCGTTGATGACCCACTCGTCACCCTCGCGGCGAGCGGAGGTCTCCAGCGCGATGGAGTCGGAGCCGTGATCGGGCTCAGTCAAGGCGAATGCGCCCAGAATTTCGCCACGCGCCATGGGCTCAAGGTACTTCGCCTTTTGCTCCTCGGAGCCGCAGTAGGCGATGGAGCGCATGGCCAGACCCGCCTGCACGGCGATGACGGTGGCCATCGAGCCGTCGATGCGGGCCATCTCCATGGTGACCAAGCCTGCGGCCAGGGTGCTGAGCTTTTGGTGTCCTTCGACCTCCAGGCCGTCGGTCATGAGATCGAGCTCGCCGAGGCGCTTGACCAGGTCCATGGGGTACTCGCCCTTCTCCCAGGCCTCGTTGATCACCGGCAGGCAGTCCTCGGCGAAGGAGGCTGCGCGCTGCCACGCCTCAAGGTCGGGGCCGGTGACATCATCGAAGACGTTGTAGAAGTCCGTGGTGGGTGCCAGCAGTGCGGCGGTGTTCTCGGCTGCAGACATGATCGAGCGCCTTTCGTGGGATTGGTTCGGTAGCGGTGACCCGCGCCCTCATAGGGTGCGAATCGTGATTCGTATGCAATAGTGTGTCCGATATCTCACCAATCGTCAAGGTGTGGGGGCGATTACGAGGTCGCGACTTTTGCGGAATCAACAAAGGGATGGTTATTCTCGCAGGTAGTTAAGTGTCAGCCCCTGGCAACCGGCCACCTCAAAGTGGGTGGAGGGCAAGGGGTAATTCTTTTGAGACGGATGGGGAGCGTTCATGGCTAAATCTTCGCGCCGGGTGCAGATCGCGGCGGCTGCCCTCGAGCTTTTCGACGAGCGCGGCTACTACGGTGCGGGCATGGGGGACGTGGCCAAGGCTGTTGGAATGGGGACATCTTCCCTGTATAACCACTATTCCTCGAAGCAGGAGATCCTCGCCGAGATCGCGGTTGGGGTGATGGAAGACCTTCTGCGAATCAATGCCACCCGCCTGGCAGGGGTGGAAGGTCCCACGGCGCGGCTGCGCGAATCGATGTGCGCTCATGTGGAGTTTCATGCCAATCAGCGCCAGGCGGTTCGGGTGGTGAACAAGGAGATCGACAGCCTTGAGGAGCCCTCGCGCAGCGTGGTTACCCAGCTGCGCCGCGACTATGTCGCCCGCTGGGAAACCATCCTGAAAGAGGGGGTTGAGCAGGGGGTTTTTCAGGTGGAGAACCTGCGGATCGCCTGCTGGTCGATCATCGACATGGGTATTGGAGTCAGCGCGTGGTTTAGTCCCGAAGGACCGCTGAGTGCCGAGGATTTGGGAGGGATGTATGCCCGGCTGGCACTACGCCAGTTGGGGGTGGAGGGTTAACCCTGCCCAGTAGCTGTAGTCGCAGGTCAATGCCTTTTAAGGGGCCCCACGGGGCCCCCTTTTGTCATGTTTTTGTGGCTGTGGGCCTTGACGTGGCAACGAATTGGGGTAGTCTGTGACCCAACCCACACGAACCACGGTTCGTATCGCGTATCACTATATTCCCCACAATCTTCACGGAGGCTTTCCGATGGTTAACAAAATTGTCACCACCGAGCAGGAGGCGCTCGAGGGCCTGGAGTCCGGCATGAGCCTGGCTGTTGGCGGCTTTGGTATCTGCGGCAATCCGGTCGTTCTCATCGACGCCATCGTCGAGAAGGGTACCGACGAGCTCGAGATCTACTCCAACAACCCGGGCACCCAGATCGGTGACGATCACATGGGCTTGGCAAAGCTCTTTATCAACCAGCGTGCCCGCAAGTTCGGCGGCTCCTACATCGGCTTAAACAAGGAGTTTGAGCGGCAGTTCCTCGCCGGCGAGCTGGAGGTGGAGCTTATCCCGCAGGGCACCCTGGCGGAGAAGATGCGCGCCGGTGGGGCGGGCATCCCGGCGTTTTTCACCGCTACCGGTGCCGGCACGATGGTGGCCGACGGCGGCCTGCCCGTGCGCTATGACGGCAACGGCACCGCCGTGGTGGTGTCCGCGCCGAAGGAGACTCGCGTGATGAGCCATCGTGGTAAGGAGCAGACCTACGTGCTCGAGGAGTCGATCACCACCGACTTTGCCCTGGTGCGCGCCGCCAAGGCTGACCGCGAGGGTAACCTGGTCTTTAATCTCACCGCGGCCAACTTCAATGCGAACGTGGCCATGTGTGGCGGTATTACCGTGGTGGAGGCCGAGGAGATCGTGGAGGTGGGCGAGCTTAGCCCCGACGAGATTCACCTGCCGGGTATCTTCGTCGACCGGGTCCTGCCGCTGACCCGTGAACAGGCGGAGAACAAGCGCATCGAGCGCATTATCATTCGCGATGACGCCGAAGAGATGCCCGAGGCGCCGCGCCCCGAGGGACGCCTCGGCTGGACCCGTGAGCAGATGGCCGCCCGCGCCGCCCGTGAGCTGCACGATGGCGAGTATGTCAACCTTGGCATCGGGATGCCCACCATGGTTCCGGACTACCTGCCCAAGGGGGTCAACGTGATCCTCCAATCCGAAAATGGCCTGCTCAAGACCGGCCCGAGCCCACGCGCTCACGAGGTGCACCCGGACGTGATCAATGCCGGCAAGGCCACCGTGACCATCCTGCCGGGCGGCTCCACCTTTGACTCTGCCACCAGCTTCGCCATGATCCGCGGCGGCTATGTGGACACGGCCATCCTGGGTGCGCTGCAGGTTTCGGCCACGGGGGATATTGCCAACTGGGGTATTCCGGGCAAGAAGTTCACCGGCATGGGCGGGGCCATGGACCTGGTCAAGGGAGCCAACCGCGTGGTGGTCATGCTGGACCACACCAGCGTCGATGGCGACTCCAAGGTGCTCAACTCCTGCACCTATCCGCTGACGGCGGAGGCAGCGGTGGACCTCATCATTACCAACCTCGCGGTCTTCGAGGTCACCCCTTCCGGCCTCGTGCTGTGCGAGTTGGCTCCGGGGGTTACCCTGGCCGAGGTCGAGGCGGCCACCGAAGCCGATTTCATTGTGCGCGATGATCTCACGGAGCAGGAATTGGTTTACGCATAGCATCGAGCCGGGCGCGCCAATACTGAAGGCGCGCCTGGTCGAAGGGCGGCCGTGGCTGGCCGCCCACTTGCGTGACCGGGGTGATGCCGTGCAGCGCGTTAAGCGTCCATAGCTCGCATTCGGCAAGATCCGACAGGAGTAGCTTTTGCTTGCCGACGTCCACCCCGTCCGCGCGGGCCGCTGTTACCAGCGCCGTCTCGGTCACCGAGGCAAGCCGCGGCGCGTTCATCGTGATCAGGCGTTCGCCATCCCAGGCGACGAGCGCCGCGGTGGCTGTTTCGCATACGAAGCCATCGCCGTCCAGCAGCACGACGTCGTCGACGTCGCCTTGCCGAAGCGATCCCAACCGCGCCAGATCTGGCCCCTTGATAGTGGGGTAGGCCAGGCTGGCGTGGGTAACGCCGAGGGTGGTGGTGGTTCTGCGGGGTGGCGCTGGGCGCAGCCGGAGGGCAAAGCCATGCTCGCTTGCTTCCAAGCGCGGGAACCACCAGCCCGAGGTGGGCAGGCGTGCAAGCATGGCCGCTACGAACGCGTCTGGGTTATCTAAGCCCATCGCGGCGCACCCGGCCCGGAAGCGTGCGAGGTGGTCGTGGAGATTGCGCACGTGGCCGTCGGCAAGCAAGAAGCTATCGATGACCAGCGGCTGTGGCCAGGAGGAGCACGCGCGCAGGGCATTGTTCGAGAAACTAAAGACCTGCTCGCCGGGAAACTCCTGGCCGCACAGACGCAGCAATGGCGCCGACTTGGTGATGATCTCCTGCCATTCGGCGTCCGGATCCGATAGCGCAACGATGGCCCCGCCGATGCCATAACTGAGCGTGTCGTCGCGCACAACCACGGTGCGGATGCTCATCGCCAAGTCCAGGCTGTCGCGGCCCACGAAGCCGATCGCGCCCGAATACACCCCGCGGGGCGCGCGCTCGAGCTCGTCGATGATCCGCATGGTGCGCACCTTCGGCGCCCCCGTCATGGAACCGCCGGGAAAACTTGCGCGCAATAGTGTTGAAAATGTGGTGTCCGGGGCCAGCCGGGCGCGCACCGTGCTGACCAACTGGTGGACGGTGGGAAAGCTGCGCACCTCAAAGGCCGGATCAACCCGCACAGTGCCGGGAATGGCGACCCGGGCGAAGTCGTTGCGGACCAAGTCCACGATCATGAGGTTTTCGGCGCGGTCCTTGGGGTTGGTGGCCAAGTCCGCGGCAAGGCAGGCATCGGCTGCCGGGGTGGCTCCGCGTGCGCGAGTGCCCTTGATCGGCTCCGAGGTTGCCTCGCCGGCCTCGACCTTGAGGAAGCGTTCCGGGGAGGCGCTGATGACCGACACGTCCTCATAGACCACCAGCGAGCGCATGGGCGCCGGAAGCTCCTCGCGTAGCAGGCGGTAGGCGTCAAGCGGGCTAAAATCGGGAGTCACCGGCGCGCTGAGCTGGGTGGTCAGGCACACCTCATAGGTCTCGCCCGCAGTGATCAGCGCCTTGGCGCGGGCGATCGCGTCCCGGTAAGACGTGGCATTATCGCGACTAGAAAGCGTGCCGACGCTGCCCGGATCGAAGGTGGTTTCGCTGGCGCCGCCCGCTACGGCCAACGCCTGCCAGGTGCGGGCGCACCACTTCGCATCGGCGCCGATCACTTGCACCTCGGTGCCGCGGATGGCCACGACCCGGTCGGTGTGGAACATACCCAGCCGCTCGTGCGCGGGAAGGTCGTCTTCCAGCGCTTCGTAGGTGAGAAAGCCATACCAACCCGGCGTGGCCCAGGCATCTTGTGGTGCGCGCGTGTCAACTGAGAGGAGATCCTCCACGGCCGCGGCCCACCGCGGGGAGGCCGGAAGGGGTGCGATCACCGCGGTGCCCTCGAATTCGAGGAGTACCCCGCGCCCGCCCAGCGCGGAAAAAGCCGTCAGCGGGTCGATAGCGAGGCTGCGCTGCTGGACGGAAACGGCGCTGGAGGCGTCGGCAAGCGAGGAAGCGATCTGGAGGAAGTTATCCAGCACCGTGAGGCCGTGCTCGCTGCTGAAGGACTCCGGGTGATACTGCACTCCCCACCACGGCCGGTCGGTGCAGCGGGCGGCCATGATGAGGCCGTCGTCGGTGGTGGCCAGAAGCCTCATCTGTGGCGGTAGTTCCTTGACTATGAGCGAGTGATAGCGCACCACCTGGTGACGGGCGGGAATACCCGCAAACAGCGGATCGGGCGCGCAGGTGATCTCATCAACAAGTCCGTGGACTGGCTGCGGCGCGGGCACGACCTCGGCGCCCAAGTGATGCGCCATGGCCTGGAAACCCAGGCATACCCCGAGCACCGGGACCTGCGCACTGCGTAAAACCTCCGCGCAAAAGCCGAGGTCGGCGGGGTTGTCCGGGGATCCCGGGCCGGGGGATAGGACGATGGCATCGAAATTATTGTGCGCAATCGTCATGGTGTTGGTGATGACCGTAACCTCTGCCCCTAAGCGCGAGAGGTAATCCACGAGGTTGTAGGTGAAGGAATCGAAATTATCCACCACCAACACCCGTACACGTCGGGCTAGGCCCACTAGAACACCTCGATGCGCGCGCCGAGATTCTCCGCCTGGATCAGCTGCCCGGTCCAATTCGGCGCACCGGGATGCACGCGGAAGACGGGGCGGTTGGACAGCTTGGTGGGGCTGACGGAATCGGTATCGCGGAATCCGGCCCGGGCCTCGTAGCGGATACGCGAGCGGTAGCCGGAGTCGGCGAGCTCTTGCAGGTTGGGGTGCTTCTCGTCGAGATGGGCGCGGGCATCGTTGAGGATCACCAGCGCCTCGTCGAGGGCGTTGAGCAGCGCCGCGGAGTTGGTCTCACACATAGCTCGCACCAGTGACGGCGCGGTGCCGGCCACGCGGGTGCCGTCGCGGAAGCTGCCTGCGGCCAGCGAAAGCGACAAGGCGCCACCGTTATCGCCGACGATGGCCAGGGCCTCGGCCAGGATGTGCGGCAGGTGGGACACGCGCGCCACGGCGGCATCATGCTGCGCCACGCGCGAGGGGATGACCTCCGCGCCCACGCTGAGCGCCATGGCGACCACGTCGAGCCACAGGTCGATCCAGTCCTGACTCGGCTCGGCGTCGATGGCGTGATCGAAAGTGATCACCCAGGCGGCGCCGTGGAACAGGTCGACGTGGGAGGCACCCCAGCCGGAGTCGGCGGTGCCGGCCATCGGGTGCCCGCCGACGTACTTGTCCTCCAGCCCCCGCTCGCGCACAAGGGCATAGACCTCGCTCTTTACACTGACGACATCGGTAAAGCCGCAGCTGGGGGCGTGCTCGGTGATGGAATCAAGCAGGCTGGCGATGGCTGGCATCGGGGTGGCGAGGACGATGAGCGCGCCTTCTTTCTCGGCGCGCTGCAACGTGGCGACGAGGTCGAAGCTGGCGTCGAAGCCCTCCTTCATGGCATTCTTCGCCCCGGAGGGGGAGCGGTTAAAGCCGAAGGCCGAAACACCCTGTTCGCGCAGGGCGCGTAGCAGAGAGCCTCCGATGAGGCCGAGACCAAGGATGCATACTGGGCGGGAAACTTGAACATTGCTCACCTGACAAGTTTGTCATACGCACACTACTGTTAGCAGTATGAAGCACGATTTTGCAGTGACCGTCGCCCGAGTGGGCGCCTCGTGGGAGGTCCGCACGTTCCAGGATGACTACTCTTCTACTTCCACCGCGGTTGCCGCTGTCCGTAATCTCCGCGCCGAGGAGGCCGCATTTGCGCTGCTGAGCGTGGAAGATGATTATTTCGTCATTGTCCGTCCGACGCCGCAAGGTGTGCGGTATGTGCTTTCCGACGCCACCGCTGCGGTCGAGGATGATTTTGCCGCCGACATCCTGGATGAAATGGACGTGGAGATCCCCGATATCGACCCCGAGGAGCTCGATGGGATCGAGCCGTGGGCGGAAGGTGACTTCGATATCCTCGCCGATCTGGGCTTGAGCGAGGAAGTGTTGGCCGTCATCTGTGGGGAGACCGACTGGTGGGCCAGCGAGCAGTTGCAGCGCATCGCCGAGGAGCTCGGTTTCGAAGAGGAGCTGGCCCGGGCGGTGGGGCTGGATTAGTGGCACCAGTTTTGCCGCAACCCGACTATGAGGCGGTGGCCGAAGCCCGCATGCGGGCGGCCATCGCCTTGGCGCGTAGCACCCCGGAAGGCGATGTGCCGGTGGGTGCGATTATCTATGGCCCGGACGGGGAGGTGCTCGGCCGGGGCGTGAATCGTCGTGAAGCTGACGGCGATCCGTTGGCCCACGCTGAGATTCTGGCCATTCGCCAAGCACTGACCCACCGCGTGGATGGGTGGCGCTTGACCGACTGCACGCTTGTCGTCACCTTAGAGCCCTGCACCATGTGCGCGGGTGCCTTGGTGGGCGCGCGCATCGGAAAGATCATCTTTGGCGCCTATGAGCCGAAGACCGGTGCGGTGGGGTCCGTCTTCGACGTGGTTCGCGATCCGCAGGTGCTTCACCGCATCGAAGTCCAGGGTGGTGTTCTCAAGCGGGAGTGTCAACAGCTGCTGCGTGACTTCTTCGGCACCCTGCGCCAAGACGCTGATTTGGATTCCGTGCGGGGTATTCGATAGTCTGGTTCGCGGTAGCGTGTCCGAGCGGCCGAAGGTGCTCGCCTCGAAAGCGAGTGTTGGGTAATCCCCAACCGCGGGTTCAAATCCCGCCGCTACCGCCATGAGATGTCCCGCAGCCTAAGCTGCGGGACATTTTTTCATCCCAGGCAACGAGGACCACAAATCACATAACTGAATGATAAAAGGGGCGCCGCAAAAGTGGCGCCCCTTGTGGATTAGTGCCTATGAGAGCTCGAGCTCATCGATGAAGTTGCCGGTCTCCAGTAGATCCTTGGTCGTGGTGGTGAAGCCTCCGGCATCTGCACGGTCATGGGCCGCACGTTTCCCAGGGGTGGGCGTGATGAGGAGACCAAGCAGGTATGCTGTCGACTTTGTGGTGAAAAGGGGTAGCGCAGGCGGCCGGTCTATTGTAAAAGTTCATATCGAAGCTTGTAGATTTTGAAGCGAGCTTGAAAAGGTCGAGACCGGGAGTCCTGAATGAACGAATCCGCTTCAGCCGGAGGCCTTGAGGAGGAGATACTTGCCCGCCTTGGACAGGGGGCGTCGCTGACGCATGCCGAGATCGTGGCCATGTTCCCGGACGCTACCGAGCGTGAAGTGGGCAAGGCGCTGGCGCGGCTGCGGCAAGCGGAACAGATCAGTGCCGATAGGGGCGTGTATTGGGTCGGGCACGTAGCCCCCGACGCCCACACGCAGCCGCAACCGCAGGCGGCGGAGGTGGCCGTCGGCAAGCTAGGCGAACACGCGCAGCAGGTGTATACAGCGCTCAAGCACGGCGGGCGGGAAGCAGGCACCGTGGCGAGCATCATCGCGGCGACCGGGCTATCGGATGCGCAGGTGCGCTACGCCATCAGCAGGCTGCTCATGGCTGAGGCCATCGTCATGGTAGGTGGCCGCGGGCGACGCGGAACCTATTACGAACCGGCCTAGCCATGGAGGCGAGTAGGACTTCGGGCTTCGGATAAATCCGCCCGGGCAGGTAGGCTTAAAAATCTCAAAGCCCTGCACGCATATTCCAAGGAGAGCTGCCAGCCCCATGGCCCAACTGTTGTATCGCATCGGTAAGTGGTCCTTCCGCGCCAAGTGGGTGGTCATCACGGCGTGGCTCATTATCCTGGCGGCTATCGGTGGTTCCGCCATGGCCTTCCAGGCGGGCTATTCGGACGTGTTCAGTATCAAGGACACCCCGGCGCAGAAGGCAACGGAGCTCTACACCAAAAACTTCCCGGATCTGAAGAATCCGCTGCAAGGCACGGGTGTCAACATCGTCTTCGAGGCCCCGGAGGGCGAGACCCTCGACGACGCGGACAACACCGCCGCCATCCAAGAGGTCATCGATCATCTCGATGAGAACTTCCCGTGGATGACCAACACCACCCGCTACGGCAACCCGATCACGCTCAACCCCGAGCTGCAGGAGATGATCAAGGCGCAGACGGTCAGCGCGGGCCTGCCGGAGTCGCTGGCCGAGGAGGACGCGGAGAATCTCTCGCTGGTCAGCGAGGACCGCACGATCGCCTACACCACCTTCGACATCGACGTGGAAACCTCGGCCGACGTCACCGATGAACAACGCTCGGTCATCACTGAGGCGATGAACATCGGCCGCGAGGAGGGGCTGACGGTGGAGGCCGGCGGCGCGGGCTTCGGCGACCCCATCGTGATCGAGGAGACCTCCGAGATCATCGGCGTCGGCGTTGCCGCCATCATCTTGATCTTTACTTTCGGCTCGCTGGTGGCGGCGGGCATGCCGCTGGTGGCGGCGATCGTGGGCGTGGCCATCGGTTCCCTCGGCACCACCCTGGCCACGGCCTGGGCCCCGCTCAACAACGTCACCCCGGTCCTGGCCGTCATGATCGGCCTGGCCGTGGGCATCGACTACTCGCTGTTTATCATCTTCCGCTACCGCAAGGAGCTGGAGCGGATGAACCGCGAGGAGGCCATCGGCATGGCGGTGGGAACCGCGGGCTCGGCGGTGGTGTTCGCGGGCCTGACAGTGATCATCGCGCTGGTCGCGCTGGCGGTTGCCAACATCACCTTCCTGACCTACATGGGCCTGTCGGCGGCGTTTACCGTGCTCATGTCCGTGCTGGTGGCCTTGACGTTGCTGCCCGCGATCATCGGCGTGGCAGGCAAGCGTTCCTTTGCCGGGCAGATGAAGTGGTACGCGCGCCGCCAGTCCCGGCGCGAAGGCTTGCCGACGATGGGCGAGAAGTGGGTCAAGGTGGTGCACAAGGCGCCCGGCCTGGTCATCGCCGTGGTGATCTTCGCCCTCGGGGCGCTGACGATCCCCGCCGGGCAGCTGCACTTGTCCCTGCCCAGCGATACCCAGTCCAACCTGGATACCACCCAGCGCAAGCAGGCGGACCTCATGGCCAAGGGCTTCGGCGAGGGTATTAACTCGCCCTTCCTCGTCGTGGTGGATGCCCACGACGTCAATCCCGATTCCGAGGCGCTCAAGCCCCTGATTGAGGCGCAGAAAGTCAGCGCCGAGGCGGCCGGGGAGGCCTTCGATGAGAAGAAGGCGGCGGCCGGTTCCGCTTACTTGTACCTGCTGCAGAACTTCTCCACCACCGTTGATGTCAAGCACATCCAGATGGTCGGCCAGTCGGAGGACGGCTACGCGGTGCAGATGCTGCTGACACCAGAGTCCTCGCCGGAGGACTACGCCACCAACGACCTCATCTCCTCCCTGCGTATAAAGCAGGAGGAGGTCGACGCGGTCACCGGCATCTCCTCCGGCATTACCGGGCTGGTGCCCATCCAGCAGGACATCACCAACCGACTATCCGGCGTGATGCCGCTGTACCTGGCGATCGTGGTGGGCCTGGCCATTATCTTGCTGATGATCATCTTCCGCTCGCTCATGGTGCCGATCGTGGCCGGCGTCGGCTTCCTGCTGTCGGTGGGCGCGGCCTTCGGCGTAACCGTGCTGTTTTGGCAAGAGGGCCTGTGGGGCCTGGTGAATACCCCAGGCCCGATCATCGCGTTCATGCCGATCTTCCTGATCGGCGTGTGCTTCGGCCTGGCGATGGACTACCAGGTTTTCCTCGTCTCGGCGATGCGCGAGCATTACACGCATGGCGGCGGGAAGGCGCAGCCGGGCTCGCCTTATAACGCGGTCGAGGAGTCCATCATCGCCGGCTTCACGCACTCCGCCCGCGTGGTCACCGCCGCGGCGCTGATCATGATCGCGGTGTTTATCGCCTTCATCGGCCAGCCGCTGCCGTTTATCAAAATCTTCGGCTTCGCCCTCGGTGCCGGCGTGTTCTTCGACGCCTTCTTCATCCGCATGGGATTTGTGCCTGCGGCGATGTTCCTGCTGGGGCGGGCCACCTGGTGGATGCCGCGCTGGCTGGATAAGATCTTGCCGCACCTCGACGTCGAGGGTGCCTCGCTGGACAAGGCATGGGCCGCCCAGCACGAGGCGCGCAGCCTCGATGCGTCCTCCTCCGCCGTGCTTTCCGACGTTGACAGGTAGCCTTCCGACTCAGGCAGGTAGCATGGTCAAACATGGATACAACCTTCACCCTTGGTACGAGGCTGCACGATTCCGGGGAACCCGGCAAGCACGGGCGCACCGGCACCATTCATACCCCGCACGGTGACATCAACACCCCGGCGTTCATTCCGGTGGGCACCAAGGCCACGGTGAAGACCTTGACCCCGGAGCAGGTCCGGGAGACCGGCGCCCAGGCGGTGCTGTCGAATGCCTATCACCTCTACCTGCAGCCCGGGCCCGACGTGGTCGACGAGGCCGGTGGCGTGGCCGCCTTTGAGAATTGGCACGGCCCCACCTACACCGACTCCGGCGGATTCCAGGTCATGAGCCTGGGCGTGGGCTTCAAGAAGGTCCTGGCCATGGACACCAAGGGCCTGGCCGAGGGCGACATCCGCGCTAAGAAGAAGGACCGTTACGCCCAGGTCGACGAAGACGGCGTGGACTTCCGCTCCGTTATCGACGGCTCCAGGCACCGCTTCACCCCTGAGGTGAGCATGCAGATCCAGCACCAGCTGGGCGCGGACATCATCTTCGCCTTCGACGAGCTGACCACCCTGGTAGATACCCGCCTCTACCAGGAGCAGTCGGTGCAGCGCACCCACCGCTGGGCCAAGCGCTGCCTCGATGAGCATGACCGGCTGACCCGGGAGCGGGTGGGCAAGCCCCTGCAGTCGCTGTGGGGCGTGGTCCAGGGCGCGCAGTACGAGGACCTGCGTCGGCAAGCAATCCGCGGACTGCTGGAACTATCCACGCAGGCCGAGGACGCGGGCAAGCGTGGCTTCGGCGGTTTCGGCATCGGCGGCGCCTTGGAAAAGGAAAACCTGGGCACGATCGTCGGCTGGGTGTGCGACGAGATCCCCGAGCACAAGCCACGCCACCTGCTGGGCATCTCCGAGCCGGATGACCTATTTACCGCCATCGAGGCCGGCGCAGACACCTTCGACTGCGTGGCTCCCACCCGCCTGGGGCGCCGCGGTGGCGTCTATACCCTCGACGGGCGCTTGAATATCACCGCCGCCCGCTTTAAGCGGGACTTTAATCCGGTCGATGCGGAGTTCGGCGGCTACGTCAGCGAAAACTACACCCGCGCCTACCTGCATCACCTGTTTAAGGCGAAGGAGTTTCTGGGACAGACGCTGTGCACCATGCACAACGTCACCTTCATGATCCGGCTGGTGGACAACATCCGCGCCGCCATCGACAACGGCACCTACTGGGAGTTCAAGGAGGAGTTTCTGGGCAGGTACTACGCCTAGCTTGCTTATCGACGCCTACGGCGGGTGTCCCTAAGCCCCGCCAACGCGCAAACCCGACTTCACTCACTAGACTTCACTCCAAAAATACCCCTGCCGGGTATTGAAATCGGGTGAAGTCTAGTGAGTGAAGTCGGGTCTGGGATCGGGACTGCTAGGCGTAGTAGTCCTCGCGCTTTTTCACCCACGCGATGACCGTGTAGGTGATCGGCATGACGATGACCTCCACCAGGGTCTTCCAGATGAACCCCACCACGACGTAGTTGACGGTGTCGGAGACCGTGGTGATCCCGATGACCGGGGCCGCGATGAGGCAGAAGATGAGGGTGTCGCCGAACTCGCCGACGATGGTGGATCCGATGAGCCGCTGCCACAGCGACTTCTCGCCGGTGCGGCGCTTGATGAGCGTCAGCGTCCACGCGTTGAGAATCTGGCCCACGGCGTAGCCGCACAGCGAGGCGAAAACGATGCGCGGCACAAGTCCCAGGATGGCGCTGAACGCGTCCTGGTTCTCGTAGAAGTCGGCGGCGGGTAGCCAGATCGCCACGTAGAAGGCGATCACGGCCATGATCGTGGTGAAAAAGCCCGCCCAGATGGCGCGCCGGGCCGCCTTGAACCCGTAGCACTCGGCGAGGACGTCGCCGATGACGTAGGCGGCGGGGAAGAGGAAGAAGGCGCCGTCGGTGACGAGCGGTCCGATCGTCACGCCCTTCGTCGAAGTGATATTTGAGATCATGAACACCGCCACGAAGAGCGAGAGCAGGATCGGGTACAGGCTGTCTTGGACGCGGATAAAGCGCGGTTGAGTATTTGTCACCCGTAAATCCTACGATGGATGCCATGAGTTCCCCACGCGGCGCTGGCCGCTATGCCCCCAGCCCCTCCGGCGACCTGCACTTTGGAAACCTGCGCACGGCGCTGCTCGCGTGGCTGTTCGCGCGCTCGACGGGGCGGGAATTTTACATCCGGGTCGAGGATGTTGACACGCAGCGCTCCTCGCAAGAGTCTGCCGCCCGCCAGCTTGAGGACCTCGCCGCGATCGGGCTCGACTGGGACGGGGAGGTGCTCTACCAGCACGAGCGCTTCGCCGCCTACGAGCAGGCGCTTTCCACGCTTCCGGTCTACGAGTGCTACTGCTCCCGCCGCGACATTCAGGAGGCGTCCAGCGCCCCGCACGTGATCCCCGGCCATTACCCCGGCACGTGCCGAAAGCTTTCCGACGCTACGCGCGCGGCCAAACGGGCGGAGCTTGCCGCCCAGGGCCGGGTCCCCGCGCTGCGGCTCAAAGCCGAGGTCGCCGAGTGGCCCATCCATGACTTCTACGCGGGCGAGGTTGTCGGCGAGGTCGACGACATGATCCTGCGCCGCGGCGGGCAGCAGCCCGACTGGGCCTACAACCTCGCCGTTGTGGTCGACGACGCCTTCCAGGGTGTGGATCAGGTGGTCCGCGGCGATGATCTGCTGAGTTCCGCCGCGCGCCAGGGCTACCTCGCCCACCTGCTGGGGGTCCCCACCCCGGAGTTCGTGCACGTCCCGCTGGTTCTGAACGAGCAGGGCAGGAGGCTGGCCAAGCGGGATGGGGCCGTCACTCTCCGGGAGATGGGCGAGCCTTTGGCCGTCGTCAAGCAGCTTGCAACCTCGCTCGGAATGGAAGCGGGATCGGCGCGGGAGATGCTGGGGCGCTTCGACCCGGCCGCGCTGAGCAGGAAGCCGTGGGTGTGGAAGTGAGCGAGCTCTTCGACGTCATCGACGCGAACCGGCAACCGACCGGCGAGCGCAAGGAGCGCGGCAGCCTGTTTGAGGAGGGAAAGTTCCGGCAGGTGGTGCACGTGTGCCTTATCGACGAAGGCGGCCGCATGCTGCTGCAACGCCGCGCAAACGACAAGGCGACTTGGCCAGGCAAGTGGGACGTCTCGGTGGGCGGCAGCGTCATCGCGGGCGAGACCAGCGCGCAGGGGGCGGCGCGCGAGGCGAGAGAAGAGCTCGGCGTCGAGCTGGACCCGGCAGCGCTGCGCCCGGCGATGAGCTTCAGCTTCCCCTACGGCTACGACGACTTCTACCTCATCCCGTGGACGGGCGGTCACGACGGCTTCCGCGTGCTGAACGACGAGGTCAGCGAGGTGAGGTGGGCAACCGAGCGGGAGGTGATGGCGCTGCACGCGGCGGGCGAGTTCGTCACCTTCCGTGAGTCCGCGCTGCACATGGCCTTCGACCTGGCGGGCAAGCGATCGATCCTCGACGGCGGGGAGGAGCATCTGGGGACCTATGGGTAGACTTTGATCATTGTGACCTGCCATGTTCACTAAAAATGAATGTTCATTTTTAGTGAACATGTTGCTATTGTGGTGTGCATGGATCAGAAATTATTGGCGAAGTGGAACGAGACGTTTCGTCTAACAGATACCCCCTTCGCCATTGCGCCCAATGAACTCGAATCTCCGAGGGAGGGAGCCGACGGGATCCTCAGATGCCCTGTTCTACTCAACGTTATTCAGTCAAGGACACTAGGTCCTTGGCCGGTAAGCGTTATGGAAATTGAGGAACATTCCCAGCTAAAGGAGTTCCTTTCGCGTGTCGAACAGGAACAGCCTAGAGATTTGCTGCTTCTGATCCCTGAGATTCGTCCGTCGGAAGCAGCAAAGCTCAGAAAACAGGGAGCTGCATTTGCTGATGCTAGGGGAAACTGCTTCCTTCGCCGAGATGGAGTCATGATTGATGTCCGAGGCAGGTTTCCGAAAGCAAAGGACAAGACAAGCAGTTCATCACCGGGGGCATCTAGAACCTTTTCACCGTTTACAGCGCGTCGAGCTCAGGTATCAGCGATGCTGCTCTCATATCCGGCGCTATTGAACGCAACGATTCGGGAGATCGGGATCGCAGCCCGGGTATCAACGGGGACGGCGGCTTCAGCTATGAAGCTGCTCGTCGATGTTGGATATCTTCATAAATTAAGCAGCCGTTACTACTTCGCAGAAGCCGAGCCCCTTCTCCGCGAATGGGCACGTGTCTACCCTGCAGGCTTGGGTCGTCAACTGTTGAAATTCCAGGGAACTACCGGGGTCCTAGAGGACATCGCAATGGGAGAAACCCTCGCCTGGTTGAGTGGAGAAGCGGCTGCAGGTGATCTCATTCGTGGTGGAAACAGCGCGAATTTTTACGTTCCCGGCGAGACAGAGATGCGCCAGTTGATTCGGGCTGGTCGTATGCGCAGGAACCAAGGTGCTGCCGAAGGAAGCGCCGATGCATCGCAAGGAAAGGTGTCGATTAGCAAAGCCTTTTGGGCTGGGCACATATGGCAACAACTCGAGTACGAATTGCCATCTCCCTCGTTTCGTCAACGTGGCCCATGGGCGAGTTGGGATGCTGCACCATTGGCGATTATTTATGCTGACCTACTTTCTCACGAAGACCCGCGGGTCAACGAGATAGCTGCAGAAATCAAGGAAACAATGATCAAGCGCTGGGGGACCAAGGGATAATCATTTCTCGGAGATCATCACCGTTATCAATCGCTTGGAAACGGTCGTCGATACCTCCCGAATCATGCTCGTCGGTGCACGTTGTCGTGATATTCATCAGCTAGGGCGTGTCTCCTAAAGCTCGGAGCCAGGTGATAATCGCGCATAGCACCGCCGCACCCCGGTACACCACGGCAAGTTTGTCGTACCGGGTCGCAAGACCACGCCACTGCTTCGCCAACGCGAACGAGCGTTCCACCACGTTCCGGCCCCGGTAGGCCACCGCATCAAACGCCGGCGGCCGGCCACCGGTGCTGCCGCGGCGTTTCCGGGCGGCGACACTGTCGCGCTTTTCCGGGATCACCGCCTTGATACCCCGACGGCGCAACTGCCGGCGGATCACACCGCTGGCATACCCACGATCAGCCAGCACCGCATCCGGGCGAGTCCTTGCCCGTCCCGGCCCCAGGCGCGGAACGTGGATCTCTTCCAGCACGGTCTGAAGCATCGCCCCGTCGTTGCGCTGGCCGCCGGTGACCACCAGCGACAGGAAACGGCCGTGCCCGTCGACGGCGGCATGGATCTTGCTTGATAACCCACCGCGCGAGCGTCCGATGCCGTGACCTGCCGGTTCAAGCAACGACAGCGGCAGATTCTTGTGATTTACTCGAGCCCCCTGTGTCCTGCTCCGGGCGGGTGGTGTTCGTCGCGTGCTGGTGAGCACGCGTGATGGAGGCGTCGACGGAGACGTTCCAGTCAATCTTTCCGGCGGCGTCGGCCTGGGTGAGCAGGTAGGTCAAAAGGGTGTCCCAGGTGCCGTCGGCGGCGTAGCGGCGGTGGCGTTTCCACACCGTTTGCCAGGGGCCGAACTGTTCGCGGGGCAGATCCCGCCAGGCGATACCGGTGCGGTAACGGAAGATGATGCCTTCGACGATCTGGCGGCTGTTGCGAAACGGCCTGCCCCGTCGGCCGGTACTGGTGGGCAGCAAAGGCTCAATCTTCTGCCACTGCTGGTCAGTCAGTACCTGGTACCGGCTGCGTTTATTACTCACTGAGCAATTATCGCTGACGGGCCCAACTTATTTAGGAGACACGCCCTAGAACGTATGAAGGTACCTGCGGCTCGAATGACCGAAGACATTGATCTCGCGATTGCCGTGGATTCTTGGGATAACTTCGAGGAACTAAAGACAGCGTTCCCTTCTTCTTCTGGGGCCTGGCAGGAAATCTGTGTAGGTGGTATCCGGGTCGATGTGGTGCCGTTCGGCACCATCGAGAAGCCTCCGGGTAAAATCGCTCCGGTTGATGGATTTGTGCTCAACGTTGCGGGTATGCAACAGGTTTTTACTGCTGCTGAGCCGTACCAACTAGACAGCGAGACGGAGATCCTGCTCCCGACTGTTCCGGGACTTGGCGCCATGAAGCTGCACTCGTGGCTTGACCGGAGGGAAAAAGGGATCAGTAAAGACGCCGCAGATGTAGCACTGATCTTCACTTGGTTAGAGGATGACGAAGTTATTCTTTGGAGAGAATACCTGGAGGTCGGGCCGTCGGAATTCGAAGGTGAACCAGAGGTCATGGCTGCCTTCCTACTAGGAAACCAAGTCGGCAGATTATTGGGAACCGAGCAAGGTTGCCTGCTCTTGAAAAGGTTTGAAGTAGCAGATGAAGAAGTTCTTGAGCTGCTAGCTCAAGAACTTGGGACCCTTGAAGGGTCGTCTCTGGGAAAGAAGATAAGGATGCGACAAGTAGAAGCGATGGTAGAAGGGCTACGAAGCGCAGTCAAAGAATGACCGACCCCCTAGCCCCAGAAACCGAGTACGTTGTGCGCGATACTAGGAGGGCTTCCGATCAATCTCCGCTAGTAGCGGCTTCGTCCGAGGCTAGGCGTTCGTCCCAGAAGTGCTTCCCTGCCTCCCGGGCATGCCCATTCCGCCGCCCATGCCTCCGGGGCCCATCATGGACTGCGTCGCCTCACCGGCGGTGACGGAGGTGTCTGTGCCGTTGACGCTCACGGTGTAGGACTTGCCGTTGGTGATCTTCGAGGAGGAGAACTGCACCAGCCCGAAGTCCTTGGTGGCCGTGAACTCGGCGATCGTGTTGCCGGAGGAGTCCTTGACGGTGATGGTGTCGCCCGCGCTGCCGGGGGCGGCGGCGGAGATCCAGCCCTGGCCGTCGGTGCTGGTCGGGTCGGCGGCCATGCCGTTGGAGCCTACGCCGATGAGCGTGCCGCCGGTGATCGTGTAGTCGCCCGCGTAGTCGATGGTGCCGTTGCCGCCGTTGGTCGGGCCCCAGACGGTGACGGTGCCGCCGCTGATGGACAGGTCGCCGTTGGAGTCGAGGCCGTCGCCGCCCGCGTTGACGGTGACCGTGCCGCCGGTGATGTTAACCTGCTCGCCGGTGGACTGGTCGCCGCCGCCCATGCCGCCGCCGGGGCCGCCCTGCGGCATCTGCGAGCCGTCGGAAGGCATCTGCATGCCGGTCGGCGGGGTCATACCCTGCTGATCCTGCTGGCCCTGCTGCCCGGCTGCACCGGGATCGGTGCTGGTGGTGTCGTCGGTCGACTCCTCCGAGGAGGCGGCGAGGCCGTCCTCGACGGTGGTGGAGCCGGAGCCGTTGACGCCGTCGTCGGTGGAGGTGACCTCGACCTGGCCGTCGGAGATCGTGATGAGGCCGCCCTCCAGGCCCTCGTTGGACTTGGTGACGTTGACGTTGGCGCCGTCGAGGACGAGCGCGACCTCGGCGTGGACGCCGTCGTCGGAGGTGGCAGCGGTGATGTCGCCGCCGGTCAGGCGGGCAGCGCCCTTGGAGTGGATCGCGTCGTCGGCGGAGGAGATGTTGATGGTGCCGCCCTCGATGATGACGTAGGTGTCGGCCTTGATGCCCTTGGCGGAGGTCTCCGTCTTGGAGGCGTCCGAGCCGCCGCCGGCGTTGAGGTCAAGGCTGCCGCCGGTGACGATGACGTCGGTGTAGCCGTAGACGGCGTCGCCGGTGGAGGTGACCTTGATGGTGCCGCCGGAGATGTCGACGTAGCCCTTGGTCTCGTCGTCGTCCTTGTCGGACTTGATGCCGTCGCCGCCGGCCTCGACCGTGACGGTGCCGTCCTTGATCACGAGGGCGTCGTTGCCCTGGATACCGTCGTCGGAGGCCTTGACGTTGATGGTGCCGGACTCGATGACGAGGTCGTCAGAGGAGGTGATGCCGTCGGCGTCGGAGGTGACGTTCAGCGTGCCGGATCCCATGAGCGTGAGGTCGGAGGAGGCGGTGATGGCGCCGGTGGAGTTGGTGCCCGTCGTGGAGATGGCAACGTCGTCTGCGGCGGTGACGGTAATCGTTCCGCTGACGGTGGCGTTGTCGAGGATCAGCGCGACCTGGGCGCCGTCGGCGTTGATCGTCACGGAATTGTAGTCGCCGCTGAGCTTGTACACGCCGCCCGAGGTGATCTCCACGTTCTTGTCGGTCACGGTGGTGGCGTCCGACTCGTTCCACTCGGTGTAGGCCGAGGCGTCGGAGTTGTCGGCGAGCGCCTGCTCGGCGGTCGGCGGGTTGGTCGTGTCGTGGCTGCCGGAGGTCGACGCCGACTGGCTCACCGAGGTTGAAGTCGAGGAGATGGAATCGGTGCCGGTGGAGCATGCGCCGAGAGCCAAGGTGGTGGCGAGGAGCGCTGCGGAGAGGGTCCTTTTCAGGTTCATGGGAGTTAGGGAGGTCCTTGCGTTTGTGCTTTTTGCTTATCGACGCCCACCGCTTCGCGGTGGGGTACTACGTGGGAAAGGTTTAGTCGTGGAAGTACTCGTTGAGGACGCGATTCCAGCGATTGTGGGGGAGCGAAGGATCAAGGGCAGCCATGCCGGTGCCGAACTTGGAGATCTTCGCCGGCCGGTGGCCGGAGGCCCACAGGAGCCGGTCGATCTGGCTTGGCTGCGCGCCGGACTTGGTCTCGACGATGACCATGTTGGGGCGCTCGATGTAGCCCTGGCGGCTAGCCCAGTCGAGCTCGGTGTCCACGGTGGCGCGGCCGGAGCCGTCGGCCATGAGCAAGGTGATGCGGTTGTAGGTGCCCCACATGGAGGCCTCGAGCCGCTCGCTGATGCCTTCGGGTTGCCCGGCCTTGACCAGCTCGTGCTCCAGCCAGTCGCGGATGCTGTTGTCGAGCTCGCCCGTACTGGCCAGCTCAGGCGCATAGGGGATGCGCTGCTTCACGGTCACCCCGCGCGGCCCCTTGGCCTTGACCTCGAGGAAGGAGGTGTCGGAATCGACATAGGTGCGGGTGCGGACCTTGAACTTGCGGCGGCGCTTGTGGGCCGCCAGGTAAAAGCTGCGGTGGTCGTCGGTGTCGAAGTAGATGGAGCGGTAGGGCTGTGGGGCCTTGCCGTTGATCTTGAGCACCTTGGTGTGCGGATCCAGCCCGCCGAGCGCCTGTGCAAGATCCTGCCGGTGCAGGACGTACTTGCGGTCGATGCGAGTGAGCATGGCGGCCTCTGCGACGAGGTCATCGAGGCTAATCGGTTCGAGGTTGACGTAAAAATCCATGGCGTTGCGGTGGCGGACGGACAATTGGCGGACGGGGGTGCTCATTTGGGGCTCCTAGTGAGTAAGCGAGTTGATGGATTCGCGCTGCGGGTTTTCCTGGACGACGGGGGCCTCGGGGTCACGGTGGAGGCTGACCTCGACGAGCGTGAGGTCGTTGACAAGGTCGAGCTTGATCACCTTGACCGACTCGACGTGCGCACCGGTCAGATCCTCGAGCTCGCGGCGCAGCTCGTGCGGCTCAGCGATGGCCCGGTCGAGCTGGATGGTGGAGCGCTCGACGCCACGGCGGGCGATGAGGTCGGTGTCGGCAATCGCGATGATCACCAGCGGGAGCGCGATCATCACGAGGTCGAGGATCGTGACGGAGCTGGTCATGCCGGCGATGAGACCGATAGCGAGCGAGGTGAAATAGTAGGCAACCTCGCGCTGGCTGATCTCCGAGGAGCGCAGGCGGATGATGGACAGGACACCGAAAAGGCCGAGTCCGAGTCCGGCGCCGACGGTGGAGGTTGCAAGCACCGACGTGACGGCGAGGACGCCGATGTTGACGCCGAGGAAGGCGACGGCGAGATCGGAACGTCGGTGCCTAGGGAAGTAGATGCCAAAAGTCAGGATGGCGATGGCAACGAGATCGACGGCGATCATCGGAAAGGTGGCGTTCATGGTGGGGCCTTTCGGGGATAGGGGCGACGTATTCGAAGTGAGAAGACGAAGTTTCGTGTGTCTCTCACCGGCGTTGGAATCAACTATCGCGAGCGAACCTGTGGAGGCCCTAGAAAAACCTAGCGAGGAGCGTCGGAAGTGGCGCAAAACTAATGCAATCTGAAGCCACGTTTTCAATAAAACAGACATATTCCCAGTTCGGAGGTGAATACTGGGTGTCCTTTCCATGAATATCGGATACGCCGCCGTAGGCGTCGGCAAGCGAAAACCGCTAGCGCTTGCGCAAAACCGCAAGGAGAACAAGACCCGCGACCAGCGCCCACATCGCCTGGCTGACGCCGAAAAAGGAGACGCCGGACGCGGCGACGACGAAGGTGCCCACGACCGGCAGGCGCGCCGATTCGTCCTTCCAAGCGCCCGCAACGGACGAGCCGAACGTGCCCAGCAGCGCGAGGTCGGCGACCGCCGCGATGACGCCCGCGGGCGCGACCGTGGCCACCGCTACCACCGCCGCGCAGGTCACGGCGAGCACCACGTAGGACGCGCCGGAGAACAGCGCCGCTAGGTAGCGCTTCTCCTTGGAGACCCCCGTCTCGGGCGCTGCCGCCAGCGCCGCAGAGATCGCCGCGAGGTTGACCGACAGGCCGCCGCCTGCGGCCGCGAGGGCCGAGCCCAACCCCGTGACCAGCATCGATGCGCGCCAGTTCGCGTCATAACCGTAGGCCTTGAGTACCGCCAGGCCCGGCAGGTTTTGCGAGGCCATCGTGACGATGAACAGCGGCAGCGCCACGCCGATGATCCCCGCCACGCTAAACCGTGGGGAGACCAGCTCGAGGTGCGGCAGCAGCTGAGCGGCGTCGATGCCGCGGGTCTGCGCGCCGATGACCACGACGGCAATCCCGAAGGCCGCGGGCACCGCCCACTGCGGGAAGTACCGCATGCCCGCGACCCACACCACGACGACCGGCGCGACCGGCCTCGGGTTCACCTTGAGGCCCGTGACCACCTGCGCGCACAGGGGGAGCAGCACGCCCGCGAGCATCGCCTGGGCGATGGAGGCGGGGATGTGTGCCACGAGGTCGGCCAGCGGCCGCCGCAGGCCCGAGGCGACGATGAGCGCCGCGCAGACGAGGAAGGCACTCACGGCCTCGCCGAAGCTGCCAGCCGCCGCGCCCACGCCGCCGAGCAGGGCCGCGCCGGGTGTGGACCACGCCGCGGTGGTGGGGATGCGGGTGCGCCACGCGAGGACGAGCGTGCTCAGCCCTACCGCGAGGCACAGGAGAGTTAGCCCGCCGGCGGCCTGGCCGGGGGTCGCGCCCACCGCCTAGAGCCCGGTGAGCACGATCGTGAACGAGGAGCAAAAGCCCACGAGCGTGGTGATGAGTCCTGCGGCGGCGGCGCGTGTCATGGCTGTTACCTTTCGATTCTTCCTGAGTGAAAGGTATCACGTTACCTATCGGGCAATAGGTGACGAGGTAAGGCGTAATGGACTCATTGTTGAGGAAACGAAAGCCAGTTTCTTTTGATTTTCTAGAAGGCTCTCAGCAGCCCCATGGGTACCTGACTGGAGACAGTCTGGCGCCTAGTGGCCGTCAGTGACCGTATCAGCCACTTTTCGGCCGCGTGACCACCCGAAGAATCTATTTCCTCGCCCTAGCGCTCATCGCGGGCGCTGCTGCAGCGCGCAGGAAGAAGTAGGGTTTTGCCCTTGCTTTCCGACGCCAAGGCCACGAGCCTTACGCCGGAAAGCTAGCGCTTGGTGGCGAGCGTCGTCACGCCGAGCGTCGCGAGGATCGCGACGATGAGCGCGGTGGCCAGCCAGCCGATCTGTTGCGCGGCGCTGACGGTGTTCTCCACCTTCGGCGCCGCCGTGACCGGCGCGGCCTGCGTCGACGAGGGCGCGGGTGGCGCGGGAACCGGGGCTGGGCTAGACGTCAGCGACGTAGCGGGCTCGGACGAGGCGGTCGGTGCCGCCGTGCTGCTGGGGGCCGGCACGGCGGTCGAGGACTCGCTCGCGCCCAACAGATCCGCGCAGTCCTCGACGGCAGCGTTGAAGTCGGCGGCGAAGTAGTCGATCTCGTCCGCCTCGAGCAGCCCCTCGAAGTAGGCGCGTGCCGCCTGGGTGTGCACATACTCGGCCGCGATGGAGGCCGCCGACTGCTTCTTCGCAGCGAGGTTCATGAGATCCGCGTTCGTGATTGACAGCGGCTTGTCGTAGAAGCCGGTCATGCCCGCGTAGATCGCCGCGCGCAGCATGGTCTCCGCCTCGCCCGAGTCAAAGCCCGCCGAAGCGGTGGCCTTGTCTATAGCCGCCTGCGAGTTGGTCGGGATTGGCTGGGTCGGGCTTTCCTTGGTGGCGGTGGCCAGCTCGTTGAACTGCTGGGCGGCCTGCGGGAAGTCGCTGACTAGGGCGGCCAGCACGCGGTCGCCGTGGCCGGAGGAGTTCCACGAGGATCGGTCGGCGGTGATGTAGCACTGCAGTTGGCCGGTGCCGTCGTCCTCGAGGCTCGCGGTCGCTGCTTGTGCGAGTGCCGCCGCGGCCAGCGCCGCGGCGGCAACAACCCCCAAGAGAGCGATTCGTGTGCGCATGGTGACCTCCTCGCGGCCGAGACGGGTTCTTACTGCCACTCTAACCCCTTAAGATGGCTGGCCGTAGGCGTCGGAAAGCGAACTGCAATCGGGAAACGCAAAAATCCCCTTGACCTGTAAAAGTCAAGGGGACGAACTGCGGAGGATGTGGGATTTGAACCCAAATCAGCCCCAGGCCAGCTAGGTGTACATGTCGGTTTAGCTGGTCTTTTACCTATTTTCAATCACGTGGAATAAGCCGGAATTTTGTCCCATTGTGTCCAAAACGTGTCCAAAAAACACCACCCGCACCGGCACTATTCCCATGAACAAGTCCCCAACTTGAAAACTCCACTTGGCTACAACCCCCACTACCACCACACCACGTAGGCACCCCTGGTGGCCTCTAGAAACGTCTCAATGCCTCCCGCTGGCACAATCACCCACCCATGGGGAGAGAGAGAAGTTGACGGGCGCCAAGCAGGGAGGGGTCATCTACCCTACCCCTCTAAGATTTTTAGGGGTACCTAAGGTGGGTGGTGTGGTGGTGAATCTTCATTATGATTGCACGCAATTAGAAGTTATGTTGTGTCATAAAACACGTGTGACCTCCCGCTATGTGGCGAGAGGTCAACTTGTGTGGTGGTTATCTTACCCAGCCTCGAACTTCTGGATTGCCTTCTACTTCGTCTTCGAAGCTCGGGTCATGTTCGTAGCCGATCTCAAGCCGGGGTATTTCCTGCGCCCGGTTGAGTGCTACGAGGGTGCGCTGCTTGTCCAAAAGGTAGGACTGAATCCATTTTTCACGCAATCCTGGGGTGGCGCGTGAGAGGCGGATTGCCTGGTCAACTACTTGTTCCGCTTCCAAGCGGCCGGTCTGCTTCTTAGCACGCAAACCGATCTCGAGTGGTTCCTGCATTTGCTCCCACACGTCCTGGTCGACAACGACGTCGCCGGGGGCGGTGACCGCGCTGGAGAGTTGGGTTGCCCTGTTGGGTGTGGGGGACTTGAGGGTTACCGCGCTCCTCATTTGCTCCCACATGTAGGCGTCAATGTGGGTGGCGCCTAAGGCTAGGGCGTTAGCTACCTCACCTTCTTGGTCTGTGCTGGCAGGGTCGAGTAGTTCGGTGATCTTCGCAACGAGTTCGTCGGTGGTGGCTGTTTCAGCGTCCAGGCCGGTGATGGAACACAGGGTGTCCCACTGGTCGGGGCTTAGGGTGTAGCCGTCTTGTGTTGGGGTGTCGGTGGTGGGTTGGTCGATGGGGGTGGCGGCCATGTGGACGACAGTGCGCCCGTTGCGCCTGTTAAGTAGACCCATGGTGTTTCTCCTGTCAGTATGCGAGGGATACGAGGGCGTCGGTGCCTGCGTCGGCGTTGTTTGCGGCGTAGCCAACGATCGCGGCCTGGTCGACTGCTTTCGTGAGGCGGCCTGAAGTGATCGGAGACTAGGTTTTACCCTAGGAGGACGATCAGCATCATGGCACGACCCAGTCAGTACGACGCAGCTACGCAGGACCGCGCGGTGCGCATGTACTTCGAGCGCCTCGAGGAAGGCGACATCTCCAAGGCCGGCGCCCGCCGGGAGATCGGCGAGTTGCTCGGCGTGAAGGAATCGACGCTGCGCAACTGGATCCGCAGGCACGAGCAGCAGTCGCAGGCCCCGGAGCCCGGTTCCCTGTCCTACGAGCAACTCCAGGCCGCTTACGACGAGCAGGCCAAGGAAGTGGCCAAGCTGCGTCGGGCCAATGAGATCTTGAAGACGGCGTCGGCTTTTTTCGCCCAGGCGGAGCTCGACCGCAAACTTCGGTAATCGTGGACTTCATCCGCACCTACCGCCACCGCTTCGGAGTCGAGCCAATCTGCGAAACACTCACCGCCCATGGCATCGCGATTGCCCCAAGCACCTTTTACGCCCACCAGGCCCGCGGGTTCGGCCCTTCGGACGCCGAGTTGGATCAGGCCTATGCCGCTCACCGCATCTACCGGCTATGGGAGGCCAACCGCAAGGTCTACGGCCGCCGTAAACTCTGGAAGGCCGCTGTCCGCGACGGCATGAGCATCGGTCGTGACCAGGTCGAACGGCTGATGAAGATCACCGGCATCCGCGGTGTCTCACGCGGGATGCACCGTAAGAAAACGACGGTGGCCAACCCCGCTCACCGCCGGCACCCGGACCGGATCAACCGCAGATGGACGTACCCGTCGCACCCGGATCAGTGGTGGATCGCGGACTTCACCTACGTGTGGACCCGCCAGGGCTTTTGTTACGTCGCCTTCATCGTCGACGCCTATTCGCGGATGATCCTCGGCTGGGTGGTCACCACGGTCATGGACACCCGGATGGTGCTCATGGCCCTGGAACACGCCCTGTTTTCCCGCCGGCGCACCCGCATGGACTTCACCTCCACCGGCATCGTCCACCACTCGGACGCGGGAGCCCAGTACACCTCGCTGGCGTTCACGGACGCGCTGACAGAGGCCGGGTTGCAGGGCTCGATCGGCTCGGCCGGTGACGCCTTGGATAACGCGATGATGGAGTCGACGATCGGGCTCTACAAGACTGAGCTCATCGACTTCGACCCTGCACGGACATGGAGGGATGCCCAGGAGGTCGAAACGGAAACGGCCTCGTGGGTCTACTGGTATAATCACCAGCGTCTGCATTCGTCGATCGGTGACGTTCCCCCGATCGAATACGAGCAGGACTACGAGGAATTCAACATCATCAGAAGAGCCCAGTAAGGCTTTTACCCGTAGTCTCCGAAAAACTCAGGCCGATTCATTCGTTGCTTTACCTGCTGTGCCTACGGCGATGGGGTCACCTGCTACCAGTTGGGTTTCTGCTGTCACTGTGACGATACGACCGGCGCCCCTGGCTACACCTACCAGTGTGTTTGTGTCGGCGTCGTACTTGGCTACCCCAGCGGTGGGCTTACCGGCGGTGGCGGTGGTGACGGTGATTAGGTCACGGGTCATTGCCCCGGCGTAACCGAGAAACGTTTTACCGGTGACAGCGGTGGCGGTCACGGCGGTAAGGTCGGTTCCTGGGTTGAAGCGGTCGAGCATTTGGTTTGTGTACATGTGAGGTTCCCCTTATTCTGCGATTCCGGAAATCTTGGCGATGGCGGCGGGCATGGTGACACCGATCACGGGCATGGCGTAGCCTTGCACCCACGTCTGTCGGTGATGTTCGTCACGCCAGGTGGTGATGGTTAGTGGTTCCTCGTAGCGCACGAAACCGGCTTTACCTGGGTCAACGAGGTAGGCGGCGTCTGCGTCAACATAGTTGGAGGTCAACAGTTCCAGACCTAGGTCGGTGAGCATGGGGGCAAGGTCAGCGCCGTAGATCATGCGAAGGGTTGCCTTCGTGAGCGGGTTAACAATCGCATTCTGGTAGGTGATACCTAGGTCTTTGACCTCTGCAAGTGCGATGGCGTCGGCGAGGTTGGTTAGGGGGCGCTGGGCTGGTGGGGTCACTGCAACGGGGTCGGCGAGGACTACCTGGCTCCAGGGCAAGGTGGCCACGACCTGGATAGCGTGGGCTTCGGCGGCCTTGATGGTTTCCATTGCCCGCTGGTTGAGTTTGCGGGTAATCGTGTTCGCCAAGGTTTGAACGTCGTTGTCGAAATCAACGGCCTGGTTGCGGCGGCGCGCCTCGTCCGAAACGGCGAACTTGCCACCGTAATCTTCGACTTTTGCCAGCTTGGCCTCGGGCTTTTCGCGGTAGACGACCGCGTACTCGTCGCCGGGTTGCCGCTGCGTCACATCGTTTTGGGTGTAAAAGTTCTTTTCGGTGATTTCCGAGTAGATCACGGCGCCACCCTCAACTGGTTGCGCGTCGCTTGCGAAAACCGCGTCGATCAACAGGTTCTTTGAGGCGACTTCGGCGACGCGCTCTTCGATGGTGGTTGGATTGTTCAGCGCCTGCTCAATGGTGATTACACCCTTATTGAGGTCGGCGGCTCCAGGGTAAAAGCCCATGGTTTACTCCTCTCCTTCGTTGGTGGTTGTGGTTTCATGTTCGGCCTGGGCGGTGATGTAGCCCAGTGTCCAGGCGGCGAGGAATGCTAGATTCTCGTAGGCGGGGACGTGGCCGTTAATGCCAGGCACCTTAGCTAGGGTGTGGGCGACTGGGCTGTCGCCGGGGTTGAGCTTCCGGTCAATGGGGAGTTGGCTCATGGTTTCCATGAAGCCGTGTTCAATGATTTGTGTCACAGTTTTAGCTCCTTTCCAGGAGGTCTTGGAGGGATTGAAGGTCGGTGACCGCTGGCCACGTTTCGCCAAGCAGGGCTAGGCCGGTGAGTGCACACCGGTAGGTGCGCCCCTGGTCACGAAGTCCGAAGTGAAGTTCGACACTGCGTTGCGGGTAGGCGTTGACAATGTGGTCAGCCAGCCACCCGGGTAGGTTCTCGAGGTCACCAACGAGGGATTGCCCCCGGTTAGCTAGGCGAAGGTTGGTGACCTGCCCAAGGTTGGGTGACCCGTCGAACTGGCTGCCAGGGTTGAACCTGGGGTCTTGGTGCCCCAGTTTGATGGTTGGTGGTGGTAGGTGCTTGGAGGCGGCGACGATTGCTGCGAGGTCGGCGGTGGTGTAGCGGCGTCTGCCACCTACCGCACCTTGCCACACACCAGTGGTGAGCAGTTCGACGCCCTCAATGACGCTGCGATCAGTGGCGATAGTCGCGGAAGGTTTCGACATCGCTGCGGTCGAACCACCACTTGCCTTGCTGTTTCCAGCCGGGGAGGCGTTGTCTGCCCGCGAGGGTGCGGACGTTTCGAGTGGAACAACCCAGAATCTTTGCTGCGCTGGTGGCGTCGATCTGCTCATATTCAAGATTGTCTTCTTCGGCCTGGGGTGGGGGTTCCGGATTTCCGCAAATGGAAACAATTTCTCCGGCGAGCTTCATAATTCCAGGGTTGACCCGTTGCCCACGCCCTTTGCAAAAGTCCGCAAGGGCGAAGACTGTTTTGGCCAGGCGCCGGGCGTCGGCATAGGTCAAGGTCACGCCATGGCCCGGTAGGTGTGTGACGTTCACGCACCGCCTCCTTCTATCTGGTCGGCGATCTGGTTAATGAAGGCAATGGCGCGTCCTAGCTGCATTTCAATCCTGGTGCCATCGTCGAGGTGAAGAACAAGACGGCGGCCGGTGCTAGTGCCTGTCTGCACTTCTGTAGCGATGTGGGTTGTTACCCATTTCCGGTAGGGGGTGCATATGCGTGCGCGGATAAGTTGACTCATGGCGAAGGCTCCTTAAGGGCGGAAATATTTTTCGTTTCGGTAGATCAGTGCCCCGTCTTCAACGAGGGCGGCAAGAATGGTGCGCACCGTGTCCTGGTCGGCTGTTTTGGTGGGCACGCAACCGAGTAGCACTCTCTCGCTAAGCCCAACTTCGGTGCTGGTTGAGTCAACGAGGGCGTGCTTGACTTCTTCTTCCCGTGGGTGCGGAATGGGGGATACTGTGGGGGTAGTTGGGGTGTTGGTTTCCCAGCCATTGTGTTGGTTGTGGGGGTGGCCTCCAGTTGTGCCACTGCCTTTTTCACCGTCTCCGGTTGTGCCACTGTGTTTTTGCAGGTCAGTCCCAGTCGTGCCAGTCGTGCCAGTCGTGCCATGTGTAAGGGTTGCGACGGTTGTGCCACCAGTTGTGCCACATTCCTGGGGTGTGGCATAACTGGAAAAATCAAGCGTTTTTTGGGCTTGTTTTTGCAGGTCAGTTCCAGTCGTGCCAGTCGTGCCACTAGTGTGATTCCTGTGGCTATCTAGTGGCACGACTGTAGCGGGGGTAGGAAGTGCCCATGTAGCTACACGTGGAAACCCAGAAACGGACGAAACGCCACCTAGTTTCTTGAACGCACGAGCAAGGCTACGTTCGGCAATCCCTACCTTCTTCGCGGCGGTGACGATCGTCTGCCTAGGGCATGCCCCACGCTCTGTGAGGTAGTCATGAAGCCACAATTCCGTCTCCGTCTTCGACCCTTGTTCTTCGCCACCCTGCCTGTCGAGAAATTCGGTTGCCACCTCGTCGGTGAAATCTCCCCACACGAGCGCCCCAACATTGGTGAGATCACCATCATAAAGTTGCACGGGGCGTGATTCGATATGTGCACGCCTGGAGACAATGCCCGTGGCGAGATTCGCCTTCGTGTTGGACACGATCAGGTTGCCGTCATCGTCAACTGCGGCGGATATCACGCTACGGGCGATCTGTGACCATGCGATCGACCCCAACAGTAGGCGTCCAGTGTCTTTGCCTTCGGCCTTACCGAAGTGAGCCAGCCCCAGCACAGTGATTTTGTGCTTGTCGGCGGCGGCTGCCAGTGGCTCCAGGAACTGTCGAACGTGGTCATCTTTGTAGCCGTCCAACTTGGAGTCCATGGCGGACTTTGCTGCGTCGAGTACAACAAATTCCACGCCCTTTGCCGCTAGCGCCTCGAACAACAGGGTGGTGTCTTGTGGTAGCTTCAGGTGCCCTTCGGTACCTTCTGCTGTTTGCACATCAACGAAAAACAGCCGGTTGAGGTCGGCGCCTGCGGCCTGGAGGCGTGGTTTCACCGTGAAACTACGTGAGTCTTCGGTATTCAGGTAGGCGGCGTTCATGCCCCGGCGGGTAAATTCTGCAACCCACGAACACGCAATTGTTGACTTACCGATACCTTCGCGCCCTGCCAGCAAGGTAAGCATGTTTCGTGGTATCCACTGGTCAACCAACCAGTCGACTTTCTCCGTTTTCACGGAACAAGCTGGGGTTAGCACGATGTGACGGCGCCCCACGGTGGGTTCAACTTCTACGAGTTCGTCGAGGCCATACCCGGCGGCGACATGATCGGAAAAGTCATTGCCCACTTTCGCGGCCATGACCGAGATCGACGCGGGCGGCGTGGACATGGCCTGAAGGTGGTTTTTCACCTTCGCGGCGCGAGTCATGCCCGGTGTGTCAGCGTCCTGGACAATAATGACGTCACGGCCTGCAAGGGGTGCCCAATCAGCCTTACTAGGTGGCGTGCTGGCACCCTGTGCCTGCGACACAGCGGGAACACCTAGCACGTTGACGGCGGTGTTGACGTCCTTCTCACCCTCAACCACGAGCACAGTGGTGTTAGGCCAGCGGTTGAGCGTGTCCTGCCCGTATAGGGCGGTGCCCTTCTTGTTTCCAGCTTGGGTGAAGGTTTTTTTCCCTTCCTTCGTGAAGAACCGGGTGACACTTCGGCCATCTGGGTATGTGTAGGTGGTGCGTGGTTGGTCGTAGAGATCGGCATATGTCAGCCCGAGTGCGTCGAGGACGTCGCCTTTATCAGCGTTGAAAGTGTGAACGAGAATAGAGTCACCGGTGTAGGTGACACTGGTTCCTCGGTCTTCGGCGGAATGGTTGGGTGTTTGGAAACTAGCCCGCTTCCCCCGCTCCAGTTCCTTCCAGATCAACCCGTGGTTTTCTACTGCCTGTCGTAGTCGTTCGTATGAATTTAGACCGTTGCTTGGCAACTCCTTTACCCAGCCTTCCTTTGGTGTGCGACGTTTGACTATTCAGTTGTGCACTATTCAGTTGTTCCCGTTTCCGGTTGTGCGCGCCCTGGACTCGAACCAGGGTGTAGGCCGTTCGCGCTCCCACCTCCCCTATCAGGGGGGCGTCATGTTACTGCTCTTCTTCGGCGCGCAGGTAGGCCGTGATATCGGTCTTCGCAAGCTGCTTCCACGCGGCGTCTGCAATATCGGACGCGAGAGTTTCGACGTCGATATCCTCTTCGTCGAACCAGTCGGTGAAGACTTCGCGGATTGCAGATTCCAACGACTCACTCAAGGTGTAGCCATTGCGGTTGACTGCCCGCGCAAGATCGGGGATTGTGGTTGCACTGTAGATTCGATCGCTCATGAGCGGTCTCCTTTCAGGGTGTGGGTGAATGAAAAAGGTGGTTGGGGGTTACTGGTCGAGGGCGTGGGTTTCAACGATCGCCCAGAACTCTTCCGGTGTAAGCCCCCTGCGAAGGCGATAGCCATAGCTGATTCCCGCACCAACGGTTTCGAGTACTTCGTCGGCGATTGCCTCAACATCGAACGCGTCCTCGTTTGGGGCGATGGTGCCGATGATCTCAACTTCGATCGCCTCACGGCGGGTGCTGTGGACGGCGTTCATGCCGCTACCTGCCCTTCGTCGGCACTTAGGTGCTCAATGGCGTAGGCCAGCAGGATTTGGTCGGCCTGTTCGAGTAGCTGGGTCACTTCGATGGCGTTCATGCTTGGCCACCTCGTTCGCCTGCCCACATGGCGCGCTCTTCCTCAATCCTTTCCACGAGCAAGCGGGTGCCCTCCTCGAAGGTCATGGTGTTGACCAGGGCGGCTACATCGTTGAGGTGCCTGGCGAGGTCACCGTCTAGGGAGTCAGCGCTGGCTACTTGGCCTCGAGAAATGACGCGGGCGAGTTCGTCGAACAGGTCAGCCTCAACGTCGGTGCTGTCGTCATTGCTCCAGGTGGTGAGTCCGAGGCGGTCGAGTTCGGCCTGGTCAATGGCAACCATCGCCGCAACTAGGCGGCTGTAGTCGCGCCCATCACGCTTAGCGGCGATCAGCTGGGTTTTCAGATCGGCGGCGCCGAAGACCTGACCTAGGGTGGCTTCGCGGGCGATACGGTCTTTCGTGTCCTCCCACTCACGCTCTCGGCGCTGTTTCTTAGCTTCGCGCAGGTAGCGGGCGTGTTCAATCTCGCGGCAATCCTGGCAGATGGTGACGGTGATATGGCCAGCGGCGGCGCGTTTAACGTCTTCGTCTGTCAGGGCGAACACTCGAGATCGGCGGGGCATTCGACTTCCGTCTTTCATGACGAACGATTCACCGGTGCTGTTTCGGTGGTCAATGAGGTGTAGACTTACTGGTTGCATGACATTCTCCTTCTCATAGGTGGTGTTTCCCTCGTTGGACGCGGCAACGTCCACGGGGGTTTTCTTCGCTCTTGGCATGGTGGTGTCTCCTTCAGGGTCGGATGGTTTTGTGTGTGACCTGGCACATCATGAGTGCTTCCTCGAGGTAATCGTCCACGTCGGCGCGCTCTAGCGAAGCACCATCACTGTCCAGGTACGCGAGGACGCGGACGGCCTCGTGTGCGTCCGAGAACACGAGCAGGGGTTCACCGAGCACTGAAAGTGCAACCCACTCCTCTTCGACCGCGCCCAAGTAATCGAAACCGGTGGTCACAACCGCGTTGCTTAGCGTGAAAACGTCCTTGATTCGTTGAAGTGTCGCCACGGTGACGCTCCTTAAGCCGCAGGGATTTCGTCAGTACGAGTTTTGATTTGGCTTTCAACCCATTCGTCAACGTCTTGAGGACGGTAAAACACGCGGCGCCCAACCTTGTAGAACTTCGGACCAGTGCCGTCGTAGCGCTTCTGCGCCCAGGTTTGGCGAGTGGTATTTGGAAACCTCTTAATCATGTCGTCTGGGGTGTAGTCCGACATGGGAACCTCCTTATCTCACAGTATCGAGCACCTGTAAACTGTGCCCAAGACAGATATAACCACCACCCACCAAATTTGTCAATATCTAAAATCTTGTAGACTGTGCTTCATGACTAGTCAGCACCCAACCCTTGCCGAAGTAGTCGGGGAAAATGCCCGCAAATTCCGAGGTAGCCACACACTTCAGGAAATAGCCGTCGCGGGAAAAACCTTTGGAATGAGTTGGTCAAGTGGGTCTGTCCAAGCGATCGAGAGAGGAAACTTCAAACCAACAATTGAGACGGTAGCCGCGCTTCTTTTCGCGATCAGCACCGCGACAGGCAACCATGAAATTCGACTTACAGACCTATTTGCGCATGACGGGTCAATAAGAATCAGCGAGAAAATACTTTCCTCGTCCGCACATATTGCCCGCTGGCTTAAGCATGGCACACCCGAAGGAATTGTCGATCGACAAGCCACTTATCCAACTTTGGACGAAGTAATCGCATTGGCGAAACACAGGGCTAAGCGATACGAGGAACTCAACCTACCCCCGATCAGTATTGAGGAATTGGCAAGCCTCGAAAGAAAACCGGCGACCCCAACCGAGGAACGGCTGGCGGGTAAGGAAAACATGGACGTTCTCGAGCTACGCGCTTGGTCACAGTTTCTTTGGCAAACCACCCTTGAAGATCACCGCAACAAATTGTCCGGACAAAATGCAACGCCCCAAAAAAAAGGGCGCGTGACCAGGACACTATTAGACGAAATTCTCAAAGCACGAGCAAAGGAACAACATG
Organism: Corynebacterium sp. SCR221107; assembly: GCF_027886475.1. Lineage (NCBI taxonomy): Bacteria > Bacillati > Actinomycetota > Actinomycetes > Mycobacteriales > Corynebacteriaceae > Corynebacterium > Corynebacterium sp. SCR221107. The sequence continues at coordinate 237,766 of NZ_CP115670.1, forward strand.
TCGGCGATTAAGCGCTACGACGTCAAAGGGGGGCGCGGCTACAAATGGGAAGTACGCTACCGCACCCCAGACCGGAGTACCACCCGGAGACGTGGCTTCTCATCACGCCGCGACGCTCAAAACTTCCTTGACAAACTCAACGCAGAAATGCGAGCAGGGGAATATGTGCGCCCCATCGACGGGCGGGTCACGGTAGGCGAACTTGGAAAAGAATGGCTCAAGAAGAAGCAAGTTTCCGCTGCACCATCACACTACCGGCCACTCGAAAGTGCTTGGCGGCTACACGTGAAACCACGATGGGGAAACACTCCCGTATCAGCTATAACCACCGGGGCAGTCGAAGACTGGATAACTGACCTACAAACCGGCGAGAAAAAAACCAGCGCCACCCACATTTTGCGTCTCGTTGGCGTCCTCCAGGGCGTGCTAGACGACGCCGTGATAAAGAAGTGCCTTCCAAGAAATCCAGCACGCGGCGTGACGAATCTACCGAAAAAGCACGGCAAACGCCACATATACCTAGAGGCCACAGACGTGCGACGCATTGCCAATGCGACCGGCAATTCCACGCATGAAACGATCGTTTATGTGCTTGCTTACGCAGGGCTTAGATGGTCGGAACTCGTGGCATTACAAGTGGGAGACGTCGACTTTGAAAAGCGGCGATTAACAATCTCCAAGAACGCTCCAGAGCGAAACCTACGAGAGACTACCAAATCCGGAAAAATCCGATCTGTTCCTATTCCACAATTCCTAGCCGACATGCTCCAGGAACAGTGCGCAGGTCGAGGAAATGAAGCCCTTGTATTCCCAGGACGCAATGGTTCATTCTTGACGCGCCCCAAAACGGAAACTGGGTGGTTTGAAAAGGCTGTAATCGCGGCTGGAGTTCAGCGAATCACACCACATGACCTAAGGCACACCTGTGCCTCGTTGGCGGTTCATGCGGGGGCAAACGTTCTTGCCCTCCAGCGCATGCTGGGGCATGCGTCGGCTGCAATGACGCTTGACCGCTATGCAGACCTTCTAGATAGCGATCTTGATAGCGTAGCGGAGGCTCTCAATACTGTTCATTCTCGGACAAATGTGTCCAAAACGTGTCCAAAAGACACCACTGAGGAAAAGTAAAACCCTCTGACCTGCAAAAAGTCAGAGGGTTTGTTGCGGAGGATGTGGGATTTGAACCCACGAGGGTCGTGAAACCCGCACGCGTTCCAGGCGTGTGACATAGGCCGCTAGTCGAATCCTCCAGCGTTCACAGGTGTTCACCTGCGTACTCGGAACACAATACACAAGCGCCACAAAAAACTGCAAATCGCGCCTTGAGTGCGCGTTTTTGCATGTCATGCTGCTTTTGCTTGTCGACGACTAAAGCTATGACCGCTGCTACATCGCGGGGTGAAAACGGTGACGTACCACACTGGCTATTGACCTCGATAGGGCAGTGATTCAAAGTCGACTCAAGCGCTTACCCCACGAGGTAGGCCCTGGATTGTAACCCCGTTCGAATCGGGGGCAAGACCTGAGAAACGAGTCGACGATGTCGGCCCGTGGCTCGGGTCTTTTTGCATTTCTAGGGCCTGACCTCCTTGTTTGTTCAATTACAACGGCACACAAACTCGGAAGGAGCCATCACGATGGCTACCAAAACCAACTACGCCCCGCTGGCGGAGGACGTCATCGCCGCGTTCGGCGGCGCGGACAACATCGCCTCGTTCACTCACTGCGCGACCCGACTCCGCTTCAAGGTCAAGGACGCCTCCAAGGCGGACCTGAAGAAGGCCGAGAAGGTCGACGGCGTCATCACCGCGCTTGCCGCCGGCGGCCAGCATCAGGTTGTCATCGGCAACGACGTGCCTTTCGCCTACGAGGCCGTCGCGGCGCTGCCCGGCATGGCCCACAAGGGATCCATGGATGACGGCGGCGAGGCCGCCGACGACGAGCCGGGGGAGAAGGACGGCAACCTTTTCAACCGCTTCGTCGCGATGATCTCCGCGATCTTTAGCCCGATCCTGTGGCGCCTGGCCCAACCGCAAGCTGGTCGACTTCTACGTCCGCTACGCCACCACCGTCTTCGAACGCTACACGGATCGCGTGATGTACTGGCTCACCTTCAACGAAGTCAACTCCATCCTCCACGAGCCGTTCCTGGGCGGTGCCATCGAGAAGACCCGCGAGGAGATCACCGAGCAGGAGCTCTACCAGGCCATCCACCACATCATGGTCGCCTCGGCGCGCGCGACCAAGGAGGGCAAGGCCATCAACCCGGACTTCCAGATCGGCTGCATGGTCATCGCCATCCCGCGCTACCCGCTCACCCCGAAGCCAGAGGACGCCTTCAAGGCGCTGCGTGAGACCCAGCTCGACGCGCTCTTCGGCGACATCCACCTCCGTGGAGCGTACCCGAACGTGCTGCTGCGCGAGCTGCGCGAGCACGGCGTCGAGCTGGAGATCACCGACCAGGACCTCGAGGACCTGAAGAACACCGTCGACTTCGTGTCTTTCTCCTACTACATGTCCGTCGCCGAGAGCACCGACCCGAGCGCGGAAACCGGCCACGGGAACATCATGGGCGGCGTCGTCAACCCGGAGGTCAAGCAGTCCGAGTGGGGCTGGGGCATCGATCCCATCGGCCTGCGCTACGCCCTCAACATCATGTGGGATCGGTGGCAGAAGCCCCTGTTCATTGTGGAAAACGGCCTTGGTGCCGTCGACAAGCCTGTCGATGGAACCGTTCACGATGACTACCGCATCGCCTACATGAACGACCACTTGGTGCAGGTCGAGGAGGCCATCAAGGACGGCATCCCGATCATGGGTTACACCTCGTGGGGCTGCATCGACCTGGTCTCCGCGTCGACGGCCGAGATCAAGAAGCGCTACGGTTTCATCTACGTCGATCTCAACTCCGACGGCACCGGCTCGCTGGAGCGCTACCGGAAGGACTCCTTCTTCTGGTACAAGGAGATTATCGCCACCAATGGCGCATCGCTGAAGCGCTAAGCCAACCGTCCCATCCGCGAAGAAAGGAAGCACCTCGTGAAGGTCCTCCGCGTTCTCAATGACGACGTGGTGCTCTCCACCCGTCCGGATGGGGCGGAGGTCGTGCTCACCGGCTGGGGCGTCGGTTTCAAGATGAAGCCGGGGCAGCTTGTCGACGAAACCAAGGTGACGCAGGTCTTCGTCCCCGAAAACAGCCGCGACGTGGACAACATGGCCCAGCTGCTCGCCGCGATCGACCCTGACTACCTCGAGCTCGTGGGCACGCTGCTGGCCAAGCACAAGGACGCCTTCGACGAGGAGTTCGGCTCGCCGACCACCTCCAAGTCGCCGTCAAGCGCAACGGCATCGACCCAGATCTCAGCGCGCGGCCGAACCCGCTCGAGGCCGAGGTGCGCAACCTCTACCCAGAGGAGTACCGCATTGTCGCGGAGATGCTGGGCGCGACCAACTCGTGGTTGGTGAGGCGGGACACGCCGCCGCTGCCGGACTCTGAGGCCACCGCCATCGCGCTGCACCTCGTCAACGCCGGTTTCCGCACAGAGGACCTCGCCGAGACCTACAAGATGACGGGCCTGTTCAGCCAGCTTTTCGACGTCATCGACTCCGCCCTCGGCATCACCATCGACCGACACTCCGTCAACGCCGCCCGGTTCATCACCCACATGCGCTACTTCTTCGTGCGTGTGAACCGGCACAAGCAGTTCGACGAGGGCATGTCGGTGCTGCGCTCGAGTCTCGAGATTTCCCACCCGGAGGCGGTGATGTGTGCCCACCGCCTCAAGAGCGTGCTCGAGCTGCGGCTGGAGACCGAGCTGCTCGACGACGAGGTGGCCTACCTCGCCCTGCACGTCGCGCGGCTGGCCAGCGAGGTAGAACGGTAGGGGCCGAGTAGTAGGGGAGCGCCGTGCCCTTAGCCTTTGGGGTTTTCCCGAACATGGGTTAGTCTTTATGGCAGGACTTCGCATGGCGTTTATCCCGTGAACTCCCCCAGGGCAGGAATGCAGCAAGGGTCAGCGGGCTCTGGCGGGTGTGCGGAGTCCCCTTAACGTTTTGAGGTGTTTTTTCACCGGCGTGGTGTCCAACCTCGGGGAAGTTGGCTAAAGTCAAAGAGACTCTATTGTTCCAAGTCCCCCGAAGGGTGAAAGATTTGTCTCTGCTTGATTTTGACGCCGAGCGCCTCGCACAGTTCAACGCGGAAATCACCGCGAAGTACGAGGACCTGAAGGCTAAGAACCTCAATCTGAATCTCACCCGAGGCAAGCCTTCGGCGGAGCAGCTCGATTTCGCCACCCCGCTGCTGTCCCTGCCGGGTGAGAACTACCGAGCCGCCGACGGCACCGACTGCCGCAACTACGGCGGACTGACCGGCATCGCCGACATCCGCACCATCTGGTCCGAGGTCATCGGCGTGCCGGCGGACAACATCTACGCGGGCGATGCCTCCAGCCTCAACATCATGTTCGACCTGATCTCCTGGTCCTACATCTTCGGCAACAATGATTCCCCCCGCCCGTGGAAGGACGAGGAGACGGTCAAGTGGATCTGCCCGGTCCCAGGCTATGACCGCCACTTCACCATCACCGAGCACCTCGGCTTCGAGATGATCACCGTGCCGATGACCGAGGAAGGCCCAGACCTCGACGCCGTGCGCGCGCTGGTCGCTGACCCGCAGGTCAAGGGGATGTGGACGGTGCCGGTGTTCGGTAACCCCACCGGCATCTCCTTCAGCGAGGCCACCTGCCGCGCGCTGGCCGAGATGGAGACCGCGGCACCGGACTTCCGCATCGTGTGGGACAACGCCTATGCCGTACACACCCTCACCGACGAATTCCCGGCCAACTACAACGTGCTGCAGTTCGCCGAGGAGGCCGGTAACCCGAATCGCTTCTGGTTCATGAGCTCCACCTCGAAGATCACCCTGGCCGGTGCCGGCGTGTCCTTCTTCGCCTCCTCCAAGGACAACCTCGCGTGGTATGCCTCCCACGCTAATGTCCGCGGCATCGGCCCGAACAAGATCAACCAGCTCGCCCACGCCCAGTTCTTCGGCGATGCCGAGGGCGTCCGTGCCCAGATGCGCAAGCATGCCGGTTCCTTGGCCCCGAAGTTCGCCCGCGTGCTGGAGATCCTGGATTCTCGCCTGAGCGAATATGGCGTGGCAACGTGGACCAAGCCGGAAGGCGGCTACTTCATCTCCCTCGACGTCGTCGACGGCACCGCCTCGCGTGTGGTGGAGCTGGCCAAGGAGGCAGGCATTGCGCTGACCGGCGCCGGTTCTTCCTTCCCGCTGCACAAGGATCCGAACAACCGCAACATCCGTCTGGCGCCTTCGCTGCCGCCGGTAGAAGAGCTTGAGGTGGCCATGGATGGCGTGGCTACCTGCGTGCTGCTTGCCGCCTGCGAGAAGCTCGCTTAATTTGCTTTCCGACGATCAAGGGGCGCGCCGCAACAACCGGCGCGCCCCTTGAGTCTGCCTACGGTGGCTAGACTAAACAACAATGACACACACCTGTCGAGGGCTAGCAAAAGCAGTGAGGGCTATTTTCTGGTGAATGCAACTGAAATCGCGGCATGGATCGACCAGCTCGTTCCAGGCGAGCTGGTCATCCACACCCCGGTCGACAATGACGATGCGTTGGACATGGGCACCGTCAACCTGGGGGCGGAGGTATTAGCCACCACCCTGGAATTTAGCGCGGTCGACACCGGGCTGTCCTTCGAAGGCAAAGATGTCCGCTCGGAGCTTTTCACTGTTGCCCGGGTCTCCGCCGAGACCGCGCTGCTAGCGGTCAGCGGGGCAGCGGAGCTCTTCCGCCGCATGGAGGGCACCCTCCCCGCCCAGCCGGGCACCTTGGTCCCCGGCATCGGCGATTTCGTGAGCCTGCCGTCAGACATCACCGTGCGGCATGGCCTTTGCGTCGTGCCCTACGTGTGGGAGGGACAGGTACCGCAGCTCGATGAGCAGGATCGGCTGACCGTTTTGCTGCAGATCCTCATGCTCACCCAGGAGGAGTATGAATATGCAGTGACCTACGGCATCGAAGTGCTGCAGGAGGAGCTGATGAAGGCTGAGGTCGATATCAACGACTGGTCGCGTTAAGGACCTCGCGCAGGCGCTGGCCGCGATCGTGGCTGCTACCTGCTTAAACAATCGATGATCGCCTATGTCGCACCCCGTGGGTAGGCTTAGAGCGTGGCTTTATATCGCAAGTATCGCCCCGGCTCTTTCGCGGAGCTGGTTGGCCAAGAACAGGTAACCAAGCCGCTGTCTACTGCATTGGACAGCGGTCGCATTAATCACGCCTATCTGTTTTCGGGCCCTCGTGGCTGCGGCAAAACCTCTTCAGCCCGCATCCTTGCGCGAAGCCTGAACTGCGTCAATGGCCCCACCTCCACCCCCTGCGGGGTCTGCCCATCGTGCGTGGCACTGGCACCCAACGGCCCAGGCTCCCTCGATGTCACCGAGCTAGATGCTGCCAGCCACAACGGCGTCGATGACATGCGTGAGCTGCGTGATCGCGCGGCATTCGCTCCGGCGGAGTCGCGCTACCGCATCTTCATCATCGACGAGGCGCACATGATCACCTCATCGGGCGCCAACGCCTTGCTGAAGGTGGTGGAGGAGCCGCCAGCGCACCTGATTTTTATTTTCGCCACCACGGAGCCGGAAAAGGTCATCCCCACCATCCGCTCGCGCGTGCACCATTACCCATTCCGCCTGCTGACCCCGGGTGCCATGCGCCAAGTGATCGACAACGCCATCCGCGGTGAGGGCATCCCGGTGGAGGAGGCCGCCTACCCGCTGGTCATTCGCGCGGGCAACGGTTCGCCACGTGATACCCTTTCGGTCCTCGACCAGCTCCTCGCCGGTGCCGGGCCGGGGGGATTGACCTATGATCTCGCGCGCCTGCTGCTGGGAATTACCGATGATTCCTACCTGGACGCAGCCGTTGCCGCGTTGTCCTCCAATGATGCGGCAACGCTATTCCAGGTGGTCGATGATCTCATCGAGAATGGCGTTGAAGCCCTCCGTTTTGCCAACGACCTCCTCGATCGCCTGCGCGACCTCTTGGTCTTGCAGACGGTTCCGCAGGCACTCGACATGGGGTTGGTGGACGTTCCCTCTGATCGCGGGGGCGTGCTCATGGAACAGGCGGCCACCTTCGCGCCGGGTGCGTTGGCGCACATCGCCACCACGCTTTCCGACGGCCGCCGTGACCTGAAGGGGGCGACCTCCCCGCGCCTGCTTCTGGAGATCTTGTGCACCAAGTTGCTGCTGTCGACCAGCCAACCAGCACCAGCCCAGCCCGGTTCTTTCGTACCCACCACCCCCGGCCAGGGAATCGGTGCGGCCACAGCTTCACAGACCCAACCCGGCGCACAGGCTGCGCAAGCTCCGGCAAAGTATGAGCGCAAGTCCGTGCGCCTGGCGCGTGAGAAGGCGGAGCGGGAACGCGCCGCCCAATTGGCTGCGCAGCAGCAGGCCGCAGCTCAGCAGCCTGCGGCACAGCAGACCACCGAGCAGGCCACGCCACCGGCAGCACCGCAGCAGGAAACCCTGCAACAACAAGACGTTGCACCCACGGGACAGCCGTCCCCAGCCGAGGCTCCTCACGCAGCGCGTCCAGCACAGCAAGCTCAGGCGACTCCAGTGACGCAGTCGGCTCAACCGGATCAGCCTCAGCCGACTGCGCAGCCCGATCAGCCTCGACGTGTCAACTCGCAGGTGGAGCACCCTGTTGAGCCGCAACACCAGCCCGACACGGAGGCGCAGCCGGCTGCGCCTCAGTCGGTACCGAGCCCGACCCCAGAGGTTGTTTTCGAGGAAGCTCCAGCCGAACCTACTCCAGGCGAGCCAGAGTCCTCTTACTCGGCGCCGGAAAAGCCCGGTGCTGAGTCGAACTCTTCGCCCACGCCGTCGGAGGATCCTTTCGAAGCCATCCGTTCGGCATGGCCGCGGCTACGCGCGGCGGTGCAGCGCGCCGACCTGGCAGCGGGGATACTCTTGGCCGAGGCCCGCCCGCTGGGCATGCGCGATGGAACCTTGATCCTCGGGCACAACACGGGTGCGCTGGCAGCAAGCTTGAATACACCCGAGCACAACAAGACGGTCACGGAGACTCTCAACGCCGAAACCGGCAGGCGCTTTGGTGTTCAATGCGTCATCGGCACCGACCCGGTGGCCGCCGGGTTCAGCGTGCCTGCACAACCCACGGTGTGGAACCCCAGTCACGTGCCAACCGCCGCGCGCGAGTCAAGCGGCGAGTCACCTCAGGAGCCTGAGAGACCCGCTGACACGACGCCTCGTAATCCGCAACCGGCAGCCCCCGAGCACGCGCAGGCGTCGGTGACGCAGGCCGCTGGGGTGCCAGCTTCCGCAATGCCGTCGAGCGTGCCGCTTTCGCATGACCCCAATGTCAGTGCACCTGCGCGACGGTCCGCGGTGGAGCAGGCGGCCGAGCAAGCCGTGAATGCCCGGCCGATTGAACCCGCGCAGCCGCCGGTGCAAGCGCAGCCGGAGGAGTATCACCCGCGCACCTACGTCGAAGATGGTTGGGGTGAACCCGCGCCCATCGGCCAGGCGCTTCCCAAGCCGAAGCCGCAGCGGGTGGATCCGCCCAAGCCGCAAAACGCAGACGCAATCTGGGGCGAGCCTGCACCTATTGGCCAACAATTGCTCAACAAGGATGCAGAGCATCAGCCTGCGCAGCAGGAACAGGTGGTGCCACCGCAGGCAGATCACAGTGCGACCCAGATGCCGCCGGCGCAGGCGCATCAGGCGCAGGACTATGCACCTGAGCCTGGCCCAGCGCAGGCAGAGGAGTCAGCGCAGTATGCCCCAACGGAGCCGGAACCAGCCGACACCTGGCCCTCGCGCATGCCCGAACCGGCAGCTCAGGCGGTAGAACCTACTGCGGCCTCCCCTGAGGAAAGCTCGCCGCAACCGGCGGCGCAGCAGCAGGCCGCGCCTGCGCCGAAGCGTCGCTGGCAGGAGGCCGCCGAACGAGGAGCGGCCAGCCTGGCAAAGAAGGCCACGGAGCCAACGTTTGCCGATGGTGCCCCACTGCCACCGGAGCCCGACTGGGACGAGCCACCCGCGCCGGATCCCTACGGTTACCCGCCGGATGAGGGGATCCCGGAGCCAGTACCGACCACGATGCGGGAGCCGGATGTCGAACCTGTACCACCCGCGGATGCCGTGCCGAGCCAGCCGGTGGGGGGAGCTGAGGTGCCCGCGGCACCGACTACGCCTGTGGTGACACAACGGCAAGCCCCAAGGCCTGCGCCGACGCATCCGTCGGACACCCCCGCAGTCGAAGCAGAACGAGCGCCGCAAGCGCAGGCTTCCGGGCAGCAGGCGGCCGAAAACCAGCCGGTTTCCCGGATGGAACGCTTCCGGCAGCTTCAGGCAGAGGCCGCCGAGGCTGCGAAGCACGCACCGGCACAGTCGATGGAACCGAGTGGCGATGTCGACCGTCAATCGGAGGAGGAAGAGATGATGGCTGCCGCTGCCGCCGAGCCCGGCAATCATGATCACCGCGATGCGATGAGTGTGGCCATTGATCTTCTGACTCAAGAGCTCGGGGCGCGTCGCCTCTAAGTGCAACTACAGGTAGACTCGAACGGGATTAACCGCGCCGCCCACATGCCCAGGTGCGCAACCACGGGGCGGCGACACAACGAAAGGTATAAGAGATGACCCAACCAGATATGGCACAGATCCTCGCCCAGGCTCAGGAGATGCAGGTACGCCTGCAGCAGGCTCAGGCTGAGATCATGGCTGCGACCATCACCGGTACCGCTGGCAATGGCTTGGTCAATGTTGACCTTCGCGGTGACGGCAAGGTTGCTGCCGTGCGCATCGATCCGCAGGTCGTTGACCCGGAAGACGTTGACACCCTCCAGGATCTGCTGGTTGGCGCCTTCGTTGACGCACACTCCAAGCTGACCACTCTTGCCGAGGAGAAGATGGGCCCGCTGTCCCAGGGCTTGGGTGACTTGGGCCTCTAAGGCTTGAGAACAAAGCTGGCACAACAGTAAGAAGGCTGGCTTTGACAAGGCGGTGCCTGCTGCGCATAGGATGCGTGTTGCATGGCACCGCTTCTTCGCGTGTCAACCGCATTCAGATCTAGGCTCCGCATAGGAGCGAATAAACGTCAGTCGGGGCGTGGCTGCGGGGTTGTCCTGTAGCCGCGTGTGCCCGATGGAGAAAGGTTTCCTGGTGTTCGAAGGTCCCCTGCAAGATCTCATCGATGAGCTCTCGCGTTTGCCTGGGGTTGGTCCCAAGAGCGCCCAAAGGATCGCCTTCCATCTCCTCCACGTGGAGCCCACCGACATCACGCGCCTGCAGGAGGCACTTGGTGCGGTGCGCGACGGCGTGACGTTTTGCCGTATTTGCTGCAATATCTCCAGGGAATCGGTGTGTCGCATCTGCGCTGATTCCGGGCGCGATCGTGGAGTGGTGTGCGTGGTCGAAGAGCCTAAGGACATCCAGGTCATCGAGCGCACCGGTGAGTACAACGGCCGCTATCACGTCTTAGGCGGCGCCCTTGACCCCTTGGCCAACATCGGCCCCCGCGAGCTTAATATCTCCCAGCTCTTGCAGCGCATCGGCGGCGTGCTGCCCGACCGCGAGTTGGCTGATTCGACTCCTGAGCACCCCATTTACGACGATGCCCCCACGATCCGTGAGGTCATCCTCGCCACCGACCCCAACACCGAGGGTGAGGCCACCGCCAGCTATCTGGCGCGACTGCTCAAGGATTTCCCCGATCTGGTGGTCTCCCGCCTGGCCTCCGGCATGCCCTTGGGCGGGGACCTGGAATTCGTCGATGAGCTCACCCTTTCGCGCGCACTCAACGGGAGGTTGGTGCTGTAGCAGCACTCGTCGATGCCGGCGTCTGATGGCGGTGGCAACCTATGGACGTCGGAAAGCACAAGCAAGAAGACCAGCGGAAAACGGCCTGCACCCGGTAGCCGCCCCTTAGGTGGGGACGACGGGTGCAGGCCGTTGTTATCGGAGGTGACCGCTAGGCGGCAGCTAGATGATGGTGTAGACCAGCCACGTCAACAAGAAACCAGAGACGCCGAAGACGGTGGACAACGCCGTCCAGGTCTTTAGCCCCTGCTTGACGCTCAAGCCTAGGTACTTGGTGACGATCCAGAAGCCCGAATCGTTGATGTGGGAAAGCCCCAGCGCACCAAAGCCGATGGCAAGCATGATGAGGGTGGTGTGGATGCCGTTCAATCCGGCCGCAGCGATTGGCTGAGTAAGCAAGCCCGCCGTGGTCAACATGGCTACCGTTGCCGAACCCTGGGAGGCGCGCAGCGCGAGGGAAAGCAGGAAGGCCATGAGGATTATCGGCATGTGGGCCGCCACCAGCATGTCCGATAGCACCTTGCCGATGCCGGACTCCACCAAAACATTCGCGAAGCCACCACCGGCGCCGGTGACGAAGATGATGACCGCAACCGCGGGCAGCGCCGAATCGAGGATGCCGGAAGAATACTCGCGATCCCACTTCTGCTGGCGGCCGATGGTGATCCAAGCAACCACCACGGCGACGAGCAAGGCCACCGGGGAGGAGCCGATGAAGCTGACCAGGCTGTGCATGGTGGTGCCCTCTTCGCTGAGCATCGCGCCGGTGGTACCGACCATGATCAAAACAATAGGGAGCAGGATCAGTCCCAGGACGGTAAAAGGAGAAGGGGCGCGGCCTGTCGGACCGGAATCGGAAAGCTCGACCGGGGAGGCGGCGCGCTCAACGCCCTCGACCTTGAGCGCCTTCGCCGCGAAATAACCAATCACGCAGGTGGCCGCAGCAATCGGAAGGCCGATGGTGAGCATGAGACCAGGGTCGGACTCGAGGACACCAGCCACGGCAACCGGGCCGGGGTGTGGTGGGAGGGTGACATGCACCGTGAGCATCGCACCGGCGACCGGGAGGCCGATCTTGAGCGGGTTGATCTTGGCCACGGCAGCAAAGCCGAAGACAATTGGGGCCAAGATAATGAAGCCGACATCGAAGAAGACCGGGATGCCCAACACGAATGCCGCGATGGTTACCGCGGCCGCGATCCGGTGCGGGCCGAGCTTCTCAGTGAAGTATTGGGCTACGGCCTCCGCACCGCCGGAGACCTCGATGATGCGACCGAGCATCGCGCCGAGGCCCACGACCACCGCCACCGAGCCGAGCGTCTTACCCACGCCGTTTGTGACGGTGCTCACGGAATCCGCCAGCGGGATTCCCGAGGCCACCGCTGTTGCGATGGACACACCGATGAGGGCCACGAATGCCGGCACCTTGACCCAGATGACCAGGACCAAGAGCACGAGGACAGCAAGCGCACCGAGCGCGAGCAATGAAACGCCTGACATGGTGGGCTATCCCTTCGAAGAAGTTCCGTCGGCCTTAGTAGGGGCTACGACCTGGATGATGGTGGAATCGTCCTGGGCGCCCTTGCCGCGCACGAGTCCGGCGAGGTACTGCTGCTCCGCGGCGGCGGCTAGGGGGACGCCGATGCCTACGCTCTTGGCGGCGGCGGTGACAATGCCCATGTCCTTGACGAAGATGTCGAGGCGGCTGCGCACCTCCGGGCCTTCCTCAGTGTAGGCCTGAAGCATCCGCTGGCCGCGATCGCCGAGCATGAAGGAGGCCGCCGCGCCACTCATCAGCGCATCCAGGGCGGCCTTGGGGTCAAGCCCCAGGCGATCAGCCAGAGCTAGGGCTTCGCCGGCGGCGGCGATGTGCACGCCACACAGGAGCTGGTTGACGGTCTTGAGAGCCTGGCCCTTGCCGGGAAGATCACCGACAATCACCAGGTTGGAGGCCATCGCCTCCAACACCGGGCGGATGCGCTCGACAACCTCCGGCTTGGCGCCGACGGTCACCAGCAGGTCGCCCTGGCCGGCGCGAACCGGGCCGCCGGAGATCGGGGCGTCGACGATATCGATGCCCAGTTCCTCCAGGCGGGTGGCGGCCTTCTCCACGGCCTGAGTGCCCACGGTGGAGGTCAGCAGGACCACCGCACCCGGGGCCAAGGCGGCGGCGATGTCGCCTTCGCCGAACAAAGCATCGAGCAGCTGCGGCTCATTGCGCACGGCGAGCAAAACCACATCGGAGCTGTCGGCGGCTTCCTTGGCGCTGGTGAAGGTCTCAAGCCCTGCCTGCGCGCCGAGGCTGAGACGTTCTTCGGAGATATCGACACCGCGGACGTGGAAGTCCTTGGCAAGGTTGGTTGCCATGGGCAGACCCATTGCTCCGAGGCCGACGACGGTGATGGTCAAAGACATGATGCATGTCCCTTTCAAAGATGAATGAATGAGATGAATAGATATGAGGCGACGTTTCTGCTCAGCGCCCGGGGCGCTGTTAGCTGGCGTTTTCCTGCTCGGACAAGGTGGCAACGACCTCGGCGAGGGAATCATCGGTGCCCACATTTCCGGCAAAGACGATGTAGGGGACACCGGCGGCCGGGCCTTCGGCGGTCGACCACAGCGAGATGATGCCCGGCTGCATGGGGCCGATCACGGTGGCGCGGGTCATTTCCAAGCCCTTGGAGGCGATGTCGGAGGAGGTGATGCCACCCTTGGCGATCACAAAGCGCGGGGTCACCGTGTGCACGACGGCATTGACGGTGCCGACGAGTGCCTCGGACACGCGGCGGGCGATAGCCAACGATTCCTCACCCGTGGCGCCGGTGACTAACTCCCGGGAGGTGTGGAAGACCACGTTGCCGCTTGCCAGCGCCTGAGTGATTTCCTGGGGCAGTGCCTCGAGGTACTGCGCAGCGTTGTCGCCTAGAACCTTGCGTACCTCCAGCTCGACGACGGTGGGAGCGCTAGATTCCAGCAGCCGGTTGAGCTGGCGGGTGGTGGTGGGCACGTGGGAGCCGACGACGATGAGGCCGCCTACAACGGTTGCCGGTTGGTGGCGGGTGGCTTCGATTCTTGCCGCGGTCACAACGTCAGGAACGCCTTGGCCGATGCGGGCGCGCACGAACGGCGGGCCGACGCGGTAGATGAAGCGCTTGCCTGCGGCCTCGGCCGCGAGGATCCCCAGCGAGAGGGCGCGCAGGTCATCCTCGGTGACGATGTCGGCGACGATCGGTTGGCGGTTGCTGGCAGTTGCAAGGGCCTGCGCGATGCCGTCGGTGCCCTGGCGGATGAGCGAAAGATCGAGGGTGAGCACCTGCTCGGCGGTAACCGCGCCGTGGGTTTCTTCTTCAACCCACTCCGGCAGCGCGGAGGAGGAATAGCCGAAGGTGGCGTCCTTGGCGAACTCGGTTTCGCCGACCGGTTGGAAACCGGTATTGATGTTGCCCGCGTAGTGGATGCCGCCGATGGTGATGCGACCGGCATCGCCGAAGGCCGGGACGATGATGTAGCCGTCGATGCTGCCTGGGGTGTCCTCGAGCCTATCGACCGCGTCGGCGAGGGTGTCTGGCTCGAGGGGGAAGTGTCCGCGCAGGGTGGAATCGCTGCGAGAGACGAAGATAGGCTTCTTTCCGCTTTCTCGTGCTGCTGCGTAGGCGGCCTCAGCGACAGAGATGTTGATAGCGCGGGCATCGGCCGGGTCGAGGGAACGCGAGTTCGTCATCACGTAAATCGCCGGTGCATTGTGGGCCAAGGCCCAGGCGAAGTCGCTTGCCTCCCAGCGGGTCAGCACGGGAAGGTCTGCCACGGACTGGGTTCCTGTGGGGTCATCGTCGAGGACGATGAGGACGGTGGTGGTGTCCTTGGCGGCGGCTGCTGCGACGTCGCTTGCGGGGATGGTGACAGGTGCCGGGAACTCCTTGAGGAGCTCCTCGATCGGGTGGAAGGTCATCCCAACTCCTTAATTGCTCAGTGCTTAGACCTCAGAGGTCTGTTCATGGGCAACCTTAGGCCAGTTTGGGAAAAGCTACAAGATCCAGAAACGAAATGTTGCCAAAGTTGCTTTTGGCTTTAAACGGGCATGCGAGATCGGGCGCGAAAGGATAGGTAAACATGCTGCTAGCGGAGATTTTTTGTGCCGCCTAGGGGTGCAATTGCTTGCCGACGCATCCCCGCCGCAAGCCATAAGGCTACTTGTCCGTTGCGCTATCCGGCCCCGGGAGGAAGGCGGAGATGTCGTCAAAAGTCTGGGTCATATGAGCCCGCATGGCATCCTTGGCTGCTTGCTCATCCCCGGCGGAGATCGCGTCGAAAATGGCATGATGGTGCACGCTTGCGCGCGAGCGTACCTCGGCAACCTCGTTGGTCTTGCGGCGCGAGGTGGCAAGCGCACCGGCCAGGGGGATCATGAGCGCGGAGACGAAGGGATTGCCGGTGGCCTCCAGTAGTGCGTTGTGAAATGCCACATCGGCGTCGGTGGTGGCCGCCACGTTGCCGGAAGCGGTGGCCTCGTCATAGCGCACGAGCGCGTCCTTCATCTTGGCGATGTCTTCTTCCGTGGCCCGATTGGCGGCCAGTCCGGAGGAACCCACCTCAATCATCCTGCGTACCTCGGTGAGATAAATGCCGATGGTCTTGGCATCAAGATTGCGCGAAATGATATCGAGTCGCGACTGAACGTCATTCCACCGGTTGATGGGGGTCACAAAGGTGCCGCGCCCGTGGATGACCTCCACTACGCCACGATCGGCGAGAGTGCGCACGACCTCGCGCATGGTGGGGCGGGAAACTTCCAGGAACGCGGCGAGATTGGCTTCCGGCGGCAAGGCTTGACCCGGTTGGAAGGTCCCATTGGCGATGGCGTCCATGATCCTTTCGATGCCTTGGGTAACCAAGTCTGTGCGCATGCCGATCAATCCTCCCTCATGACTGCTCTCATCGAGAATGTACCGCAATGAGCTCCATCGTTACCACCAGGAGGCAATTATCGACGAAGTCTCACACCCCGATCGCTTGGTTGGGCAGGATCTGGAGGAGGCGCTAGCCGGGGTGATAGGCCGGTGCCTGGATGGCCGGCACCTTGCTCGGTGGAAGTGCTGGCGTCGATGGGTGACGGATAGTGATATAGAACACAGTCAAATTGTGTTAATTTTCTACCGAAAACATCTGTGCTGGAACGGTGCAGTTTTGGTGAAGAAATTAATCAAAATACATGCCTGGAAAGTGAAACGGTTCTGGCTTTTCTGGCGGGCTTGTGGTCTGTGACCGTCGGAAAGCGTGCGCCCGCAATGCGTACGCGCGGAAGGAAGGTGGAGCCTGTTTTTGAGGTAATGCTGCGAGGAATTTCTTTTCGATTATTGGGAAAGTGTTACCGCGTGGAGTCTGGTTCCTAACGTACGTGGCGGGTGTGGGGCAGTTGCCGGTGAAGAAAACCCGCAAAATGTGTCGCACGACACATTTTGTGACAGTAGGCTAGGCCCATGGCTGACTACCCGCACCTGACCGAGCCCCTGGACCTGGGCTTTACCACCTTGAAAAACCGAGTCATCATGGGCTCGATGCACACGGGTCTGGAAGACTCCCTCCACTTCGTCGAGGATCAAGCGGCTTTCTTTGCCGCACGCGCCTCCGCGGGCCTCATCATCACCGGCGGATACGCACCCTCTTTCACGGGCGTGGTAAAGCCCTTCGGTTCCACCATGACAAACCAACGGCAGGCCAAGGCGCATCGAACCATCACGGACGCCGTCCACCAAGCCGGCGGCAAGATCGCGCTGCAACTGCTGCACACCGGACGCTACAACTATGCGCCGTGGAGTGTGTCCGCATCCGCAATTCAGGCGCCGATTAACCCTTTCACGCCTCACGCGCTGAGCGAAAGGGGGATTCTCCGCGAGATCAAGGCCTTCGCGAAGGCGGCGCGGCTTGCCCACGAAGCCGGGTATGACGGCGTGGAAATCATGGGCTCCGAAGGCTATCTCATCAACCAATTCCTTGCACCACGCACGAATAAGCGCACCGATGCCTGGGGTGGGAGCCCGGAGAACCGGCGCCGGTTTGCCACCGAGGTAGTCAAGGCCGTGCGCGCGGCGGTGGGGGACAACTTCATCATCGTCTACCGCATGTCCATGATCGACCTCGTGCCCGAAGGGCAAACGCAGGAGGAGATCATCGCACTTGCCAAGGAGATCCAAGCCGCGGGCGCAACCATCATCAACACCGGCATCGGCTGGCACGAATCAAGGGTGCCCACCATTGTCACCAGCGTCCCCAGGGCGGCCTTCGCCGAGATGACCGCCACCGTCCGCCGCCACGTAGACATTCCCGTGGCCGCCTCCAACCGCATCAACTCCCCAGAAGTTGGAGAGGAGCTTCTCGCCAACGGCACCGCCGACCTCATCGCGATGGCCCGCCCCTTCCTAGCTGACCCTGACTTCGTCGCCAAGGCCGCCGATGGGCGCGCTGACGCCATCAACACCTGTATCGCCTGCAACCAGGCGTGCCTCGATCACTCCTTCGGCGATAAGCGCGCGACCTGCCTCGTCAACCCGCGCGCCTGCCACGAACGCGAGCTGGTCTTAGTGCCCTCGCCGATCCGCCGGAAGGTGGCCATCGTCGGCGCAGGCCCAGCCGGGCTGGCCGCAGCCGTGGCCGCGGGCGAACGCAACTTCGATGTCACCGTGTTCGAGGAGCGCGACCACATCGGTGGCCAGTTTGCGCTGGCCATGCAGATTCCTGGCAAGGAGGAGTTCAAGGAAACGCTGCGCTATTTCACCACCCGGATGAAAGACCTTGGGGTGGACTTAAGGCTCAACACCCGCGCGGAGGTGGCGGACCTGACCGATTTCGATGAGGTCATCATCGCCACGGGAGTGTCGCCGCGCGTGCCCGCGATCGACGGAATCGAACACCCGAAGGTGATCACCTACGCCCAGTTGCTGTCGGGGGAGAAAACTGCCGGTGACAAGGTTGCGATCATGGGTGCGGGTGGCATCGGCGTGGACGTGGCCGAGTACCTCGCCTACGAAACCTCGCCGACGCTCAACCTGGAGGAGTGGAAGCAGGAATGGGGAGTAGACCCCACCCAACGCGGGGGTGTTACCACCCCGAAGGCGGCTCGGGCATCCCGGGAGATCCACCTGCTGCAGCGCAAGGCTACGCCCATCGGCAAGGGGCTGAATAAGACCACCGGCTGGGTGCATCGCGCATCCATCAAGGCCAAGGGGGTCACCCAGTGGAGCGGTGTGACTTATCGCAAGATCGACGATGCGGGCCTGCACATCGACAAAGACGGCGTGGCCACCGTCCTCGACGTAGATACCATCGTTGTGTGTACAGGGCAGGAATCGGTGCGCGAACTCTATGGCGCCGTTGTCGCCGCCGGGCTCAACGCGCATGTGGTCGGCGGCGCGGACGTGGCTGCGGAGCTTGACGCCAAGCGCGCCATCCGCCAGGCAACCGAGGTTGTCGCAGGCCTCGAGCCGCGCGCCGGGGTGCTGGCACCGCGGGAGCTGCCGCTTGGCCTCAAGGCGCAAAAGAAGCTCACCGGCATGCTCATGAAGTAGGCGCGGCGGGAGGCGTCGGCAAGCAAAAAAGGGCAAGCCCGGCGCCTTAACGCCGAGATTGCCCTTGTATCAAGCGTTACCGCTGGTTAGGCGACGCCGATGGAGCCGCCGTCGGCCCGCCACACCATCGCAACAGCCGGACGCGGGAGGTCGGTGCCACCGTCGGGCCAGTGCGAGGAGAACTCGCCCCACACGGCCTCGTCGGACTCGCCCGGGTGCTGCACGTTGACCAGCACGCGCTCGTCCTGGACGATCGGGCCGCAGGTCTCGGCATCCACGGGCACGGTGAGGAAGCACTTGACTAGGCCGCGGTTGTCACCCTCAAGGCCGACGGCGTAGAGGCCGTCGTTGGAGCCGAGCGCATTGCCGTCGGTGGAAATCCACAGGTTGCCGTGCTTGTCGAAGGCCAGGTTGTCCGGGCAGGAGATCGGGGAGACCTGGGACTTATCGAAACCGCCGAAGTAGGTGTTGGCCTCCTCCGGGTCGCCGCACACCAGCAGGATATTCCAGGTGAAGGACTCTCCGGCATGGTCGTCGTCGAGTTCCATGACCAGGCCGTTCTTGTTCTCACGGACCGGAGCGTACTCCTTGGGGTCCTCCTTGGACTTGGCGGCATTCTCTCCGGAGGCGCCTCGGTAGGAGTTGTTGGTCAGCGCGACGTACACCTTGCCGGTTATGGGGGAAGCCTCGAAGTCCTCGGGGCGATCCATCTTGGTAGCGCCCACGGCATCGGCCGCGAGGCGGGTGTAGACGGCGACCTCTTCGGCGGTGAACCCGTCGACATGCGAGGTTGCCTTGCCGTCGGCGACGGTGAGCAGCTTGTGCCAGGTGCCGGTGCCGTCGAAGGCGCCGTCGGAAGGCAGCTCGCCGTCACCGGTGATTTCGGACTCGGGGGAGTTGCCCTCGAGGGAGGCTACGTAGAGGGTGCCCTCGTCGAGGATGGTCATGTTGTGCGCAATGTCGCCGTCGACGATCTTCTTGGAGGAGACGAACTTGTAGATGTACTCAAAGCGCGCATCGTCGCCGGAGTAGCACACGACGGTGCCGTCAGAGGTGACATGAATGTTGCCGGCCTCGTGCTTGAAGCGTCCCAGGGCGGTGTGCTTGACCGGGGTGGAGTTGGGATCTAGCGGGTCGATCTCCACGATCCAGCCGAAGCGGTTGATCTCATTCGGCTCGCGGGAGACGTCGAAGCGGTCGTGCAGGCGCTCCCACTTGCGGTCGGATGCGCCTTCCGGCACGCCGAAGCGCTTGAGGTTTTCGGCGGCGCGGCCGGAGCCCTGGCCCTCGGCGTTGGCGAAATACTGCTCGAAGTTTTCCTCGCCGGATAAGATGGTGCCCCATGGGGTCACACCACCAGCGCAGTTGTTGAGGGTGCCGAAAACCTTGGTGCCGGTGGGATCGGCGGCGGTGCGCACGAGGTCGGAGCCGGCAGCCGGACCAACCAGGCGGAACTCGGTGTTGGCTGTGATGCGGCGGTTGAGCGGGCCGAACTCGCGGGTCAGCTTGCCGGTGGTGGCATCCTTGGACACCTCAAGCACGGTGTGTCCGTGGGCGGCGAGGCCGATGTTGATCTGCTCGTTGGTGGGGTTTTCCGGATCGTAGTCCGGGAACATCTGCGGCTCGGTGGTGTACTCGTGGGAGCAGACATACACCAGGCGGTTGGGGTCTTGCGGGTGTTCGATAAGCCCTGCGAAGTCATTGTTGAAGCCGAACTGGCGCTCGGCGGCAGCCGCGGTCTGGTTGTTGACGTCGAAGGCCGGAGCATCCTCGTACACCGGGTCGCCCCAGGCAATGAGCACGGCGGTCTCGTAACCGCTCGGCACCGCGACCTTGTCGTCGGTATTGGGGGCGACGGCCTCGAACTGCATGCCGGTCGGCGCGGAGGCGGCGGCGCGGGAGGTGTCCACCGAGGTGGAGCTGCCCGCAGCTCCAGAGGAGGTGGCTGCTGAATCGGAGGAGCAGGCCGCGAGTGCTGCACCACCGCCAACGGTCAGCGCGGTCAGCGCCGAGCCGCGCAGGATGGTGCGGCGGGAGACAATGGTGCCGAAGTATTCGTTGTTGGAGTTGTTTGTGCACTCGCCCATGCAAGCGTTGCCGCACTTATAGGTACAGGTCAGCCGGGAGCGCTTGGACTGGAACAGCAAGTTGATGCCTTTGAGTGACATTGTTTTCAAACTCCGTTTCTTCTCAGGAGAGCAGGGCGTGCAAAAAGGAACAGGTGGAACCATATTTTTGTTTGGTTGCCAAAAGGCATGGGTGAGGTGAAAAATCGGTAAAGATAATTTTTGGGTGCAAAACTAAAAGATCCCTTGCCTGTGCGGCGGTGTGCTTGCCGACGTCGAACGCGCCGCATCGCGACATCCTTCCTGCATGCGCGCGGTTTCACCCGCTTGCGCCAAGTTTTTTCTTCCGGCGAGGGAACGCACGCGCCTCAATTTCAGTCTTTCAAGGTCACGGCGGGAAACGCGAAAGGTGAACTGGAGGGAAATCAAATATCCAGCGCCTGAAAAAGAACCTGCCGGTAAAGGCCTGCCCGACAAGCAGGCGTCTGCCTCCCGGCTGACGGTGCTGCTCGGCGTGCGCGCAGGAGGTACTGGGGTCGTCGGAAAGCAACCGTCACCCACGCACGGCGACGGCACGAAAGAAAACTACACGCGACTAAAGCGGCGGGAGTGGAAGAAGTGACAGAAACGAAGGATGAAGGAGCAAGAAGTAAATGACCAAGGTTCAGGTAGAACTACAGTCCGCACTACCCACCGGCGGGCAAAGCCCGGATGATCTAGCGCAGATGCTCGACGACCGGCTGACAAGCTACGACATCGATGTCTGTGATTGTCAGATACATCGGGCCTGCGAGATCGTCGAGCGTAAGGCATATGAGATTCAGCAGATCAGCGATACGGGCGAGATCCTGTCCTTCCGGGGATGGTGTGAGGATCCGGACGGGCGCGTTCATTGGGCATCCTTCGAATATCACGAAACGTGTCCCGAATGTGGTGGCGATTTTTGTGGGGACGATCTCTACGGTGATGATTGCGGGGATGAGGAGTATGACCGGGATTGGTGTTGGCGCTGTGACGGGCAAAACTTCGGTTCCCAACTCGTGCTCACCTGTACCTGCAAGCGAGAAAATTGCGCGCATGCCATCGCATTGATGGCCGCGCACGAATTGGGCCACAAACCCTTTCATAACATGCATAGCCAGATCACCTACCTGCGCCTGCAAGCATTCTTCGGGCCGGTCAATGACCGAAGCGAGACTGCCGACGAGGGGCACCGTGCCGGGGAAACAACAGATCGCGGGCAGGCGTCTCATGCCCGCGCGGAGTCGGCGGCCTAAAGAGGCAAGCCCCCGCCAGGGGGTGCGGTGGGGCAAGGTACTTACTCTGCCGTGTGTGGAGGGATTTGTAAACTTGCACATCAAGTCCGTAATGTGAAAGTTTCTGGCTCTTTGGCTGCAGCGTCCCCTCCGCCGAGCGGTGACGAATTGTGGACAAAACCACAGCTAAGGCAGGTAAAACTCTTCATGCCTAGGGGAAACCCATTTTTTTGTTAGGCAAATTAACAAGGTTAAGCAACGGCTTTCAAGACCTCTACCTGCAGTTATCTTGTTGGCCTTTGTGTTAAGACAAGGTTAGAATCGCAGGGTGAAAACTAGCTGGCGCGTCTTTGTCCGTGATGCCAAACGTATTTTGGCGGTGCCTAAGGCATTCATCATTGTCATTGGCATCCTCATCACCCCTGCGTTATACGCATGGCTGAATATCGCTGCGTTTTGGGATCCCTACAACAACACCGAAGCGATTCCGATCGCGGTGGTCAACGAAGATAAGGGGGCCACCTCCGATCTTACCGGTGAGATTAAGGTAGGGGACCAAATAGTTGATCAATTGCGGCAGAATGACCAGCTAGGGTGGGAATTCCTCTCAGCCGACGAGGCTGATGAAAAGATCCATCGGGGCGAGGTGTACGCCTCCTTTGTCATCCCCGAAGAGTTCAGCCAGCAGCTCGTGGACATCTTCAGTGGCAGCCGCGCCCAGCCGACCATCGAATACTCCGTCAATGAGAAAAAGGGTGCCATCGCGCCGAAGATTACCGACGCGGGATCCAACTCCCTTGACATTAAGATCACCTCCGCCTTCCGCGAGCAGCTCGGCAAGGCGGTGTCGGAGACCCTGCGGGATCGTGGCGTTGACTTTTCTTCGAGCATCCAAGACACGCAATCGACAACGACCCAGACACTGCAAGACTTGGAAGCCCAGCTTGGCACCACACGGGACAACGTGCAAGATATCGCCAATCAGCTCGCCGACTCCGGCCAGACCGCAAGCGACGTCAAGGGCATGCTGGCGGCGGCCGACCCGGCGCTGGGAGATGTCGCCACCTCCTTGAGCAACATTCAGAGCATCTTGGATACCGTCATCACCGACGCACAGGCTTTTGCACAGTCCACCGGTGATGCCAGCGCGAAGGCGCAAGAAGCACTGGGCGTGTCCACCGCCAATGCCCGAAGTGCGCTCACCTCCACCTCGGCGATGCTGGGCGAGGTGGGCACGCAAATCCAAGGCGGTACGGACAGGTTCAGCCAGGGCATTACCGCCGCCGAGAATTCTCTGACCGCCGCCGAGGCGGCGTTGGGTGCTGTTTCGCAGCCTTTGGCCGGCGATACCCTCGCGGGGGTTCGCACCCAGCTCGATCAAGCCCAGGCGGTGGTGGATCAGCTCAATCAGGTAGCCTCCACGGCCACCGAGACCTCTCGGCAATTAGACGCCCTCGGCGACGACTTCGCGACATTGATCGATGGGGCCCAAGACAGCAGCGGTGCGCTGAGATCGACTTCCAATGAGGCGGTCAATTCGCTGACTACACGGGTGACCGCCCTGTCCGCGCGCGCCGGCCTGCTGGCCGGTCAGGCAGCGCAGGCGCAAAGCTCCTTGGGGCAGATCACCGCCTTGGTCGATGGCTTGGAAGACCAGCTGCAGTCCACGCAGGACATCCTGGTGGCAAGCGACGGCAACCTGGCCGATCTCCAGGACTCCGCCCGCAATTCCGAGGCCGATGTCGCAGCGCTTGCGACCGCGCTGCAGTCGGGTACGCTGCAGACCGTCACCGGACTCGATGCCGACAACATCGGAACCTACCTGGCTTCACCAGTGGAATTTGAAAAGCAAGCGCTGTTCCCGGTTGCTTCCTATGGTTCTGCGATGTCGCCGATGTTCATCAACCTCTCGCTGTGGATCGGCACCTTCATGCTGATCATCATCTTCCGCGTGGAGGTGGACAAGGAAGGCTTCCGCGCGTTGGCCCTGCGGCACGCCTACTTCGGCCGCTTCCTGCTGCTCAGCGTCCTCGCGATCGCGCAGGCAATCATCGTCAGCGTAGGTACCTTGCTCATCGGCGTGCAGACCGTCAACGCCTTCGCCTTCGTTGCAACGGCAGTCGTGATTGGCCTTAGCTATTTCGCCATCATCTATGCACTCGCGGCAGCTTTCGGCCACGTAGGCCGGGCCATAGCTGTGGTGTTGGTGGTGCTGCAGATTCCCGGCGCATCCGGGATCTACCCGATCGAGTTGATGCCGGGATTCTTCCGTGCCATTTACCCGGTCTTGCCGTTCTCCTACAGCATCAAGGCCATTCGAGAGACCGTGGGTGGCTTCTATGGCAACCAATATCTGCACTACATGGCGATCGTGTGCGCGATGGGGCTCATCGCACTGATCGTCGGCCTCATCCTGCGCCGACAATTGGGCTATTTCACGCGCCTATTCAACGACGAGCTCGCGCGCACCGAACTGGTTATCAATGAAAACGTGGAGATCCTCGGCTCCGGCTACAGGCTCAGCCACATCATTGCGCTTCTGTCTAACCGTGGCGAATTTTCCCGCGAACTGACCCGCAGGCGCGAGAAGTTCGATGCGTCTTATCCGATGCTGGTGCGCGTGCTGACCATAATCGGCCTGGCCGGGCTGTTCGTGCTGGGGATTTTGTCGCGGGCGACGTCGATTAGCAAGCCGGGTCTTTTGGCGGTGGCCACCCTGTGGGGCCTGATCGTCGTCGGCGCGCTGGTGACCACGGAGAGCTTGAAACAGTCCCTGCGGCATGCAAGTGAGCTCGAGGCACTAAGCGAGGATGATCTCGTCGCAGCGCTCAGGCAACACCGCGCCATCCATAGTGCAACCACCGACGAGCCGAACCCGGAGGCGCAGCCGGCCGAGAAGGTGCTCGCAACCGGTGCCACCGAAGCTACCGATACGAACGATAAGACCGAGACCACTGAATTCCCGGCACAGGAAGGAGGAAAATAATGAACGCGACCCGATTTATCATCCGTGATGATGCCCGCCAAATCCGCGGCAACGTCATGATGGGGATCTTTATGAGCG
Organism: Corynebacterium sp. SCR221107; assembly: GCF_027886475.1. Lineage (NCBI taxonomy): Bacteria > Bacillati > Actinomycetota > Actinomycetes > Mycobacteriales > Corynebacteriaceae > Corynebacterium > Corynebacterium sp. SCR221107. Next base: position 262,593 of record NZ_CP115670.1, read on the forward strand.
TGCTCGTTGCCCTCCCGCTGCTGTTTACGTGGTTTAACGTGCTGGCTAGTTGGGATCCCTTCGGCAACTCCGATCGACTCAAGATCGCGGTGGCCAACACCGACGAGGGGTACCAAACCGACGTGCTCAACCTCAAGGTCAACGTCGGCGACCAGGTTCTCTCGCAGCTTCGCGGAAACAAGAGCCTGGATTGGATCATCACCGACGAGGACACCGCGCTCGAGGGAACGCGCTCGGGCGACTACTACGCCGCCATCGTGCTTCCGGACAACTTCAGCACCTCGATGTTTACCTTCTACGCTGGTGGCGCGGCGCCTGCGGACATCACGCTGTATACCAACGAGAAGAAGAACGCGCTATCGTCCAATATCTCCAACCAGGGTGCCCAGGGCGTGACCTCGCAGATCAACGCCGCATTCACCCAGGTACTCAGCGAGGTGGCGATGGGGCTGGCGGAGGACGTCTCCTCCTTCCTCGACGACGAAGAAACCGCAGCCACCTTGGATCGTTTGGAAGTCCGGCTGGAATCATTATCAACGCAGCTGACGTCCGCTTCCCATACGGTGAGTTCTTTCCAATCGCTGGTCAGCGCCTCGGTTCCGCTGGTGGAAAGCGCCCAGAACCTGACCGTTTCCCTGGATGATTCGCTCAACACCGATAGTGGATTGACGGGGTCATCCGATGGCTCGGATTCGGGCCTCGATGACGCAACCAGCGCGCTCGGAGATTCTCTCGACCGCACCGCGGACAGCGTGAGCGCAGTACAAAGCCGTTTGGACTCCGTGCTCAACTCGGCATCCACGGGGGCGAACTCCCAGGCGGATGCGCTTGATTCCGCAGCCGCCGGCATCGATAACCAGGTTGCCGCCTTCCGTCAGACCCGCGATTCGCTCAACAATGCGATCCCGTCCCAGCTACGGGGCACCCCAGCGGCGGTGGGATTTCTCGCGGATCTCGACGCGGCCATCGCGCGCCAGGAGTCCCTCGCGCAGCGGCTGCACACGCTGGCTTCCGACCTGCGCTCAGATCAGACCACCAACCAGCAGGCCCGCGATCAGGCCCGGCAGGCGATCGATGAAGCGACCACAGCGATTGCAAACGCCAGGGATAACTACCGCACCAACTTGCAACCCCAGCTTGAGCAGCTGCGCAGCAACATGGCCGATGCCAAGGACAACCTAGCGGTGGTCGGCTCCTACCTCGATAACATCCGTGCCAGCTTCGCAGACACCGACCAGGGGCTGCTGCAGACGCTTACGGATGCGCAGACCAGCTTGGGTATCTCCGCGGACAACATGGCCAACGGGGCGCAGCGCTTGGATGATGCCGTCAAGGAGATGGCGGATGCCCGCGAGTCCGGAGATCTCAAACGCATCGCGGCCGTCATCGGCACCGATCCCGAGGGGCTGGCGAAGCTCATCGCCTCTCCCATCAACGTGGAGCGCAACGAGATCTTCCCCGTTGCCAGCTTCGGCGTGGGTATGACGCCGCTGTATAGCGCCATCGCCTTGTGGGTCGGCGCGCTGTTGAGCTCTGCCTTCCTGCACACGGTGGTCTCGCGCAACGTGTACCTGCGCTATCTTGCCGCGAATCCGCCGGCCCCAGCGGAAGACGATAGCGACGGCACAGGTGTCACAGACGGCACAGACGGAGACGACAACGGCGCTCAGGGCGCCGGCGTGACTGGCGAAGACGCTGCGGATGAATCAGGGGTGATGGAAAAGACCAAGGCCAGGGATGGTTTTACCGGCATACAGGAGTACTTCGGTCGCTTCTTCCTTTTCTGGGTCGTCGGCATGGCACAGTCCACGCTTTTGATGCTAGGCCTCATCGTCTTCGTTGAGATTCAGCCGGCGCATCCGTGGCTGCTCATGATCAGCGGGTGGATTACCTCCTCTGTATTCATGCTGATCATCTACACGCTGGTGCTCTCGCTCTCCAACGCCGGCAAGGCCGTCGCGGTGGTCTTCCTGGTGCTCCAGATATCTGCAGCTGGCGGCGCATATCCGCTGGAAGTGCTTCCGCACTGGTTCCAAAACATCAGCCCTTGGCTGCCTGCAACGTATTCCATCAACATGATGCGTGCCGCCATCGCCGGTATCTACGAGTGGGACTACCTCACCAACATGGGCATGCTCTTGTTGTTCCTGCTGCCCACCCTGCTGGTGGGTCTGGTGCTGCGTCATGCGATCGCCGCCCGTATTCACAGCATGACTGAGGATCTGGAATCCACGAAGGTGATGTAGCAATCGCTGCGGGTTAACGTCACACGCGCCCTTGCTTGCCGACGCCGCCCGCGCCGCCGACGGCCGGGGCCTATAGCGCGCGCTTGAATCCCACGTGGCTTGGGTGATATCCCAGCCGCTTGTAGAAGTCGAGCGCGCGCTCATGGGTCTCATCCACGCTGACCTGTGCCATCTTCGCGCCGCGGGCGCGCCCGTATTCGTGGGCCCATTCGATCATCGCGGAGGCAAGCCCGATCCCGCGTACCTGCGTGGCCACCCGAACCGCCTGCAGCTGCAGGCGGGTGGCGCCGCCGCGGGAAAGCTCGGGCAGGATGGACAGCTGCATGGTGCCCACCGTGGCCCCGGCGTCGTCTTTGATCACCGCGAGGAACTGGTTGGGGTCCCTGGCAAGAATCGTGAAGGCATCGTCGTAGGCCGGGTGCTCGCCCTTTTGCACGGCGTCGCTTTCCAAGCGTGCGCCATGTTCGTCGTCGGAAAGCATATTGACGATATCGGCGACGTCGCCGCGCATCGCGCGCTGTACCCGAAACTGCCTGTCATCGACGGTGAGCAGGCCACCGACGGATTCGCGGGCCCGCTGCCGGATATCGCTTACCACCTCATCGAGCCACCCGCCGACATTGCGCCGCGCCTGCGGGGTATCCGGGTAGCGGCAGCGCAGATGCAGCCCCGTCTCGTCCAAAATAAACCACACCATCACCCCATCCGGGCGGATGCTTGCGCCCACATACTGCGCCTTCAGCCCCACAGAGTCCACTCGCACGGGAAGCCGGCGCAGATCGAGCCAGGAAATCGCGAACATGCCGGGAGTTTCCGGCATGTCACCCCAGGGCTTCATGATGTCCTCCAGCGGCCAGGAACCCAAGCGCACCGCCTCCTTGACGGAGTCGGCGCAGGCGGCGGGGCGGGGATCTGCCGATTCGAGGACGGAGTTGGTGATAAACCACCCCACCGAGTTGTGCCACTGGTGGTCGTAGCGGCTATGCACGGGAAAGACTGCGCGCAGCGGGGCGTTGGCCAGCTGGCGGGTGACCTTCGTCATCGCCGCCACCACCGTCGACAACGAGGACACCCCATCGGCGCGGGCCTGCGCGGAAAAGGCGGCGGCCTCGTCAACTCCTAGAACGTCGCGGACTTCCACGCGCTCGACGTGCGGGCCCGGCTCGCCCAGCGACAGCGGGAAGCGCGGCATGCCCCCGCCGCTTGCGTCGATGATCTCGGCCCAGCGCCGGTGAATCTCCGCCGGCGCCTGTTCGCGCTCGCGCAGGCTTTGGGTGTGCTGCGTAAACGGGGCGACCTCGGAAAGTTGCGGGGCGCCGATGACGTATTCACCCAAGGCGGCAAGGAAATCGCGTAATACCACCACCATCGACCACATGTCTGTGTGCGAGTGGTCCACGCCGATGATCACGGTGGTCTCAGTGACCGTCTCAATGGCACACAGGCGGTAGGAAGGAGATGCGAAGGGGGCGCAATAATGGTCAAGGACGCGGCGGACCGCATCGTTGACGGCCTCACCTGTATGAATATAATGCTCCACCCAGCCTCCGGGGGAGATGGTGACCTCACGCAGCCCTAGCTTATTGGCATCGCCTGAGTCCGACTCATCGACAAACACCGACCGCAAGGTGCCGTGGCGGGCAATCACCTTAAGCCAGGCGTCGGAGAGCTTCTCCCTGTGGGTGGGCGGCAGCGTAAAAGCAATGGCCATCCACGATCCGGGCCGATTACCGCGGCCGACGTGGCGCCGCTGATCAAAAGAAATCGGAAGGCGACGCTCGGTGGGGGTGACGGTGACGTCATACCCCCACAGTCGCCCGAAGGGGAGGTTAAGGTGGGCTACATTGGTAAGTCTCATGGTTTAACCTTACGGTGACAAACGCCAACCTGGCTTGGGAAGCGAAGCTGGTACGCCCAGCGGCACCCCAGCGTCCGCGCGCGGCCTGAAGGCTCTTGCTGGTCCGCCGGGCAGGGATCGTCTTTTCCAAGCCACCCTGGCGAATTACCGCGGCAACGAGGAGGAACAATGACGGGCAGCGGCACATCAGCACATAACCCCGGCCCTAGATTCTGTGCCGTAACCGGCGCGGACCTGGCGTATGAAGTCAGCGACGAGGGCGGGCATCCGGTCGTGCAACTCCACGGGCTCACCTCCAGCCGGGCGCGCGACCGGGTGCTCAACCTCGACCTCGGCCGGGGCTTGAGCGGCACCCGCCTATTGCGTTACGACGCCCGCGGCCACGGCTTTTCCACCGGCCGCCCGGTCGCGGAGGATTATCGGTGGCCCAACCTGGCTAAGGATTTGCTCACGCTGCTCGACGAGCAGTTCCCCGGCGAGCGCGTCCACGGCGTGGGCCCCTCGATGGGGTGCGCGACGCTGTTGCATGCGGCCCTCATTGACCCCGGTCGGTTTAGCAGCCTCACCCTCCTGGCTCCGCCGACCGCCTGGGACACCCGCGCTGCCAAGTCCGGCGATTATGAGGCCACGGCGCGGCTTGTCGAAAAGCACGGGTTGCAGGCCCTGCTGGATGTAGAACAAGACCACGAAGAACCCCCGGCGCTGGCCGGGGCGCCGAAGACCAGCCCCGACGTGAAAGAAGAGCTCCTGCCCTGGGTCTATCGCGGTGCCGCGATGAGTGACCTGCCCCCGCAGCAGGCGCTGACCACCATCGACGTGCCCACGACCATCCTGGCCTGGGCACAAGACCCCACGCATCCGCTTTCCACCGCCCATGCGCTTGCCAGCCTGCTGCCGAACGCCAACCTGCAGGTAGCCACGACGAGGGCGCAGGTGGACACCTGGCCGGGAATCCTCATGGCCGATGTCGCCCGGGCTAGTGGGGCCTAGGTGCTGGTGCGCCATTGACCAGGGATGCAGCAACAGCAGGTGGGAGAGTCTGCGCGGAGAACCTATATGTCGATGAGGGAAAAAGAAGGGTTGATTCTTGCTACTTTGCGGGCTGCGGCAGAACCGTTGACAAAGAAGCAGCTATGCAGTGCATCTGGTCTTAGCCTGGGACAGATAACACCTGCGCTTGGTGTCATGCTTCGGGAAGGCACGATTGTGCAAACAAAAGAATCAACGAGCAAATTTCAGCGCTATGCACTGGCCTGATAAGTGCTTGTTGCCCACAAACGTCATGGCGACAAGGGGGCATCTTTGATATTCTCGGCAAAATTAACAAAGACGTTTGAGTATGATGAGGGCAATAATTAATGGGATTAACTGCGCTAATGGCCAAGTCCCGGAGTTCTTCTCTCATACATTGAAATGTGAAAGATGAATATGAAAGATGAAGTGAGATTGATCAAGATGAATGGGCACTGATTGGTGGCAATGGTGAAAGACGCATCGTGCGACGGCATTGGAGTGATGATCTCAACGATTGCGGCTCCCTTACCAGTAGCAAGCAACGCCCTCTTACGAACAATCTCTCGGTGCGGGATGCGGCGTACTTATGCTGCTGCACTACAAAATCAATGACAGGACGCTACGCTCGTAGGCCCTGCGTTTTCGCTTGGCGACGCGTTCCGCTTGTGGCCCCACGTGGATGATTCCTCCTAGGCTTCGTCGTTGTTTATCTGCGCGTTATCGAAGCCGGGGTAAAAGCGCCACGCATGGCTGATAATTCATCCGTATACTGGTACAATCGTGAACACTACGGCTAGTCACGTTCCTCCGCCTACTGGAGACGTGGCTAGTTCTATTTGAGCCCAAGGAAAGACGTCTTGCCTATTTCCTATGACAAGCCCTTCCTCACAATTGGTGAGCAAATTCAAAAGCTCAGCCGGAATGGCTTACAGTTCATCAATCCAGAAGAAGCGGAGAAGCTACTTCGAGAAATAGGTTATTATCGTCTTTCTGGGTATTGGTTCAATTTTCGTGAGTTGGATTCTCCATCGACATATAAAACGTCGAAGGGAAAGATCCTCCAGAAGCGCAAATCTACTTTCAGGGCTGATTCAAAGTTCGAGGATGCCGTGGCGTTGTACCAATTCGACGACGAGCTAAGACAAAAGGTATTCGAGGGGATAAGAGCAATTGAGATCTCCCTGAGATCCGAAATTGGGCATGTTTTGGGCATGGTAAGCGCCTTTGCGCACTGCGATCCTTCGTGCCTTGCTCCTGAATTCACGAAGTTCAATTCTGGTCGACCACCGGGGTTGCTCCATGCGGATTGGGCGATAAGTGAACATGCGAAGTGGCTCAAGCAGGTAGACAAAGAGGAGAGGCGCTCAAGTGACGTTTTTATCGAGCACTTCGAAGATAAGTATGGGCGTCCGCTTCCAGTTTGGGTAATGACGGAGATCCTAGCTTTCGGTACGCTGAGTACCCTTTTTTCAGGAATGAAGCAAAACAGTAAAGATCGTCTTGCTGTTTCTTACCGGATAGTGGATGACCGGTATGTGGGGGACGGGTCTACCATGGCAAACTGGATAAACCACCTCCGGTATATTAGGAACGTTTGTGCCCACCACTCGCGGCTTTGGAACCGGAATATCACGTCGCAGCTTGGTGCGCCTCCACAAGGGGTTGCGGAGCTGGCGCACCTGGGTAATGCGGATCGAAGTCGCGTTTACTGCTCCTTGGCTATTATCGCCTATCTCTTGGAGAAGATTCAGCCACAGCACCCATGGCGTCTTGAGATTGTTCAATTTTGCAAAGATGGAGCACGTGAAAATGGGTTTGATTTGGAGGCTATGGGATTTCCAGCTGTTTGGGAGTACCTAGAACTCTGGAGTCCTGTTTACCGAAATTCCTGCGAAGACAAGCTTGAAAAGAGAAGGCTTTTCGGCTCGGTCGAAACCATGCAACCACAGGAAATCGGCTCGATCTTGCGAAGCGAAGCACCGCCGAAGAAACGATTGGACTACTTGCGATACCTTCGCAAGCAGCACAAGTTGATTGGTATTCAGGAAACCAATTCCTTCGAGTACCCATCATTTCAAATCGATTTGAGCCACAAGAAGATTCATGATTGTGTGGCTCGGGCAAATGAAAGATTGCTGGCTGTGTTCGCTGGCACCGACGATGCCTCATGGCACGCCCTGAAATGGTGGCTTACCCCCGTGGACCCGAACGGCCTCACGCCGAAGACGCTCCTCGAACAGGGTAGGCTTACCCCAGAGCAAGTTGATGACCTGCTGCCACCAGGAGGAGGTGGTGAGCCTTTGAGTACGACGGCATGACGGCGTAGGTGTCCATAAGCCTGACTCGAAGTAGTCCTCATCCACTTCCACGATGTCGACGGTGCGTCTGACCTGTGCGTGCCCCCGCCACTTTGAATTGCGGGCCGCCCGATCGAGGAACTCGGCGCGTAGCACTTCACTTGCACGTAGGTCCCCGACAGTCCCAGCTCGTCCTGGCCAGTGTTTCCCTCGGCGCCGCCGTCGTAGGAAAGCTGCGTGCGCGTAGTCGTTTCCTGCGTGCCGCCGTATCCCATTGCGATCAGCGGATCGGGCATCGCGTGCTCGAAGAACTTCGGGTGATTGCCGTGCAGTCGGGCCAGCAGGTCCACTGCTACCGCTGCATCGTTGAGTGCCACGCCGGTTTCGATCTGTGCCCGGGGGTTGAGGGTTGGGGGTGGTTTCGGTTTCTTGCTTATAGACGTCTCCAGACCGCATGTCTACAGGTTTCCACGACGTGACCGGTAACCTTCCCGATGGATTGTTTGCGAAGCAGCGTTAGTGCGGACATTTTCCGGAAACCTCTCGAGCATCGAGTCCCCGAAATCCGTCGTCTGGACGTACGCCTTCGCGGGGTGATGCCAAGGCCTAAGGTATCGCCCCACCAATGCGGTTCTTGGAGGGGATCCTGATGGACCGAGGGGCCTAAGACTAGAGGTGTTATGTCCATGGGGTTTTTGGACACGGAGTCCATAGACTTTTTGGACAGGGAGTCTAGCCACTTTGTGGACGGGGAGTCCGAGGGGTTTGTGGACAGGTTTTAGGCGTTGGGCGGTCTATGGCTTTTTGCGTCGCGAGGGCCGCGGTCGCGACAGGATCGGTTTGATTTCTGGCGGGCGGCGGTGCCACATCCCTTCGACGTGTCCGATGTTGATCTGGCCTCCGGCCGGTCGGTGCAACAAGGTAATAGGAAGTGGGAAGGAGAATAAAAGCTCACCGTCGTGCGCGGTGAAAAACTCTGCGTGATTGTTGCTGACTTGGCTGTAGAGCATTCTGTTTTTCCATCGAGTGCCGACGTACAAGCGGTGTTTGAGGATGGTGACAACACCACTGCGGTTGATCCAGAGTTCGTCGGGGATGCCCCAGCTATTACTTGACGCCGGGGTGATGGCGGCTACGCTGGAGTCATCGATGGCGCGTGAATCTTGATGGATTGGCTCACTATCGTGGTTATGCGCCTTGGGTGAAGCTGCCACTTTGTCCAAGGCGTTTTCTCTTCCAGCGGGAAAACCACCGTGCATGCTGTGGTAATACGTGGCGATTTTGGCCCATAAAACATCTGGATCAACAGGCTGTGCGGGAGGGGTAGCGTGGTCAAGGATCTCACGGGCTTGTGCAGGGGTGATGTGCATTTTGCCGTGGTTGAGGCCTTGGTGGCGCCGCTTGGTGTTGTAGTAGTTGCGATACTCCACCAACAGCTTGTGGACTTGCTCGATTGTTGTGGGTGTGCGCGCATCGAGATACCGGAAGATCGTTTGATGAGATCGTTCATCTTTACCTTGGGTTTGTGGGGCGAATCCAGCAATAGACCACACGCCCAAACCCGCTAGCCATCGTTCGGTGTCCGATAGTCGGCCCCGGTGATAGGTGGCGAAGGCCTCACCGTTATCGGACAGCACCTCCTGAGGACAGCCATAAGAATCCATTGCTGCAGCCAAGGTGGCGCGTGCATCGACACCGTTTTCAGGCCTGCTGAATGCTTGCGATCCGAGGTCGAAACGACTGGCGTCATCGATGAGCTGGTAGATCGTGATCTGGGTATGCGCAGTGTCGAATAAGCGGTAGACGAAGCCATCAATCTGCCACAACTCGTTGACCTTTGCGCGGGCAAACCGTTTGTATGAGCTTCTGGGGCGCTTGCGGGCATTCCCGTCAACAACACCGGCTTCGTGAAGCCACAAAGCAATCGTCGAGCGCTGCGGAGGATTCTCCATCCGCAGGTCATCCAGCAAGTAGTAGTAGATCGACCACGGCCCATAGTCGCGGCCAGTTTCTTTCAGTACCTGGCGGGCCTGGACGACGAGTTGGCGTAGCTCGACATCGAACTTTCGGGCAGGATTCTTCGGTGCTGTGGAATCCGGGATAATTCCTGCCCGGCCGCGTTCAGCGATGCGATGTTTGATGTTGTTGTACGTCTGCCGGGACACGCCGATTTCTTTGCAGAACTTGGTGATGGTCTTACCGTCACGGACGGGATCGAAATCCGCGATCTTCTTACGAATATGGGTTGGAATAGCCATTTGAATATTCCAACCCGAATCACGTCCAAAAAGCTGTTAGACATCACGTCCACAAACCCCATGGACTCCCCGTCCAAAAACTAACTGGACTCCCCGTCCAAAAAGTCCCTAGACAGGACAGCCTAAGACTAGAGGTTCCTCCTCAAGGCAGTCCTCGTTAGCTTTGCCAGCTTATCGACGAAGTTCCTAATTCTTCATTTCGATGTGAGTACCCGATTGGCACATTCGCCGAAGAAGAACGATTAGTCCACGGCTGGAAATGGAATCGTGATTGCCCGTGTTAGCGAAAGATTCCAGTTTTTTGGAGGGCTCCTCTACTTAGCACAAGGACTCTCGGCCTGACGAATGGGACCGCAACGTGTGCGTAGAGGTCGTCGAATTCTCGATTGCTTTCGTGGTTATGGACGAGGTGGACTTATATTTTCGTCCCACACGGATAGGTGCCTCAAACGGAAGGCGGGTGCGGTGGGTTCCGGCTTCATCGGCGCGGATACACCGGTGTAGGAGGCGGCTTCAACCTCATGAGAAAGGCTCCGGGGGCCAGGCCCGGCGGTTGCCTTACCCGAAGCGGGTCGCCCCTTGTCGAACCTACAAAACTAGTGCCCGAGGCGCTCGCTGCGCAGCTGTGCCACCACCGGAATATCCAGCGGCTCCAGCTCAACGAGCTGCTTGCCCATCGCCTGCGCGAGCAAAAGGTCCGCCAGCTGCGGGTTGCGGGCGAGCGCCGGGCCGTGCATGTAGGTGCAGATCACCGAGCCCTGGACCGCGCCCTCGGCAAAGGTCTGGGCGGCATCGACCTTGGCGGTTGCCACCGCGGCCTCGTCGGCGTTGCCGATGCCGGTGGTCACCGTGCCCAGTGTCTGCGCGTCGGGGCCTAGGATGGTGGCGCCCATGTGATTTTCGAAGCCGGTGAGCTTGTCGGTCAGCTGCGCGGTCATGCCGGCGCCGGTGGGGGTGGTGGCTACCTCACCGATGGCACGCTTTTGCATGGAGATGGTGGTGGCGTCGATAAGCCCCACGCCGTCGACGATGCCACCGCCCGCGCGGAAGGATACGCCGAGCACCTGCAGGCCTGCGCAAATGGCAAGGATCGGGGTGTTCTTCGCCGCCGCGCGGGTAAGCCCGCCGTCGGCAATCAGATGCTGGGCGGCAAGGATCTGTGCGGTGTCTTCACCGCCGCCGACGCAGTAGAGGTCGAGGGAATCCGGCACGGGTTCGCCGAGCTTGACCGGATGAATCGCGGCATCAATGCCGCGCATGCGGGCGCGCTGGCGCAAAACCAGGGCGTTGCCGTCGTCGCCGTAGGTGCCCAAAACATCCGGGAGGATGAGGCCAATGGTTAATTCACTCATAATGTTTAGGCCTCCTTGGAGTTGGTGGTGGCATCTTTTACGGCCGCGACCAGTGCCTTCTTCAGGTCACGGAAAGCGGTGTAGTTGGCAAGGACCTCCACCCGGCCGGGCGGGCAGGCCTTGATCGCGGTGATCGGATCCTTGATGAGCTCGTGCTCGACCTCAGCGTAGGTCAGGCGCACGGCAAGGTCCGTGCCGCGCTCACCGGCGGCCTTGACCGAAAGCGAGGAAAGGTCCTCAAACTTCACGTCCCACAGCCACGACAGGTCCTCGCCGTCGGCGACCTGGCCGTTGACCGCGATGACCAGGCCTTCGGCGCTGCGATCGACCATGGACAGCGCTTCCTGCCACCCGGCGGGGTTCTTGGCCAACAGCAGGTGGATCTCGTGCTCGCCGAGGGTGACGGTGGAGTAGCGTCCGGCCACGTCATCGACGGATTCGGCGGCCTTGATCGCGGCGTCGAGGCTGATATCGAAGCATTCCACGGCCGCGGCGATGGCCTGCGCGGCGTTGCCACGGTTGGCGTTACCAGGCAGTTTCAGGTTCAGCGGGTGAACGTTTCCGTGCTTATCGACGATTCCTTCGGCTGTAATCGTCCAATCAGGGGCGGGGCGTTCGAAGGCGGAGCCGTCGGCAAGCGGCTTGGCCGCACGCCAATGCGCGCCCTCATGGATGATGTGGCCGCCGGTGCGCGGGCAACTGGTGGCATCGTTGAGCCACCCCGCGCCCGCGGAAACCCACACCACGTTCTGCGCATCATAGGCAACGGAGGTGACCAGCACGTCATCGCAGTTGGCGATGATGGTCATGTCCGGGTTCTCCGCGACCGCCTGGCGCAGGGTGCGCTCGATCTTATTGATCTCGCCCACGCGATCGAGCTGGTCGCGTGAGAGATTCAAAAGCACCAGGCAGGAGGCGCCCAAACGCTTGGCCACGCGCGGCACGTGCAGCTCATCGACCTCCAAGACCACGTGGCTGGCAGTGGTGCCCGCCATCAGCGCGGAAATGATGCCCGCGTCCATGTTGTCGCCGCCCTCATTCGTGGCCACGGTATGCGCGCTGCGCACCGCCGAGGCCAACATGCGGGTGGTGGTGGACTTGCCGTTTGTCCCGGTCACCAGCGCCACGGGGCGCCCGGCCCCTAAGGAGGCCATGATGTTGGGGTCGATCTTCTCCGCGATCAAACCGCCGATCATGCCGCCGGAGCCGCGCCCGGTTGCACGTGAAGCGGCGGTGGCGAGGTTGGCAAGGCCTACGGCGATTGTGGTGCGTAGACCTAATTTCGGGGCTGCTGGCAGCGAAGAAAACGTTGGCAACTTCATGGGCGATAAGTCTAGTCTCACAAGTCCCCGCTATGGGCAATCCCGGATGGGTGGGGCCGCTGGTGTCGGATTTTTCTCACCACCGGTCTCTCATTCTTTGCCTGATACGCCGGGAAAGCGACCCCCGCGCGACAAGCGCTGCACCCACCCGGTTGTGGTGGGGAGTTGCCGACACCCCTGGGGGCTAATTTTCGGCTTGAGACTTCTTTAGGATGGCGGCGAGGAACTCCTCATCCGACAGCAGCGGGATCTGCTTTCTATCGGCGTGCATCGCCTTGCCCACCAGGTTTTCGCGCTTATTGCACACCACCACCGAGGACTTGCGGGTGATCTTTTCCGAATAGGACAGCCCCTCGCGCAACCCGGCTTCGATGATGAGGTCAGGATCCATGCTGATCTCAGGCGCGATCACAAACTCCATGCCCGCCACAAGTCCCTGCTCCGGGGAGTACACCCCTGGGTTTTCCGGGGCCGGGGTGTGCGGGGCATCGACCCTAATGTGGCTGCGCTGTAACCCAAAGCGATCCGCGCGCAAGGCATCCGGGGTTGTCTGCGCGAGGATTCCACGAGCATGCTCGACAAAGAAGACCCGCGCGGTGAGCATGGTTTCCTCGCGGGTGACCTCGAAGGCTTCGCGGGCGGCGCGCTGCACGCTGGCCTGCGCAACGGGCGCCTCCAGCCCCAGATCCGCGGCCACGGCGCGGACGCGGGTATCGGCCGACTGCAATCCCAACCTGCGTGCGGTGGCCAGGGTATCCACGATCAGCGCCGGCTGCGGTACGTGGCCAACGCGTTGGCGCCGGCGACCCCGGCCCCGCCCGCGGGTGCGATTCGACCGAGCGGCGTTGCTCATGGCACGCCGGGCCTCAGCCACGATGAAGCCCCAGGTGGCCGCGGTGTTGTGGACGATGAGCGTGCGCCCGTCGATGAGCCTGCCCAGCGGCTTGAGGATCTGGCTGAAGCGCTTGCCCTCGGCGACCTGCTCATGGGTGAGCCCATGCAGATGAACCGGGCCGGGATCACCCGCGGGGTTGAGCACCGCGTAAAAATCCTCCACCTGATTGCCATCGGGGTCCAAGGTGATGGCATCGACCACGACGACGCGCGCCGTGGACGGGTGGATGCCGGAGGATTTCACAGTGAGCACGACAAAAGGCGCCGCCTCGATCTCACGCTGGCGCTGACGCTCGCGCTCGGCGCGGTCAGGCGACAGCGAAGGCTTTTCTTCCGAACCTGCAGCACCCTGCTCGCTGACCGCGCCGGTGTGCGCGTTGCCATCGTGATACTCGTGGGTAATGCCTTTTTCAATGCTCATAGTGGGTCTTAGTCTAGCTGGAAAGCAGGATCCATTCGGGAGCCGTCGCCCCATGATGAAACGTGACCTGCGTTCGGGGAATGTTTGTTGGGAAACGCCAGAGCTGATTGCCCAACCGGGTCAGCCGGATTCCCGGGTGAATCTTGATGATGAAATCCTCATCCTCTTCTTCGCGCGGGACAAAGGCGAAGCCACCTGCACCCAAAAGGCCTGGTACCGCTGGGTACGAGGGATCATAGTCAATGACGACATCATTGTTGATGAGCCTGCCGTACAAGGCCCGCAGCTTCTTCGATGCGCTGGCCTGACGCAGTGTTTCCGGGGACAGGCGGTAGTGACCGTGCAAGGTGAGTGCCTTATAGGCGGTGTTGCGCAGGTGCTGCGGCGCGACATCCCAGGGCAGGTTTTCTTGCACCATCGTAATCGGTGAGACGTAGCCACCCCGCTTGGCCAATTGGCCCACGTACTGGCGTGAAACTCCGTATTTTCGGGCGATCTCAATTTGCTTGATGCCCTTGGACATCATGGACACAACGGACTCAGGGGAAAGCGGGGCTGGCATCGTTTCACCTTTCTCACAACAGGGGTGTGTGCTTGAGGTGACATCAACGTAGCGCGTGCTCGCGACGCGAACTCTCGTGTTTCGATGATCTTTTCGAACGTGCATCCAACAAAGAAAGAGCAAAGGAGATCCTTTGCTCTTTCCACATTGGTATCCAATGCGGTGGGTGCGTGGCCGACTACGCCCGATAGTGCGTGTCAGCTGTGGTTACGGTACTCACGGTGTGAGGATTCCTCCTGCTCCAAGGCCAACCCCAGCAAGGAGCGGCCCATGACGAAGGAACCTACCGCAAGCACCACGAGGAAGGCTGCGATCGCCAGCAGCGCGCGGATGACGGTGCCTAGGCTTAAGTCACCGAGGCCCGCGTCGTGGACGAGCTTGGCAACCACGATCAGCGGCATGGCGATGCCTGTGGTAGGCCCGAGCAGGTTGGCTCGGGTCAGCGCATCGGGGGCGCGCCACAAGGCGACCGCGGTGATGACCATGAGCAGCCCGGCGATGATGACGAGGATTCCGGCGATGAGGTCGAAAATCATCCTTACCTCCTACCTTTCGAGATGATGCGGGCGGTCGACATGGTGGGCAACACGCCGCCGACGATCGCGGTGAGGAAGATGACCTCGTAGTCGATCTGCGCGGAGTGGAACATGGTCCACACCGCGTAGAAGCCGATCATGCCGTAGAAGAGCAGGTCGGAGATGACGGCGGCGGTGAGCTGATCGCGGGTGGTCGCCATCAACGCCACGGTCGCGATGATCGCGATCGCCATGAGGCCTAAGCCAATGGAGGCCAAAGTGACAAACATTTACTTCTCCTCCTTGAGCACGGGTGCAGGAGCGGGGTAGATGACCGTGGCTTCGTCCAAGTGGTTGTCGATGCCCTTGACGTGCGGGGCCATCGTCTCCTCCATGGCAGCGAGGTCAGCGAGCACGCCGCGGGGATCCGAGCCGTGGACCGCGTGGACGGCCAAAAGGCGCGGGGTGTCCGGGGCATCGCCGGCCGTAGGCTGGTCGTCGATAAGCGCAAGCGACATCGTGCCGGGCGTGATGGTGATGGAGGCCGCAAACGCGGTAATCTGCCAGTCCTTTGTCACGCGCAACGGGTAGTAGACCACGCACGGGTCGACTTTTTGAGAACCGGTGAGCACATCGGCGACCACCGTCCAGCCGGCCTTGAGCAGCTCCTTGATGAGCCAGAACGCATACCAGATTCCGTGAAGCATTAGCCTTCTCCCTTCACAACGCCCACCGGGGCCTCGTCACCGTGCGGGCCGGTGTGCAAGACCGCCTGCTGATAGCCGCTGGTATCGAGCAGGTCCTCGGCCGCACCCTGCGTGGCCGACACCAATGGGCCTGCGAAGATGAACATGCCGAAGCTCACCACCACCAGGAAGGTGGCCGGGGCGAGCCGGGCGAAGGGCACCCGAAGCGCCTGCGGGATACGCTCGCGGTTCATCTCAGCACCCCAGAACACCTCGCGCCACAGGCGCAGCATGGACAAGAAGGCGCCGAAGGAGGCGATCACGATGACGGTGATGACGAACCAGGAGGCACCCGTGCCCGCGTGGGCTACGCCCAAGACCACGCCGACCTTGCCCCACAGGCCGGAAAACGGGGGGAAGCCCACGATGGAGAAAGCACCCGCCACGAACACGGCCGCCACCAGCGGGTCGCGCCGGGCGATGCCGGACAGCTTGGATAAAAGGTCGGTGCCGTAGGTCTCCTCCACCGCGCCGGTGGAAAGGATCAGCGAGCCGACAGTAACCATGTGGTGCAGGGCGTAGAAGATGCCCGCGCCGAGCGCAGCCTTGGCGTTGCCAGCGGTAAACGCCAACATGACCAGGATAAAAGGCATGCCGTTGACCATCTGATAGGAGATCACCCGGCGCATGGAATTCTCGGCCAGACCTGCGAAGGCACCCACCAGCATGGACGCCACCGACAGTGCGATGATAAGCCAGCCCCAACGATCCTCGAGCCCGAAGACCACCACGTAGAGGCGGTAGATCATGTAGACGGCGACCTTGGTGTGCAGGGCCGAAAATAGACCCATCACCGAGGCGGAGGTGGAGGGGTAGGTGCGTGGCAGCCAGGTGTGCATGGGGAACACACCCGCCTTCAGGCCGAGCGCGATCAGGATGATGCCCATGGTCACGGTGATGGTGGGGTTGCCAGCGGCGGCGTCCTTAAGGGCTGCGATGTTGACCGCGCCGGCCACGCCGTAGAGGACGGAGACGCCGATGAGCAGCATCGTGGAGGTGGCCAGGTTGACCAGGACGAAGGTGCGCCCGGCCGAAAGCCTGCCCCAGGTGCCGGTCATGGCCATGAGCCCATAGGATGGCAGGAGCATGACCTCGATGAAGACGAAGAAGTTGAACAGGTCGGCGGTCAAAAGCCCACCCATGACGCCGGTGAGCAGCATGAGCGAGAGCGCGGGGTAAAAACGCGACTGCGTCTCGCCGACCACGATGGCAAACCAGTTGGAGGCAAAGGCCACCAGGGAGGCGGTGACGATCATGATCGCCGCGAATTGATCGGCGGCAAACGGGATGGCCACGCCGCCGACATAGGCGCCGACCGCGTGCGCGATGGTGCCGTGGGTGCCGGTGTAGCCAAACAGCCACGCGCCCGCGGCGAGGGTGCCGATCGGGGTGACCAGTGCCAGCCCGTCGCGCAGCCACCGCCACGGCGACATCGCGGCGATGGCGACCAAGGCCAGCGGGATGCCCACAAAAAGCGGAAGTACATAATCCATTAGTGGTGGTCCTCCTCGGCTTGGGCCAGTTTTGCTTGCCGACGCCTGTAGTGCGCCTCATCGGCAGCAAGCTCGGCCTTCGTGGTCGAGCGCCCGAGGGTCTGCAGCGGCGAATCCTCGTCGGCGACCTCCTCGGCCTCGGTATCATCCGAGCGCCCTAGGCCGGAGAGGGTGAGCATGTAGGCCGTGGTGGCCATGGCGATGACGATGGCCGTCAGCACGAAGGCCTGGGGGACGGGGTCGGCCATGGTGGCGATGTCATTGAGGTTCGGGAAGGGCTCCTCTCGGTTGGTTGTGCCGCCGATGGCCAAAATGATGAGGTTGGTGGCGTGGCTGATCAGCGTCATGCCGATGACGATGCGCAGCATGCCGCGCTGGAGCACTAGGTACACCCCGCCCGCGGCGAGGATCGCGATGGTCAGTGCGAGAATCATGAGTTCTCCTTCTCAAGACGCTGGGCCTCGTGCTTGGCGCGACGCAGGATCTGCGCCTGCTGCCCCTCCGGGGCGGTGCGCGGGTGATCGCCGAAGTCCTCGAAGTGGGCGGCGAGCTCTTCCTCCACGGTCTTCGGGGAGGACAGCGGGGAGTCCTCGCGGGTGAAGTTCAAGTCCTTGTACTCCATGCCTGGGCGCAGGTAGCCGCCGAGGGCGTTGATGGCCATCGAGAGCATGCCGAGCACGGCTAGGTACACGCCCAGGTCGAAGATCATCGCCGAGGACCAGTGCTGGCCAAGCCCCTCGCCGTGGATGGCATAGAGGAAGGAGCCGTGGGACAGGCCCCAGAGCCCGTCGCCGACGGCAAAGAGCATGCCCACGCCGGTCAGATACAGCGGGGCGCGCACCGGGAGGATGCGCTTGTCGCGCGGGAAAGACAGATAAGAAAGCATGAGCGCACCACCGGCAATCAGCGCGGCGATGAAGCCGCCGCCGGGTGCTTGGTGGCCGCGCCAGAACACCAGCAGACTCAGGATCAGCAAGACCGGGATCAACACCTTGAGCAGGACCTTCAGCAGGATGGAGTTGATGCGCGACTGGCCAAAGGGTGCTGGGTGGGCGCCGCGGGCAAAGGGGTAGCGCGGCATTGAGGTGACCACGGCCGCGATCACGATCGCGGACATGCCCAGCACGGAGAGCTCGCCCAAGGTATCGAAGGCACGGAACTCGACCAGGATCGTGTTGACCACGTTGTTGCCCGTGGAGATCCGCGGGCCATTGTCCAGGTACCACTGGGCAAGTTCGCTGCGGTCGCGCCGTCCGAGCAGGAAGTAGACCATAGCAAATGCCGCGATGCCTACGGCAATGGCCATGATGGCGGCCTTCTTCTTCGGGGCGTGGAAGCTTTCGGGCTGCTGGCGCACGATCATCATCATGATGACCACGGTCAGTGCCTCCACCATGAACTGCGTGAGCGCGACGTCCGGGGCGCCGAGCATGAGAATCTGCAAGGTCACCCCGATGCCCACCGCACCGATGAGCACCACGGCGGTCAGGCGCTTGCGGGTACGAACCAAAGCTATGACCGCAATCGCGACGATGGCCAAAGGCAGCAGGTCCCAGACGCGCTCGCCGCCGGGGAAGCGTGGCGCAAGCGGTAGCCCGACGATGGTGGCCGAGGCTGCCAGCAGGACGAGCATGGAAAATAGGTAAGACAGGTGGCGGGTCGGCGACAACGAGTCCGCCATCATGCCTGCGAGCTTGCCGAACTTGCTCAACACCAAGGTCAGCCCGCCGAGGAGCTCATTGCCGCTATAGGGCAGCAGGGAAGCATCGGAAAGCAAAGCCCAGATACGACGCCGGTAGACGACACCGACGGCGCCGGCAACCAAGACCACCAGGGAGATTCCAAGCGGGACGGTTACCCCGTGCCACAGCGCGAGATGGGTATCTTCCCCGGAGATGACCGTAATCGGGTAATCCAGGCTGCCCACGGCAAAGGCCAGCGGCAAAGATAAAAGCCCGGGCAGCGCTGCGGGAAGCCAGAGCGCAACCGGGGCCTCTTTGACCGCCGACATGTCGCGGTCGCCGTCGATGAAGCCGTCGCAGACGATGCGGGCGGAGTAGGTGAAGGTGAAAAACGCGCCGATGGCGGCCACGCCCAGGAGCACGACGATTCCCAGCCCATCCATCGGGGCCTGCGTGAAGGACTCCAGCATGCCTTCCTTGGAAATAAAGCCCATCGTCGGCGGCACCGCGGCCATGGAGGCGGCGGCGATGACTACCGAGCCGAAGGTAAAGGGCATCTGGCGCCACGAGGAGCCCAGGCGCTCCATATTGCGGGTGCCGGTTTGGTGATCGACCACGCCGATGAGCATGAACAGCGAGGACTTAAACAGCGCGTGCGCCAAGGTATGCACCAGCGCCGCAGCCAGCGCGTAAGGCGTGCCGACGCCGATGGTGGCAACGATCCAACCCAGGTGGGAGACCGTGGAATAGGCGGTGAGCTTTTTCAGGTCCGTCTTCTGGATGGCAAACAGGCTGGCCATCACCGCGGTGAACATGCCCACGCCAATCAGCAGGTAGTTCCAGGTGTGGTTTCCGGAAAACACCGGTGAAAAGCGCATGAGCAGGTAGATGCCCGCCTTGACCACGGCCGCGGCGTGTAGGAACGCGGAGACCGGGGTGGCGGCGGCCATCGCCTCGGGCAGCCAGAAGTGGAAGGGGAACTGGGCGGACTTCGTAAACGCCGAGACGGCGATGAGCACCGCCAGCGTCGTGGTGATAGCGGGCTCCTCCACCCAGAAGTCGCTGGCCAAGATGCCGGACACGCTGGTCGTTCCCGCCTGCACCGCCGCGACAGCTAGGGCGACGAGCAGGGTCAGGCCGCCGAAGAAGGTCAAGATCAACGTGCGCTGGGAGCCTAGCTCGCCGCCCTTGCCCCCGGAGCGAGCGATGAGCATGAACGATGCCAGCGAGACCAGCTCCCAGCCGATGAACAAGACGAAGACGTCATCGGCGAACACGAGCAGCAAGATGGCGGCCATGAACGCGCTCATCAGCGTATAAAAGCTGGTATTGCCAGTTCTTGGCAGGTAGGCGGCCGAATAGATGAATACAACCGCGCCGATGCACAAGGCGAGCAACGCAAAGAAAAGGCTCAAGGCATCGGCACGCAAGGAGAGGGAAATGTCTAAGGCCGGGATCCACCGATAGTGGAATTCCAAAGCATCACCGGCTAGCACGCCGGGCAGTTTCTGGAATAAAAGCGCCGCGGCCACGGCAAAGAGGGCGGCAAGGGGCCAGCCCGCCAAGCGGCCGATCAGGCGCACCGCGACCGGCGCGGCCGCGACGGCAGCCAGCGCGAGAATCAAAACTATGGTCACAAGTTTCACCTGTCAATCATTAGGAATCAACCACCCCACCTTAGCAGGCGCTGAGTGAATGAAATCGGTGACGTAGGTCAAGGCGTGGTCACAAAGACCTCCAACCCACACAATGATGCGGGGCGACAGCTGGGCGAAAGTGGCGGGAGCGTCGGTGCGCCTACGGGCAAAACCCGCGCTCGGGGATAGATTCTTCTTCCATGAGCCCTCACGTCGCAGCCCGCTTCGGCGCCATTGCCTTGCTCGCCGTACCCGTTGTGGCCGGTGCCACCTACGCCGCCGCCACCGACACAGACATCGCCAGCGCCTGGAGCTCCGACACCGCCGCCGCGCCGGCCGCCCCCGCCGCCATCGACGATTCCTTGCTTGTCGACGCGCGCCGGGCCGCCGGTGAGGCGGGCTCGCAGGCGGGCTTCCTCAAGCAGGGCACCGGCCAGCTTGTCGATGGCACCGGCCAGCTTGCCGACGGCGCCAAGCAGCTTGCCGACGGCGCCACCAGCGCCAAGGACGGCGCCGCCGCGCTGTCCCAAGGCATGGTTGAGCTCCAGGCGGGCACCGGCCAGCTCGGCGCTGGTGCCACCCAGGTCGCCGACGGCGTGGGCGCGGCCGTGGACCAGGTGGTAGGGCTTGAGGCCGCCCGCGGGCAGATCCTCGGTGCCGTCGACCGCGTTTTGGCGGACACCAAGGACTCCAAGGATCCGGATGTGGTGAGTTTCCGCGGCCAGTTGGAAAGCCTGCGCGACCAGGTCACTACCTTCCAACTCGACGAGTCGGTCACCTCCCAGCTGACCGCACTGCGCGACGGCTCCCGTGAGCTTGCCAACCAGCTCAACACCCCCGGCTACGCCTTCCACGACGGCATCTACTCCGCCACCAAGGGCGCTAAGGAGCTTTCCGACGGCCTCAACTCGCTCGGCGACGGCATCGACGAGGCGCTCAGCGGTGTCGATGAGCTCAACACCGGTGCCACGAAGATCGACACGATGGCCACCACCAACAAGGACAAGATCGATGCCGTCACCCGTGCCCTGCCCGCCGCCCAGGCAGGGACCGCGCAGGCGGACGAGGCCGGCATCACCCGCTCCCTGCCGCCGATGTATGCCTTCTTGCTCGCCGTGGGGGTCCTGCTCGTGGCCGCCTTCGGGGCGCGGCGCACCCTTGCCCAGACGCTGCTCGCCGGGGTGGCGCTTGCCGTGCTCACCGGCGGGTTGGTGTGGCTATTGGGCACGGGAATCGGCGCCGTCCTGGCCCTGACCTCCGCCGGAATCGCGGGCTTGCTGTTTGCCGCCACCGCTTTGGCCGGCCCCATCCTGGGTAAGGCCGCACCCGCTCTTGCGGTGCTTCAAACCGCCGTGGTGGGCTGGGTGTGGACGCATGCCGCCACCAGCCCCGTGTCCACCGCCTGGCAGTTTGTCGCCGGGCTGATGCCGGTGCACTATTCCACCACCGCCATCAGCGCCCTCGGCAATGGCGGCAGCAGCCAAGCGGTGTGGCTGTCCATCGCGGTGCTCGCGGCGCTCGCCGCGGCGGGCGGGGTGGCCACGCGATGGGTGGGGCAGAAGGCGGCGGTGCAGGCCGAAGGCCAAGTAGAAAACCAAGAATAGATAAAACACCACCACATAGTCGACGGAGAAAAGAAACCACCAACTCGTCCTCACCACATTGTGGTGCTGATGTGTTGGTGGTTTTTCATCCGTCTACACGCCACCGACCACGAAACAGGACGCGGTGAGGTCTGCCAGCGAGGAGGCTTGAGCAATGTCGGACTCGTAGGCGATGACGTAGCCCCAGCGCTGATTCTGGTAGGCCTCATGCTCGACCAGCTCGCGAATCAGCTGCTCGGCGGCCTTCTTTTTCAGCTGCACCGTCTCGTCGTGACGCTGGGAGTCGGCCTTGCCCTCAACAATCCAGTACGTGCCGTCTTTTTCGCGGACTACGAAGTCAGGGACATAGAAATTGCGAGTGGTGTAGGCAATTTTGGCTCCCTGTCCATCGTAGATACGCGTCCACCACTTCACCTGAGAATCAAAGTTGAACAAGTACGCCAGTTTGTATTCGGGTCAGTCACCGCAGGGATACCCTTCGAGTCGTTGCGCGGTGAATATGTCTTTTCCCACTGCATTTCCGCCACAAAGTTCGCGCTGCCGAACACCTCGTCCAGCAACATGCGCATGCGGTGGTTTTCCACGTCATCGAGGTGTACCCAGATAGAGCCGTCGTCGCTAAGCAACTTCCACAGGTGTTCGAGTCGGTCCCGCATCATCGTCAGCCAGATGG
This sequence comes from Corynebacterium sp. SCR221107, assembly GCF_027886475.1. Classification (NCBI taxonomy): domain Bacteria; kingdom Bacillati; phylum Actinomycetota; class Actinomycetes; order Mycobacteriales; family Corynebacteriaceae; genus Corynebacterium; species Corynebacterium sp. SCR221107. Next base: position 285,167 of record NZ_CP115670.1, read on the forward strand.
AATGTTCCAGGTTGTCCTCGTAGTTGGCGAAGGTCTGGGCGGTGTTAAACGGCGGGTCAATGTAAACGCACTTCACTTTGCCGTCATACTTTTCCCGCAACTCCGGAACCCTGGTGAGTGCTTCGAGCACGTCGCCGGACTCGCCCAGAATGAGCAAGTTGTCACTTTGTGGCTCGAGGTCGGCGCGCTCGGAGTAGGTACGTCCTTCCTCCTTTTCGGCCTGGATGCCAGCAACGGTGTCTACGTAGTCCAAGTAATGCGTTTCGCAATAGCGCGGGTCAGACGGATCTACCCAGGTGTATCCGTATTTTCCTTTTTCGGTAGGAATGAGGGCCTTGTCCTTGTTGGTCCACGTGATCCGTAGAGTCTGTGCGTTTCCCACGTTCTCGTTCCTTTGTTATGGCGGTTGAGATTCCTGTAACCAAGCCTGCATGTGTGGAGGTAGGCTGGCTGTTAGTCCATTAAACAATAACCGCCGATACCGACCTTCATGGCTCGAAGTGCGAACAGGGTTTCGGATGGGTGTGGGGTATTTGTGGCATCCCCGACCCACGATGGCGCGCAGGTGAGCGTCGGCAAGCAAAGCAAATAAAAAGGGAAACCTGGCCGGTCTGGATTGCTTTAGGAAATGCAAAAAACCTGACCAACGTGTGTTGGTCAGGTATCTGGTCGGGATAACAGGATTTGAACCTGCGACCTCTTCGTCCCGAACGAAGCGCGCTACCAAGCTGCGCCATATCCCGGTGTAAGCCTTGTGGCGTACTCAAGAAACCTTAGTACGCTTGCCGGGAACAAGCAAAACAGCAGGTTAGGGGCGTTCGACGACGTGTAGCAGAGTGGCGGACGGGCGGCAGAAAAGGCGCACCGGGGCAAACTTTGAGGTGCCCAGACCGTTGGAGACGTGCATCCACATATCCCCAAAGCGGTGCAGACCCTGGACCCGCGCGCGGTCGATGCCACAGTTGGTCACCACGGCACGCCCGCCGGACAGACAAATCTGGCCGCCGTGGGTGTGGCCGGAGAAGCTTAAGTCGTAGCCGTCGGCTTCAAATCGCTCAAGCACACGCGGCTCAGGGGAGTGCAGCAAGGCGATCGATAGATCCGCATCCGGGTTCGGGGCGCCGGCGACCTCATCGTAATCATCGAGATCGTGGTGGGGGTCATCCACGCCGGTGGCGGCGATGCGAACGCTGCCCACCTGGAACTCATGGCGTGCCTGATTGGCATCGAGCCAGCCGTGCTCAAGGAACACCGCACGCATGTCCCGCCAGGGAAGATCGATGTCGGAGACCTTGCGCTTCTTGCCCAGCAGGTAAATAAACGGGTTGACCAGGCGCGGCGCGTAATAATCGTTGGTGCCAAACACGAACAGACCAGGGAATCGCAGCAGAGGATTCAACGCCCGCAAAACACCGGGAACACCCTTCGGATCGGAAAGATTATCGCCGGTGTTGATCACCAAGTCGGGGCGCAGATCCGCAAGCTGAGCCACCCACTGCTGCTTACGCGTCTGATTAGGCACCATGTGCAGGTCGCTGATGTGGAGGATCGTGAAATCCTTTGCGCCGCGCAGGGTGCCAGGTTCAAGAATCGGAACGGTGACTTCCTTGAGTTCAAACTGGGAGCACTCGCGCACACCCCACGCAGCGGCGGCTATGCCGGAAGCGGCGAGTCCAGTAAGGAACCGAATGGTCCGATTCATGACATCCTCCGTGGAAGTAAGTTTGGCTACATGGCTTTAAGGCCACAAGTTCTAAAAAAGACTTTAACCCTCAAGCCTAGCGATAAAGATTTCGCAACATCGCGAAAACCAGAGGGTAGCATGAACAATCATGAGTGAACTGAAAGACCAGATCCGTAAAGATATGACCGCCGCCATGAAGGCCCGCGAAAAGGAGCGTACCGGCGCCCTGCGCATGCTGCTGGCCGCCCTCCAGGTCGAGGAGACCTCCGGTTCCAAGCACGAGCTCACCGACGAGGACGTGCTCAAGGTCATCGCCCGTGAGATTAAAAAGCGCCGCGAATCCGCCGAGGTCTACGCCGAGGCCGGCAGGCAGGAGCTTGCCGACGCCGAGCTGTTCGAAGCCGAGGTGCTGTCCGCCTACCAGCCGGCCCAGCTTGACGACGAAGAACTCGCCCAGCTCGTGGCCGAGGCGATCGCCGCGGTCGAGGGGGAAGTCACCATTCGCCAGATGGGCCAGGTCATGAAGATCGCCACCGCCAAGGCCGCAGGACGCGCCGACGGAAAACGCCTGTCGACGGCAGTGCGACAGGCGTTGAGCTAGTGTGTGGCCGCGCTGGCGTGGGACGCTGGCGCTAGGCGATGGAGCTAGTTGGCATTCGGTTCGAGCAGTGACTGGATCTGATCGCTGAGGTCATTGAGATCCTGCTCGTTGATGCCGAATAGGTCACTGATATTCGAGTTCGCGGACGCGCTCGGCGCGGTGGTGGTGGGCGCGGTGGACGTCGGCCGCGGCCGCGTGCCATCGGAGACATAGACCGTCACCTTCGAGCCCTCGCGCAGCGGCGGGGTAGCGTCGATACGCATGACGCGATCCTTGGCCGTGCCATCGCCAGCGCTGACCTGCAGCGTCACGTCATAGCCCAGGCCAGTCAGTTCCTTGCGGACATCCTCGGCCAGCTTGCCGCGGTACTTGTCCGACAAAGTACCAGCAACACCGGTGTCATAGGCCGGGTCGTAGGCAGGCAACGAGCCCGCGGAAGCACCCAGAGCGCTTGCGGCCTGGAACCAGGTCTGTGCAGGCTCATCGCCGCCGTAGAGCGAGCCGTAGGAGCACTGCGAAACCGGGGCGGTGCACAACGGGGAGATCGTGGTGCCGTCGTTATAGATGTAGGTCGCCGCCGCGAAGTTGCTATTAAAGCCCATAAAGGCAGCCGACTGGTGCGACTCAGTAGTACCCGTCTTCGCCGCCACCGGCGCGTTCCACCCAGCCGCCCGCGCGGCATCAGCTGCGGTGCCCCGCGTGGCGTCTTGGCTCAGCCCGTTCGCCAAAGCATTGGCGACATCGGTGCTAATCGCCTGTTCGCAAGCCGGGCGCTCAATGTAGATCTCCTGGCCATTGTCATCGGTGACCGAATCCAAGGGGCTTGGCTCGCACCAGGTACCGCCCGAGGCGAGGGTCGCAGCGACGTTCGACAACTCCAGCGCATTGACGGCGGTAGGTCCAAGGGTGAAGGAACCGAGGTTGTGTGCCTTCATATAGTCCGCGATGGAGCTTTCCCCATCGAAGGAACCCTCGTTGGTATAGGAACGCAGGCCCATCTTCACGGCCAGGTCCACCACGTTGCTCACGCCCAGCTTCTCAATCAGCATGACAAACGGCGTATTGGGAGACTGGGCCAACGTATCGCGCAGCGTCATCGACGATGCATAAGAGCCCGAGTTCTCCACGCAATAGCTTCCCGCCGGGCAGCCCGAGGCGCCGCCCTCACCCATGCCCTGAGCCACGTAGCGCGTGGGCACCTGCAGCACGGTATCGAGACCATAGCCCTGATTAAGGGCTTCGGCGGCGGTGAAAATCTTAAACACCGAACCCGCGCCATTGCCCACCAACGAGGCAGTTTGCGGTAGCACCGTTTGCCCGGCCTCCAGGTCGAGGCCATAGTCACGCGAGGAGGTCATGGCCAAGATACGGCGGGAATTCGTGCCCGGCTCCACCACGTTCATGACGTCGGCAACGCCATAGGTCGACGAAGGAACTTGGCTGCTGACCGCAGCGTGCGCAGCATTTTGAACATTCTGGTCCAAGGTGGTCTTGATGGTGTAGGAACCACGCGTGAGCTGATCGGTATCGAGCCCCCTGCTGGCTAGATAATTGAGTACATAGTCGCAGAAGAAACCATTGTCGCCAGCGTTAATGCAGCCGTTGGGCAGCCCCTGTGGGGACTCCAAGACTCCCAAGGGCTCAAGGTGGAAGCGATCGGCGTCTTCCTGGGTCAGGGTGCCGGTAGAGACCATCGCGTCTAGGACCTGGTCGCGGCGGGCAACAACAGCCTCGGCGTTGGTATAGGGATCGAGATAAGAAGAGGACTGCACCATGCCCGCCAGCATCGCTGCCTGCGGGACATTCAGCTCGGCGGCGGAAATCCCAAAGTAGGTGCGCGCGGCGGCCTCGATGCCGTAGGCGCCATTGCCGAAGGGGATCAGGTTGAGATAGCGGGTGAGGATCTCATCCTTGCTAAGGCTCTCATCGATGCTGGAGGCCATGCGCATCTCGCGCAGCTTACGTGGGATCGAGGTCTCCACGGCCGCGGCCTGTTCGTCGGCGTTGTTGGAGGTAACCAACAACAAATAGTTCTTGACGTACTGCTGATCAATGGTGGAGGCGCCCTGCTCCACGCCGCCGGCGACAAGGTTGGTGGCTATAGCGCGAAGATTGCCCTGGATATCAACGCCGTTGTGCTCATAAAAACGCCGATCCTCAATCGAGACGATGGCATCTTTCATCGTCTGTGCGATCTGCGTGCTGTCCACCTCATAGCGGCGCTGCGAGTAGATCCAAGCGATCACGTTGTCGTTGGCGTCCGTAATCGTAGTGACCCCCGGTGCGGAACCATCGGTGAGGTCCTCAAGGTTGGATTGCATCGTCGCGTTTGTGCGATCAACAGCAACGCCGCCCAAGGCGGCAACGGGGCTAAGCGCTACTGCGCTGGTCAGCCCCGCCGCGATGGTGGCTCCAAGCAACTTCATCAGTGAATTCCACTTTGACACTCTTTTACCCTAGCGGGCGAACCTGTGAGTAGGGAATGCGAAAACCCCCCTCAATGTGTGATCCATTCGACTAAGTACCTAAAAAGTGAATACACTTACAAGTGTGCAAAAGCCGAAAGGCAAGGTTTCCACAAGGGTAGGAGGACGACCAATGACTGCATCGCTTCTTAATGACATGAAGCGCAATCCATTTACTGCCTCGAATCAGGTCGCAGGTAGTGGCGATCGGGGGGATTGGGTCATGCAGGCTCACTGCCGAAACGGGGACCCGGACGCGCTTTTCGTGCGTGGTGCCGCTCAGCGTCGGGCAGCCGCGATTTGCCGCCAGTGCCCAGTAGTGATGCAGTGTCGCGCAGACGCCTTGGATAACAAGGTGGAATTTGGAGTGTGGGGCGGACTCACCGAGCGTCAGCGCCGTGCCTTGCTCCGCAAGAACCCGCACATCACCAATTGGGCGGACTACCTAGCCTCCGGTGGGGAACTCATCGGAATCTAATTTAATTTCTTTTCCGTCTCCTTCGGGAGGCGGATATTTTTATGCCTCCGGTAAGGTGTAAGGCATGACTAAATGGGAATACGCAACCGTTCCGCTATTAACGCACGCCACCAAGCAGATCTTGGACACCTGGGGTGAAGATGGCTGGGAGCTGGTCTCCGTCGTGCCGGGCCCGAACCCTGAAAACGTCGTCGCCTACATGAAGCGAGAGGTGCAGTAATGGCTACTCATTCCGAGCGTCTCGCTGAACTGGGAATCACCCTCCCGGCGGTAGCGGCACCGGTTGCTGCCTATGTTCCTGCCGTGAAGGTGGGCAATCAGGTGTGGACCTCTGGCCAGTTGCCCTTTATCGAGGGCGCGCTGCCAGCCACCGGAAAGGTCGGCGCGGAAGTGTCGGCAGAAGACGCGCAGGCGTTTGCCCGCCAGGCCGCACTCAACGCCTTGGCGGCAGTCGATGCGCTGGTCGGCATCGATAACGTCACCCGCGTGCTCAAGGTCGTGGGCTTTGTGGCCTCTGCCTCCGGATTCGGAGGTCAGCCCGCCGTGCTCAACGGTGCCTCCAACCTCATGGGTGAGATCTTCGGTGAGGCGGGCGCGCACGCGCGTTCGGCCGTCGGTGTCGCGGAGCTTCCGCTGGATTCCCCCGTCGAGGTGGAAATTGTCGTTGAGGTCACCTCTTAGAGCGTGAAGCCTCGATAACTGGTACAAGTTCGCCGAAAATGGCTAAAGTTAAACACATGCAGCATCCTGCCTACAGCCAGTTGCGTCCGGTAACACCGTCCGCCGCCGTTGTCCTTTGCCCCAACCCCGGATACTCCTCTTTGGAGGGGACAAACTCCTGGGTCATCCGCGCGCCCGAAGATCCGCGCAGCATCGTGATCGACCCCGGTCCCGCCGACGAAGGGCACCTCAACGTGCTCCACGCAAAGGCAGATGAGGTTGGTGTTGTCCTCCTTACGCACCGTCACCATGATCACGCCGACGGCGCGCAGCGTTTCCGTCAGTTGACCGGCGCGCCGGTGCGTGCAGTGGATCCTTCCTATTGCGCTGGCGGGCAGCCGCTGACCCCGGGCGAGGTCATCTCCATTGACGGTGTGACCCCTCAGGTCGAGGTCGTGGCCACCCCAGGGCATACCAGTGACTCCGTGTGCTTCTTCATTTGGAGCGGTGAGCCACACAAATCCACCTTGGAGGGCATTTGCACCGGTGACACGATTGCGGGTCGTCACACCACCATGATCTCCGAGACCGATGGTGATCTGGGCAAGTACATGCAGACCTTGGAGCTGTTGCAGGAGCGGGGCAAGGATGTCCGCCTGCTTCCGGGGCACGGCCCCGACGGTGAGGACGTGGCAAGCTACGCAACTTGGTATCTCGAGCGCCGCCATCAGCGCCTCGATCAGATCATCGCGGCGAAGAAGAAGCTCGGCGATGATGTGGCACTCAAGGATCTCATTGATGAGATCTACGATGACGTGGATCCGGTACTGCGTGGCGCAGCGGAACAGTCCACCCGCGTCGCGCTGCGTTACCTAGAAAAGCAAAAGTAGTCCGAGATAGATGAAAGCCCCCACGAGGTGGGGGCTTTCATCTTTTCACTTAGCGGGCGCGCTTTGCTAGGTGTTCTGGGTCCACGATGAGCACGGACTTGCCCTCGAGGCGAATCCAGCCGCGATGCGCGAAGGTAGCCAGGGCCTTGTTCACGGTCTCGCGAGAAGCGCCGACCAGCTGTGCGATCTCTTCCTGGGTGAGGTCGTGGTTCACGCGCAGGGCTCCGCCTTCCTGGGTGCCGAAGCGGTTGGCCAGCTGCAGCAGCGTCTTGGCCACGCGACCGGGGACATCGGTGAAGATGAGATCGGCCAGGGAGGCGTTGGTGCGGCGCAGGCGGCGAGCCAACACGCGCAGGAGCTGCTCGGAAATCTCCGGGTGCTCAGCGATCCACTTGTGCAGCATCTCGGAGTTCATGGTTGCTGCATGCACCTCGGTCACGCACACTGCCGAAGAGGTGCGAGGACCCGGATCGAAGATGGAGAGCTCGCCGAACATGTCGGACGGGCCCATTACGGTGAGCAGATTCTCGCGCCCGTCGCTCGAATGGCGGGCGAGCTTCACCTTGCCGGAGGTGATGATGTAAAGGCGGTCACCCGGCTCGTGCTCTTCGAAAATGGTGGCACCGCGCGGGAAGCGCACGGTCTCTAGCTCCTGAATGAGGTTGTTGACAGCAACCGGATCCACACCCTGGAAAATTCCGGCGCGGGACAGGATGTCGTGTACACCTTCCACGTCTAATGACTCCTCTACATAAAAGATGACGCGACTTCCCTTTTGTGCCAGCTGAAACCGCCCCCTTAGGAAAAGATAAGGTTTCGAGCCAGTGCGTCACGTCTCGGTATATAAGTTATCTTCCCATACCTTACTATGAAATAGGTTACAGGGGCACCTCAAAAATCGAAGTATCACAAGGTCTGACATTTAGGGGGAGTCATGTGGGGGTGAAACGGGCACTTGTGCCGGTGAAAAAGAGTGCGAAAACCCCTACGCGGACGTGGGCTTTGCGGCCTCAGGGGTGGACTTGGGGAGAAGCTTCTTCTCCAGGCGGTCCATCCATACAAGGAAAAGGGTAAGGAACACAGGAACTACGATTACCAAGAAAGCACTCATAGTTTCCCCATTTTACGCCCAGACTTTTCGCTTACACTGTTGAGCTATGACTGCCACGACCCCGCTCGCTTTAAAACGGCGCGCCCGGCGCATCAACCGCATGCTAGCCGAGGGCTACCCGGACGCCCATTGCGAGTTGGACTTTAGCAACCCTTTGGAGTTGACGGTGGCTACCGTCCTTTCCGCGCAGTGTACGGATGTGCGAGTCAACCAGGTTACCCCGGCGCTGTTTGCCACGTATCCCACCGCCGAGGCCTATGCAACGGCCAACGAACTGGAGCTGCAGGAGATCATCCGCCCCACCGGGTTCTATAAGGCTAAGGCCGCCCACCTCATCGGACTGGGGCGGATGCTGGTGTCCGACTATGGTGGGGAGGTTCCCACGGCGCTCGAGGACCTGGTCCGCTTGCCAGGGGTAGGCCGCAAGACCGCGCACGTGGTGCGCGGAAATGCCTTCGGCATCCCCGGGCTGACCGTCGATACCCATTTCGGCCGGCTGGTGCGCAGGTTGGGGCTGACGTCCCAAGAGGATCCAGTGAAGGTCGAGCACGACATCGCCGAACTGATAGAGAAGAAGGAATGGACGATGTTTTCGCATCGGATCATCTTCCACGGGCGCAGGGTATGCCACTCCCGGAAGCCGGCCTGCGGCGCGTGCTTTCTAGCCAAGCAGTGCCCAAGCTTCGGGCTGGGGCCGGTGGATCCGGCCGTGGCCTCCGAGCTGGTGACAGGCCCCGAGCGCGAGCACCTTTTGGACATGGCGGGCGCTATTATGGGCACATCAACTAATTCAGGAAAGGGTTAGGATGCCAAGAAAGACAGTCATCGCTTCGGTCATCGTGTTCCTCCTCGGGATCGTGCTGTTGCTGATGTTGGCACCGAACCTGAGAAACGATAGCTCCACCGAGGAAGCAGCCACGGAGGAGTCCACGGCGTTGGGAACCCTCGAGGTTCCGGCGCGGCCGTCGTGTCCGGCGGGGGAGGTGGCGGGCATTGATTTGCCGTGCCTGGGTCCCGCGTCGGAAAGCGACGATACGGGCGATGTCGCCGGCGCCAGTGCCGGTTATACGATCGTGAGCCTGTGGGCGTGGTGGTGCGAGCCGTGCCGGGTGGAGCTGCCGCTGTTTGACGAGCTCGCCGCCAAGCACCCGGAGTATGAGGTGGTGGGCGTTCACGCGGACAAGTTCGCCGCCAATGGCGCGGCCATGCTCAACGACCTCGGCGTGAACATTCCCTCCTATCAGGACGATTCCAATCAGTTCGCGGGTACTCTGGGGCTACCCGGCGTGGTGCCCATCACCGTGATCGTGGACAGCCAGGGCGCGATGGTCTCCTTCATCCCGCAGGCCTTCGAAGACTATGACTCGCTCGAGAAAGCTATCGCGGAGAAGATAGCGCAGGCATAAAAGGACATGACCTTCCCACAACAAGACCTACCCGGATTCAACACCACGCTGCGCCCCGAGGCGGCGCCGCAGTGGCTCAAAGGGGTCATCGACCATCCCCGAAGCATTCAACGGCGCCTCGAGGGCACCATGCAGGAGCGCACCCTGCCCGCGAATCCGTCGCGCGCCGCGGCGGTTCTCATGCTGCTCTCCGGTAGCGCCGGATCGGCGTCCGGGTCAACGCCTGAGGCGCTTCCCGACGATGCCGCGGTGCTGCTCACACACCGTTCGCCGTCGCTGCGCAGCCACTCCGGCCAAATAGCCTTCCCCGGTGGGCGCATCGACCCGGGTGATACCAACGTGGTGGATGCCGCGCTGCGGGAGGCTTGGGAGGAAACCGGCCTCGATCGGCGCGCGGTGGTTCCACTGGCGCAACTCGATGCCGTGGAGATCCGAGTGAGCGGCAATCCGGTTCACCCGGTGGTGGGGTATTGGGATGCCAGCGCCGACGTTGGCGTCATCGATCCCGGCGAGGCCGACGACGTCTTCCTCACCCCGCTGGCGGAGCTTGTGGATCCGCGCAACCGCGTCCGCCTGGTCATGGGGCCGTGGATGGGCCCTGGTTTTTGGGTGCGTGACTATCTTGTGTGGGGCTTTACCGGCGGGCTGTTATCGGCGCTTTTTACGCAGGCCGGATGGGAACGTCCCTGGGCGGATGCGCCGGTCATGGGATTAGATGAGGCGATTGCGCGCTCCCGCAACAATGAGCCGCACTACTGGGGTGCCGAACCGAGGGGCTAATATTCGGGAAGTAGTTTTGTATATTTTGGAAGTCACAGTCCGCCGGCAGAAAGGTTAGATGTGCACTTTGCCCCGGAGACCATCGTCGATGTGGTGGTCGCAATCGCGCTCGTGGCCGCCTGCTATTCGGGCTGGCGCCAGGGGGCATTTACGGCAGTGCTGTCGACCGTCGGCGTCATCGCCGGCCTGATTCTAGGGGCAGCGCTTGCACCGCAGGTCATGCAGCTGACTGAGTCCGTCGCGCTGCGTTTCCTGCTGGCGTTGGGAACCGTGGTCATGCTCGTGGGCTTGGGCAACCTCGTCGGTGGGCTGTTGGGATCCTCGTTGCGCGCGGGCATCCGATTTAAGTCGCAGGTGGTGCTGGATTCGATAGTCGGCGCCGTGTTCCAGGGGCTTGCCACTGCGATCGTGCTGTGGCTGATTGCGATCCCATTAGCCACTGGTCTCGGCGGAAGCTTCGCCCAAGGCATCCGCAACTCGCACATCCTGGGCGCTGTCGACGGGCGGATGCCGGGTGCGATGGCCACGTTGCCTTCACGGATTTCTGCGATGCTGTCGGACTCCGGCTTGCCCCCGCTGGTGTCGCCGTTTAGCGGTCAGACATCGACCCAGGTGGAGGCCCCACGCATCGAGGTGGAAGATACCGCCCTCGTGGAGCAGCTGCGTCCTTCTGTCATCCACGTGCTAGGCGAGTCGCAGCAGTGCTCGCGCAGGCTCATGGGCTCCGGCTTCGTGGTCGATGATTCCCATGTCATGACCAACGCCCACGTCGTGGCCGGCACCGACAAGGTCAGCCTCGACACCGTCGAGGGCGTCTTCGAAGCGCAGGTGGTCTACTACAACCCGGAGCTTGACATCGCTGTTTTGTACAGCGATCACCTGGGGCTGCCCGCCCTGGATTGGGCCAGCGATGTCGCCCAGACCAGCGAGGATGCCATCGTGATGGGATTCCCGGAGTCCGGGCCTTTCGAGGCAGCCCCTGCCCGCATTGCCGAACGCATTACGATCTCCGGGCCGGACATCTATGCCTCCGGCCGCGTGGAGCGCGAGTCCTATACCGTGCGTGGCACGATCCGGCAGGGTAACTCCGGCGGCCCGATGGTCAACACCGAGGGCGACGTCTTAGGCGTGGTGTTCGGCGCCAGCGTCGACAGCAGCGACATCGGCTATGCGCTCACGGCGCAGGAGGTCTTGGGCCAGGTCGGCGATTACTCCTCCCTGACCGCGCCGGTGGACCCCGGGCGCTGCGTGATGAACTAAGAGCACGGCACACCGCCGTGGGCGCTTGGGTGGGCAGCGTCCGGCGCCCAGTGGCTGAGGGCACAGTCCCAGGCTGTGGCTGTGGCTGTAGCAGAAGCAGGGGCGTTAGTGCGTGCCGACGAACCCAGCTATCAATTCGGCCAGCTTTTCCGGGGCCTCCAGGTGGGCACGCCACCGGGAGCCCTCGTCCCCGTCGATCACGGCGTATTCGAACTCCCCAAAGCACCGCGCGCGGGCACGAGCAGCCAGAACCTGACTGTGGCTGGTCTTGTCGCCGACAAACTGCACGGGGACGGTGACCTTGTTCCCCAACCACTTCGCCGGCGGCAAGGAGGTGGCAATCTTGACGGTGCGGGCGACCGCGGCCTGGGTGGATTCCACGCTCATCGCCATGATCCGCAGGCGCAGGTCCTCGGCGAAGTGTGCGCCTTCCTGATATGCCAGGGAGGTGCCTGCGCGCAGTTCGCGGCCGAGCCACCGGTCGCGTCGCTTCCACAGCTGGCGCCGGGGAAGGGACGGGAGGTGGGCGAACAGGACATTTTCTATGGTCTGGGAGAAAAGCCACGGCCGGGTCATTATGAGCCTGCGCATGTCCACCGGGTGGATGCCGTCGATGCAGGTGATGCCGCTGATGTGCTCCGGGTGTGAGGTAGGCATGGTCCAGGCGATGGCGGCACCGGCGCCCACCCCCACCACATGCGCACTGTCATGACCCATGGTGCGGATCACGCCGGAGACATCGCCGTTGAGGTGGCGTAGGTCGTAGCCCTGAGGCGGCTTATCGGAGTAGCCATAGCCGCGCAGATCCAGCGCGATAACGTGGTAGCCCTTGCTTGCCAGCAGTGGGAGCAGCCGCCTGAAGTCCATCCAGGAGCCGTAGGCGTCGTGAAGCAAAACGATGCAGGGATCCGACGGGGAACCGGCAACGGCGGCATGCAAACGCAAGCCACGGGTATGGATCTCCTGGTGGTTAAACCCGTCCAGCAGCACCACCTTCGGCGACAGCGTTCGGGCGGAAAATAGACTCATCGACTTACCTCAAGGCACACATGGGAAACGCCCGCGGGCAGGCGAGGCGTGAGAAAAACAAGCTCTTAGCTGAACATGCCGCGGTTGCGGGATTCCAGCTTCTTGGTGGCCTGGCCGGGGACCAGGTTCTTGAGCTCGTTGACGGAGGCGATGGTCTTCTCCGGGGCGCGCAGCTTGCGCAGCTTCTTGAAGCCGATGAGGGCGAACAGACCCGCGAGAACCAGCATGAGCAGGAACACGATAAGGAACGCGGCCCAGCGAGCCAGCCACAGGTCCGCGATCAGTTCGGCGAGGAAGAAGAAAAAGAAGAAAGAGCTGTACAAAGCAACCGTGCCGGCCACGCCGAACAGGCCGCCGCCGATGGCCCCCTTCTTGGCCTCCTGCGCCAGCTCGGCCTTGGCAAGCTCCAGCTCGGAGCGGAACAGGGAGGACATCTGAGTGGTTGCGTCGCTAACCAGCGCGCCGATGCTACCCTTGCCGCCGGCGGCGTCCACATCACTCAGGGGGATGGAATTTATTTTGGCGCCGAAAGTCTCCGCGCCGTCCGTAAAAAATCCTTTGTCATTGCTCACGGGTTGATCCCTTCCACAACCGGCCCCTGGGGGCGGAGCCGAAGTCTGTACAGTTCTTACACACACTAGTCCCAGACGCACTAGTTCTGCGTAAACGATACCTACTATCGTGCCACGAAATGCTCGCCAATGTGAATTAGCCAACCTGAATTGCCGGATTTACTCACCCGTTTCCACAGGCGTGATTCCCGGCGCGCGAGCCGGTGGGCGATCATCGGCTTGAGGGCGGGCAAGTAGACTGTGGCGCATGGATCTAGCCAGCGATGCGCGCATTATCGAACTCACCTCTGAGGCGACCGCGGCGGTCAACGCGGTCCACCGCCGCCCCGTGAACCTTCGCAAACCGGAACTCACCAGCTCCGAGTCCGCGCTGCGCGGGGCGCGCGCCAACGTCGACTGCTACCTCGCCGGTGTCAGCGTCGAAGAATCGATCAACGCCTATAGCGTGCTCGCCCCCGCCAAGGTCTCCCAGACCGCGAGCACGTTCCTGCGCGCACCGCTTCAGGTTCTTGCGCTTATCGACGTCTATAGCGGGGGAACCGGACGCCCCGAGAAAAACCCGCAGCGCCTTCAACAACTGGCGAAGCTCATCACGAACGACCCGGACCAGGTGCTTGCCCCGGCACTGATTCAGGCGGAATTAATCACTGGCGGCTATTTCGGGCAGCGCTCGGGCACCGTTGCCCGCGTGGCCACCCGGATCGCGGCGATCGCCTATGGCTTCGATCCGCGCGGGCTGTGCGTGCCGGAGGTCTACCTGCGCCGGCACCGCGCGGAATACGAAACACTCGCCACCCACGCCACCGATGATCAGCAGGCCCTGACGGACTTCCTCGCCTTCTACCTGCAAAGCTATATCCTCGGCGCGCACGAGGCGGAGGGAATAGCCAAGCTGGCCTGAGGCGAGCCGGCGCTTTTGCGAAGGCGGGTTAAGCCTCGTCCGGGCGGTGCTTCTTGGCCAACCAGATGCCACCCGCGGCGGCGGCTGCGATAGCGGCGACGACCCCGGTGGTCTTGCCGATCTCGACGCCGGTGGGCATCTGGAATAGCGGCACGGGGTTGCGGAAGCTGTGGATGTTCCAGCCTTTGTCCGCGGCCACCTTGCGCAAGGCCCGGTCCGGGTTGACGGCATTGGGATTGCCCACGGCCTCAAGCATGGGGATGTCCACGGCCGAATCCGAGTAGGCGAAAGACTGGGGCAGGTCGTAGCCGCGGCGGGCGGTTAAGTCCATGATCGCCTGCGCCTTGGCAGCCCCCTTGCAGTAGAAGGTGATCTCGCCGGTGAACACCCCATCCTTTTTAGCGAGCTCCGTGGACACCACGGTGGTCACGCCCAGCTCCTTGGCGATCGGCTCGACCAGCTCGCGGGCGGAGGCGGAGATGATGACCACGTCATGGCCTGCGGCGAGGTGCTGATCGATGATGGAGCGCGCCTCGGCATAGATGGTGGGGGTCACCACGTGCTGCATGGTTTCCTCGGCGATGGCCTTGACCTGCTCGACGTTCCATCCGGCGATCATATGGGCGAGCTGATCGCGGGTGGTGTCCATCTGTTCGCTCGAGTGACCTGCGAACATGTAGGTGGCCTTGGCCATGGAAAGCTGCAGCGCCTCCACCGGGGTGATGAGCCCGGAGTTGAGAAACTCCTTGCCGTAGGCGAAGGCGGAAGAGGTAGCGATGATCGTCTTGTCCAGATCGAAGAAAGCCGCAACACGACGCGGCGCCAGGGCTAGCTCGTTGCTCGGGGCCGGCGCGACGTGCTCGTGATCGCGTTCCTTCTTACTCATTGCCACCTCATTCTAGCCACAAACCTACCCGCGGTGGCTGTCCCTCGCCGTCACCCCCCACAGGTTGCGCAGTCGCGCCACTTCATGGCAGCGCGCACCTGAAGTGGCGGCAAAAAGGTTTTCAAGCTGTGTAAACGTGCACGCGCCGAGGTTGCCTTGCTTTGTGGCCCTGTGTCATAATGGCACCTGCAAGGCCCCGATATACAGTGCGGCCTGCCCCGGCCCGCCCCCCTGTGGCCGGGTTTGGCGGCTCGCGCGTTTACCCCCCCCTAGCGCGAGCCGCCCTTTTAGGTCTCCCACCCGGCGCCACCCGAGAAACCTGAAAAATAGAATTTTCCACTAGGTGAATCACTATTGAATGTGTGTGGAAATAATGGCTGGGTGTTGGTTCTAAATAGACAAGAATTCGCCGCCTGCCGGTGACAGTTATCCACAGGCGAGCCCTTGGGCGTTCTCAGGTTCGGCAGTTATCCACAGGCAAACGCCCCGGCGGGTGAAAAGGCGTTGACGCTTGCGAAGACTTGTCGGCATGAACGAAGTAACGCACACCATGGCACCTGACGCCGGTATCGCCGCTGATGTGGACGATCTCATTCCACCGTTGCCGGTGCGCAAGGTCCGGCTGGTCCAGCAGATGCCCACGCCCAAGCCGCAGGCGGTGACAAGAGGCATGGATGCCCCAGTGCTCGTGGGGGTGGCCGACCCCGCGCTGCATCCGGAGGTCTCCACCATCGTCGCCGCCACCGGGCGCACCCGACTCGATACCACCCAGGTGTCGGAGATCCTGAAGCATGCCCCGCGCGCCTGCGCGATCATCCTCGACCCGGAGGTGGCCGCGGGCGTGGTCTCCCACCAACTCGCGGGAACGATCTTCCTCGTCCACGCCGATCCCGGTCCGGTGGATTGGAAGCTGGCCATGCAGCTGCACGCCGAGGAGGCTTTGGTGTTGCCGGCCCAGGCACCCGAGCTGCTGGCCGCGCTGGGGCGCCGCGAGAAGGTCCTGCACGCAGATACCTTTGCCCTGAGCATCGCCGGTGCCGTGGGCGGGGCAGGCGCCTCGACGCTGGCCGCGGCCGTGGCGACGCAGGTTGCGGGAAGCGTGCTGATCGACGCCGACCCGCGCGGCGGCGGCCTCGACCTGCTTCTCGGGGTCGAGGAGCACACCGGGGTCCGGTGGAATGACCTAGGCAGGGCGACGGGTTTGGATGCCGCAGCCCTGCTCGCTGCGCTTCCGGAGGTCGAAGGGTTTCGGCTGCTGGGGCCCGCCCGCACCCAGTTGCACCACGAACTCGAGCCGGCACAGCTGCGCGGGGTCGCCGATACCCTGGGCGGGCACGCCAGCCTTATCTTCGATACCGCAGGGGTGGGGGAGTGCTTCGAGCAGGCGGTGGCGCACTCCGATGCGGTGGCACTTGTCGTTCCGGCGGAGGTACGCGCCGCGGTCACAGCCCACGGGCTCGCACGTGCGCTGGATGCCCAACGCATCAAGCCCTTTCTGGTGGTGCGCCACCGCGGCTGGTCGGGGCTGAGTGCCAGCGAGGTTGAAGACGTCGTGGGAGCCCCCGTGGTCGCCGAAATACCGACGGTGCGCAGGCTCGCCAAGCGGATCGAAACCCAAGGCCTCGGCGCGCGCATGCCGAAGCCCCTGCGGGCTGCCGCCCGTGCGGTCACCGACAAGGTCCGGGAGCTGGCATGAGCATCATCGACCGCGTCCAAGCCCGCCTTGCCCAGGAACCGCACCTCGCCGATACCCTCGCCGCCGTGGTGCGTGAGGAGGCCGGTGGCATCATCAGCGATGCCGACGTCCTCGACGTCCTGCGCCGCCTGCGCCACGACACCACCGGCATCGGCCCGCTCGAGCAGCTGCTTGCCATCGATGGGGTCACCGACGTACTGGTCAACGGGCCCGACGACGTTTGGTTCGACCGTGGGCACGGCCTCGAGCGCGCGGGGATCTCGTTTCCCGATGACGCCGCCGTGCGTCGGCTTGCGGTGCGCGTGCTGGCAAGCTGCGGGCGTAGATTGGACGATGCCCAGAGCTTTGCCGACGGCCGGGTGATCCGCGCCGACGGCGCCAACCTGCGCGTCCACGCGATGCTGGCCCCGCCCTCGGAGGCGGGAACACTGATCTCGCTGCGCGTGCTCAAACAATCAAGGGTCAGCCTCTCCGGCCTCGTGGCAACCGGCACCTTTGACGAGGAGGCGGCTGACCTGTTGCGCGCCGTGGTGGCGCAACGACGCTCCTTCCTTATCGTCGGCGGTACCGGAAGCGGGAAGACAACGCTGCTTGCTGCCATGCTTGCCGACGTCGACAAGCGCGAGCGCATCATCTGCATAGAAGACACCGCCGAGCTCAACCCCGAGCACCCGCACGTGCTCACCCTCGTCACCCGGGCGGTCAACACCGAAGGCCAAGGCGAGATCACCATGGCCGACCTGCTCAAACAATCACTGCGCATGCGCCCCGACCGGATCATCGTCGGCGAGATTCGGGGCGCGGAGGTCGTTGAGTTGCTGGCCGCTTTGAACACCGGCCACGAAGGCTGCGCCGGCACCATCCACGCCAACTCGCTGGAAGAAGTGCCGGCCCGGCTCGAGGCCCTGGCCGCGCTCGGCGGCATGAGCAGAACCGCCCTGCACGCCCAGGCGCAGGCCGCCAACCCGCTGGTGCTGGTCATGCGCAAAGTCCGCGGGCGAAGGCAACTGGCGCAGATCGGCGAACTCGGGCGCCTCGACGGGCCACCGCGGGTCCTCTGGGCGCGCGAAGGGGGTGACCGCCATGATTCCGCTTGAGATTGCCGGGGCCGTCGCGTTGGCGGCACTCATCATCGGCGCTGGTGCGCCCCGGCGGCGTGTCGGCCCACACAACGCCACCCGCCTAGGTGGCATCAACCGGATCGTCGGTGCGCTTGCTGCTGCCGCCGCCCTGTTTGCCCTGCGCTCCTACCTGCTGCCTGCCATCGCGGCGATGGTGGTGGGGGCTACCGCAACCCACCTGGTGCGCAGCCGTCGCAGGCAAAAGAAGATGCTTGCCGACGGCGCCGCCGTCGCCACCGCAATGGCCATCATCGCGGGCGAATTGCGGGCGGGCGCGCAGGTGGGGCACTCCATCGAACGCGCCGGGACAGAACTCGAAGACACCAACGCGGCCGTGGCCACGGCCCTGCTCGTGGCGGCGCGCACCGCCTTGGCCGGCGGGGATGGGGCTGCAAGCCTGAGCAGGTCGGGCGAGGCCATCCCCGAGCTCGGCACCCTCGCCCGGGCGTGGTCGGTGGCCCACGCGCACGGCATCTCGCAGCTGGAAATGGTCGAGCAGGCCCGTCGGCGCATCGACAAGGCCACGTCGCAGGCGCGAAAGACCCAGGCCAAGATGCAAGGAGCACAGGTCACCGCCGCAATCCTCGCCGTCATGCCCATTTTCGGCATCGGCATGGGATTTGCCATGGGGGTAAACGTCCCCGCATTCCTGCTTACCCACCCCCTCGGCGGAATCCTTCTCGTGATGGGGGTCGGGTTGGAATGCGCCGGGCTCCTTGTGTCCGAGAAGATCATGAGGCAGGCAGCATGAGCGGAATAATTTTGGGACTTGCGATAGCCACGGCACTGGTGATCACCGAACCGCGATCGACCAGACTGGTGCGCATCGGTCAAGGCCCGCGCACCCCGCGCGATGGCCCCCGAAGATCAACGCGGGGAAAGAAGGCAGGCGAGCATCTAGCGCGCGCCGGGGAGCTCGAGCTCGTGGCGGCGTGCCT
This sequence comes from Corynebacterium sp. SCR221107, assembly GCF_027886475.1. Lineage (NCBI taxonomy): Bacteria > Bacillati > Actinomycetota > Actinomycetes > Mycobacteriales > Corynebacteriaceae > Corynebacterium > Corynebacterium sp. SCR221107. Next base: position 303,645 of record NZ_CP115670.1, read on the forward strand.
GCGCTCGGGGCTGTCCCCGCAGGCGGCCGCGCAGGTGGTGGCGGAGTCCACGGGCACGAACGCGTGGGCTCAGGTGGCCACGATGCTGCGCCTGGGCGTGGATCCCATCACCGCGTGGGACCCGATTGCCCGGCTGGAGGGCTGCCAGGAGATGGCGCTGATCGCGCGCAACTCGCACCGATCGGGTGCCGCGATGGCAACGTCGTGCCGCAACCTGGCGGCCACGCTGGACGACGCCGCCTGGGCCGAAGCCGAAAGCCGCGCCGAGCGCGCCGGCGTGCTCATAGCCATACCGCTGGCGTTGTTTTTCCTGCCCGCCTTCATCGTGTTGGGTCTGGCCCCGGTCGTGATCACCCTGGGGCAGGGCATGGCGCCACTGTAGTGGCAACAATCAGGTGATCGAACACTCAAAAGAAAGTAGGTAACCCATCATGACCGCTGCACTCGATGCGCTTTTCGAGGCGCAAGAAAGCACTCATTACCCTGTTCAAACCGACCACACCCACCCCGGCCCGATTGAGGTCGACGCCGCAGACCACCTCGAGGACTGTGGCTGCCTGCGCCATCGCATCAGCGTATTACTAGGCGATGACCGGGGGATGTCCACGCTGGAATACGCTATGGGTGCGCTCAGCGCAATGGCACTAGCGGCCGCCTT